>NZ_JBEXGM010000008.1:95136-309668 GCF_040607335.1 Streptomyces sp. NPDC005303 | reverse complement strand
CCCCGCCGGGGGGCCCGCCGTGCGGACACGCTGCCTGTCGTACGCAGGCCGAGGGCCGGGCCGGGCGACCCCGGCCCGGTCCACGCGGAGGCCCTGGCCGAAGGGGCCGGGCGGGAGCCTTCCTTCGGAACCACTGGGCCCACGGCCGGCCGTGAAAAGATCCGGGCGTTCGCGCAGGCCCGTCGGTCGGCTGTCGGCTCAGAGGATGCCGAGGGGGACCTGTCAGGGGCCGGCCGGCAGGCCGAGGCGGCGCAGCCGGGCGCGGATGCCGTCCGAGTCCGGGACGCCGAGTTCGTCGAGGATGTCCGCGGCGCGCCGGGCGGCCCGCCGTGCCGCGTCGGCCTCGCCGGCGGCCCGGTTGCTCTCGCTGAGGTGGGCGAGTACGTCGGCCTCGTAGTAGCGGTCCCCGAGACCGTGGAACAGCGCGACGGCGTTGTCGTAGCAGGCCGCGGCCCGGCGGTGGTCGCCGAGGTGGTGGTGAGCGTAGCCGAGGCTGTCCCAGGTGTCCGCCTGCCCGTCGCGGACGCCGAGTTCGGTGAAGAGCTCCAGCGCCTGCCCGCAGAACGCGAGGCACTGGCGGTGGTCGCCGAGCTGCGAGTGGTACCAGCCGACCGAGTTCAGGGCCCGGGCCTGTCCGGTCCGATGGCCCAAGGAGGTGTACTGGTCCAGGGCCTCCTGGGCACAGGCCAGGGCTTCGGGGTAGGTGTCCCGTCGGGCGTGCAGGCGGGCCAGGTCGAGGTGGGTGTGGGCCAGCTCGGTGCGGTTGCCGAGGGCTTGGTGGAGATCCAGGGCGCGGGCGAGGTGGGTGAGCGCGTCGTCCAGTCGCATCAGGCGGGTGCAGGCACGGCCGAGGCCGCTGCGGGCCTCGGCCTCCCCGGCCTCGGCCTCCCCGGCCGGGGAGGCCGAGCGCAGTGCGGCGTCCAGCGCGGCCTCCTGGGCCGTGGCCCAGTCGGACCAGTGGCCGCGGCGCTGTAGAAACGTGGTCAGGGCGCGGGTCAGCTGCCAGGTCGGGGCATCCGGCCCCTGCGTGGTGATGCCCGACCGGTGCGCCACCGCGAGGAGCACGGGGTGCTCGGCTGTGAACCAGGCAAGGGCCTCTCCGTGGTCCGCGGCGTGTTCGGGGGAGACGCCGGGGACCGGGGGCGGCAGCGCGATCGGGTCGCGGTGCGGATCCAGCATGCGGTCCGCGGAGTGGGCGGAGTGCAGATAGTGGCCGAACAAGCGGTCTTCCGCCGCTTGCGTCTCGTCCGCGGCGTTCGCGGTGCCGGCGAGTTCGGCGGCGTACATCCGCAGCAGGTCGTGGAGTACGTATCTGCCGCGCGAGTGCTCCGTGACCAGACAGCTGTCGGCCAGTACGGTCAGCAGTCGGCCCGCGTGCCGGACGGGGAGCCCGGCCAGGCTCGCGGCGGCGGGCACGCTGATGTCCGGGCCGGGGTGTACGCCGAGCAGCCGGAACACCCGGGCGGCCTGAGCGCTCAGGGTGCCGTACGACCAGGAGAACACGGCCCGTATGTCCGCCCGCGTGTCCTCGTTGCCAAAGCTGTCCAGCCCGTCGGGGGAGTCCTGGGCGTCCCGGAGTTCGGCGGCGAGCCGTGCCAGGCCGAGCCCCGGCTCGATCGCCGCGCGGGCCGCCACGACCACCAGGGCCAGCGGCAGCCGCGCGCAGCGGCTCACGATCTCGTCCACCGCCAGCGGTTCGGACATCACGCGCTCGGCCCCTGTCCGGCGAGCGAGCAGCCGCCGGCACTCCGTCGCGGGCAGCACATCCAGGACAAGACTCCGGGCGCCTTCCAGGGCGATCAGGCCGGAGAGCCGATTCCGGCTGGTCACCAGGGTGAAGCACCCCGGACTGCCGGGCAGGAACGCCCGTACCTGTTCGGCGTCCCGTGCGTTGTCGAGCATCACCAGCATCCGTCGTCCCGCCAGCAGGCTCCGGTACAGCCCGGCCTGCGCCTCCGGGCTGACCGGCATGTGCTGTGGGAGCACGCCCAACGTCTCCAGCAGCCGGGGCAGCGCCTCCGCCGGGGTCACGGGTGGCCGCGAAGGCTCGAAACCATGGAGGTTCACGTAGATCTGGCCGTCCTCGAACCAGTCGGCCACCCGGTGTGCCCAGTGGACGGCCAGAGCCGTCTTCCCTACACCCGCGGTCCCGGAGAGGGTCGAGACCACCGCCCCCGCAGGGCTGCCCAAGCCCTCCGCGAGGATCTTGTCGAGCTGGGCCAGCTCCTCCTCCCGGCCGGTGAAAGCGGGTACGTCCATGGGCAGACGCGCCAGAACAGGCGCGGACCGCGGACGTGTTGAGGGCGGCGGATCCGTGACCTCGGCCGGCTCGGGGGCACCCCGCAGGATCGACCGGTGGAGTCGCCGGAGCTCGGTCCCCGGATCGGCGCCCAGTTCATCGGCCAGCCGCTTCCGGGTCTCGGCGAAGCACTCCAGAGCCTCGGAACCGCGCCCCGCCTCGTACAGTGCCCGCATCAACACGGCCACCAGCGGCTCCACGAGCGGGTGTTGGTCGATCAGCTCGGGCACCCGGTCGATCACCACCGCGTGGTTGCCCACTGCCGTCTCCGCGTTGGCCCACGCCGTGACCGCGTCCAGCCGCTGCCGTTGCCAGGTGTCGCGCATCCGCGACACCCACTCCCCGGACAGTCCCGCGAGCGGCTCCCCGCGCCACAGGTCCAAGGCCTCGCGGAGTATCGTCACCTGTTCGGCGTCGCCCCGGCCGGCTCTGCGGGCATCGGCGACCAAGCGGTGAAACCGGTGGAGGTCCACGTCTTCGGAGTCGATGTCCAGCAGGTAACCGCCGTTCCGCCGAAGCAGGCCCGGCGTGCGAACGGCCCCGGTGGCTGCCAACACCCGTCGGATACGGGCCACATGTGCGTACAGCGCCTGACGGGCCCCCTCCGGCGGATCCTCACCCCACACACGCCTCATCAGTGTCTCAAGCGGCACTGCCCGGCCGGCGTCCACCGCGAGCGCCGCCATCACGCTCCGCCGCTGCGGAGGACCCACGTCGATCGGGCCTCGGCCCCATAACTCGACGGGCCCGAGAAGTCTGAACGTCACCACGACAACCCCCGGTGATCAGACGCGCAACGCGCTCCGCACCTTCGCCTGGCGGGTCAGCCCCTTCACCGATGTCGCCCTGGCGACACCTCACAGGCACCAGGCCACGACACACGCTACGCGCGCGGAAGACAGCCCCACAAGGTTCGGCCCACCCAGGTCTTCTCCAAAACCGGGCAGGCCCACGACCCTCAAGTCGGCGTCGGTCGCACCGGAAATTCGTCGGCGGTGGGCAGCGACTTCGTAGGGATCTCGTCCGCGCTCTTCGTGCCACGTTTCGGAGCGAGAGGCCGGGTGGCGCCGCTGTGCTTTCGGGGCCCGACCCGTGGGCGGGTGCGCTGTCGTGATCCGGCGGAGCAGGAGCACGACCGGTTCCGCCGACTGCTGTCGCGGCGTTCGGTCCCGGCCGGATGGAGCGTCTGCGTCCGGCCGTGGGGGCGGTGGTGACACGGTGCCTGGAGGAGCTGGGCGCCGCGGACCGGCTCGCGGACGGGGCCGCCGGCGCGATCAGCGGGTACGGCGGCCCGCGCGGCGGACGCTGCACGGACCGGGCGGGCCGCCCTGCTGGAGTACCTCGCCTCCTTGGTGGAGCAGCGGTCCGGCGATCTCGGTCCGGACAGTCGGTCTCCTTGTGGGAGACGCCGGTCAGGACGCGGATCCCCGGTCGTCGGGGAGCAGGCCGGACGGAGGGGACCGGGGTGGGATCCGTACCGGGCTGGAGCCTGTCGACCTCGTCCGGGCCAATTCCGGCGCCTCCATCGGCCGCCGTCTTCGGATCATGTCGCATGCCCGCCATGGCCGGTGTCGCTGCGGCCAAAAATGCACAGGAATCCTGTACATCTCTGTTGATGGTGTGTCACGGTGGCCGCGGTCTCATCGGCACGCGGGGCGCGTACAGCGGCTCGCCGGAAGGGAGTTGTCCATGCGACGGTTGGGTTCGCGATGGGCGAGGGCGGCGTGCGTCACGGCCGTCGTCGGGGGCGTGGTGTCGCCGGCCGGGGCGGCTCAGGCCGACACGGCGCCCCAGAGCTACAGCGGCACGTTGGCCGACGGCGCCACCTGGGTGGCCGATGTCCCGGCCAACTGGAACGGCACCATGATCCTGTTCAGCCACGGCTACTCCTCGATGGTGGCGCAGAACGCCCCGAACCCTGCCACCAAGAAGGACCTCCTCGCCGCGGGCTACGCGATGGTCGGGTCTTCCTACTCGGGCCCTTCGCTGTGGGCCCTGTCCTCCGCGGTCGACGACCAGTTCGGGTCCCTGGAGGCCATCGGAAAGATCGTCGGCGAGCCGCGTCGCACGATCGCGTGGGGGCAGTCGATGGGCGGCCTGGTCAGCGCGCTGGAGACCCAGAAGGCCCACGGCCGGATCGACGGCACGCTGACCACCTGCGGCCTGGTGGCCGGCGCGCTGAACCTCAACAACTACCAACTCGCCGGTGAGTACGCGGCATCGCGTCTGCTGTCCCCGAAGCCGATCCAGCTGGTCGACTACAAGAACGCCGACGACGCCACCGCCGCAGTCGCCGCCCTCAACCAGGTCACCACCGACGCTCAGAAGACCCCGCAAGGGCGTGCCCGGATCGCCCTGGCCGCCGCCCTCGTCAACGAGCCGACCTGGTACACCGGCGCCGCCGCGCCCGGTCCCCGCGACTACGAGGCCCAGGAGGTTCAGCAGCAGCAGGCCCTGGTCGGCCCCGGGTGGAGCCGCTACGAGGGCGCCCGGCCGCAGATCGAGCTGGCCGCCGGCGGCAACAGCTCCTGGACCGCCGGTGTGGACTTCGCCGCGGCCCTGGCGAGCAGCACGCACGCCGACCAGGTGCGGGCCCTCTACCGGGCGGCAGGACTGGACCTGCGCGCGGACCTGGCGACCCTGACCCGGGACGCCGACATCCACGCCGACCCGAAGGCGGTGGCCACGCTGGCCCGCACGTCGATGGTGACCGGGCACCTGGCCGTGCCCGAGCTGAACATCCACACCATCCATGACCAGTTGGTGCCGGTCGAGCAGGAGAACTGGTACGCCCGACAGGTCAAGCGGGCCGGAAGCGGGAGTCTGCTCCGGCAGGCCTACATCAACGGCACCGGCCACTGCGCGTTCCAGCCGGCCGAGACCATCACGGCCCTGCACGCGCTGGAGCACCGTCTGGACACCGGCCGTTGGGGCGACATCACGGCCCCGGCCGAGCTGAACGCCGCGGCAGCCTCGCTGGACCTGGCCGACAGCACCGCTGCCCGCTACGTGCCCTTCGCCGTGCCGCGCCTGGTCGGGGGACTGGGCGAGCCCGGCCGGTGACACTCCTTCCGAGCCGGCCGCGGGTGGCGGGCGGACGACAGCCCGCCCGTCACCCGTCCGGGACGGTCACTGCGGAGGCGTGCTGGACAACGCGGACCGGCAGAGGGTGACGTAGCGGCGCAGATCCGTGTGTTCGTCCGCGGTGAGTGGGGAGAGCATCGCCGCCTCGACGCCCTCCACGTCCTCGCGCACCTGGTCGAGCAGTTCCCGTCCCGCGCCGGTCAGCCGCAGGACACGTCGGCGGCGGTCCCGCGGGTCGGGTACGCGTGTGACGAGGCCGCGCTCCTCGATCACGGCGACCATGTCCGCCGCGCTCTGATCGGTGACGAAGGAGTTGCGGGCGAGCTCCGCGGTGCTGAGATCGGAGCGGCGCTCGAGGACGGTCAGGGCCGCGTACTGCGGCGGCGTGATCGACACCGGCCGCAACACCTCGTCCAGCCGCGCGCGTACGGCCAGTTCCAACTGCTTGACCAGATACAGCGTGGTCGGCGGCGCGGGGGCGTCGACCTCGTGGGACGCGGCAGACCTTGTCATGCAGGCCATCTTCCACTGTCAGGGGTCTTGTCACTCGCGGGGGCGCTGTGCCAATCTCCGCCATGGTTACGTAAACATGGCCGGTTCTGACGGGGTCCAGGTCTGCACCCGGACCCAGGTTCATCAGGTTCATCAAATTCATCAGTGCCTCGGCTCAGGTGACGAACCCGCACTCCGCCCTCCACGTTTTCCCGTCACTGGAGACGACATGACAAAGACCCCGACGAGGTCGAGAAGACTGGCCACCGTCCTCATGGCCGGCCTCGGCGCGACACTCATGCTGCTGACCACCCCCGGCCCCGCCCTCGCCCAGCAGGCTCCCGAGACCCAGGCCGCCTCGCCCGCGTCGGTGCAGCCCACGTCGAAGGGCGGCACCAGTGACTTCCGCGGAGTGAACTGGGCCGACCCGCGCGACAACTACGCCAGTGACGCCGTGGTGCCGAGCGGGCTGTCGGTGACCGACGACTACCGCACCGTGTACCGCACCACGGACAGGATGGTGCGCGGCTTCAAGAAGAACCTGGGCGCCAACACGCTGCGACTGCCGATCAACCCGGCCACCGTGGGCACCACCTGGTGGAAGTCGTACCGGGCGACGATCGACTCGGCCACGGCGCACGGCGACAAGGTCATCGTCAGCTACTGGGAGGCCGACTCCAGCAAGGACGGCCTGGTGGACGACCCGGCCGCCTGGAAGACGATGTGGAACACCGTGGTGCGGGAGTACAAGCACAACCCACGGGTCTACTTCGAGCCCATGAACGAGCCGCACGGCTACACCCTGGACCAGTGGGTGTCCGTCACCGGCGGCTGGCTGGCCCAGCACAAGGACGTCCCGCGCGGCCGTGTCGTGATCAGCGGTACCGGCTACAACGACAACGTCACCGGCGTCGGCGCGGCACGCGAACTGCGCGGAACCCTGCTGTCGTTGCACTTCTACGGGTTCTGGAACAGCTACACCCAGCAGTCCGACTGGACCGCCGACCTCGAAGCCCGGATCGGCAAGTACGCCGAGCGGACCATCATCGACGAGGCCGGCTCCCCGATGACCATCGGCCTGAACTACGGCGCGTGGAACGGCAACATCTACACCTCGTACCTCGCGTCCGTGGCCAACACCGCCCGCAGCAAGGGGATGGGACTGGTGTACTGGCCGGGCCTGCGCTTCGGCGACTCCTACTCGATCGAGTCGCTGGACTCCGAGGGCAACCTCGTGGACAACAGCGCCACCGGAGTCGCGCTGCTGCGCTGGGGTTACGGCTTCGGCAAGACCCCGCCGGTCAACGACCTGCCCCCCGCGCCTCCCGGTGAGGTCCTGCGCGGAGTGGGCTCGGGCCGCTGCGTCGACGTGCCCGGCTTCAGCACGGCCAACGGCACCCAGCTCGACCTCTGGGACTGCAACGCCGGCGGCAACCAGTCCTGGAACTGGGACACGAACAAGCAACTCACCGTCTACGGCAACAAGTGCCTGACGGTCGGAGGTACCGGAACCACGGCGGGAGACCCCGCGATCATCACCGACTGCACCGGTACGGCGGCACAGCAGTGGAACGTGAACGCGGACCTCTCCGTGACCAGCGTCGCGAACCCGGCGCTCTGCCTGGACGCGGCCGGAGCGGGCACCGGCAACGGCACGTCGGTCGACGTCTGGTACTGCAACGGCGGCAGCAACCAGCAGTGGACCAGGAGCTGACGCCGGCACCCGGCCGCCTCGGCCACCGGCTCTGAACACCAGCACCGTCGCGCTTCGCCTCACGGCGAGGCCGGCGGCGCCGGTGCTCGACCGGGACGGCGTCGAACACCTCGTGGTACACGCGGACTTGAGCCGATCCCGCGAGGCGTCCGATCAACGCCCGGTAGCGGTCCGGGACGTACGGCGGTTGGTTGCTCAGGCAGGAAGGCGTCGTACCCGTCCCAGCCCAGCGACGGGCGACTGCACGCCGCGTCGCCCCCGCTGCGTGCCGAGCCGGCCCGGCTGTTCGAGCGCCGGGTCCGGTCCAGCGGGTCCTAGCCTCTGACAGCGGTCAGTACGTTCTCCTCGAAGGGGCCGCCCTTGACGGTGACCTCCTTCACGGTGCCGATGCCCTTGACGTAGTACTTGTTGTCCACGACGCCGGGCTCCAGCGGTGTCCATTCCTTCGTGCGCAGGGCCCCGGTGAATGTCTTGTACGGGACGGACACCCGGGAGGTCAGGTCCAGGACCTGGAAGCGGTCCTCGGCCTGGCCGGGGTAGTACTCCTGCTGTCCGGCGGCACCGGGGACGGGGTGGGCGGGCAGGAAGATGCCTGGGCGGGCGCCGTCACGGCCGGCGTGCCAGGTGCCCTCGGTGGAGAGCATGTTGCCGTGGGCGTCGAGTTCGGCGGTGTCCTCGCCGAAGTACCAGACGTTGCCGGTGGCGTCCTGTGCGTAGTAGTCGCGGGTGGCCTCCTGGAGGCTGTGGCCGGTGTAGAGGCGGTCCTCGACGACGCGGCAGGGGATGCCGGTGATCTTCTCGGTCTCGCGGGTGACGGTGAGGTACTCCGTCGACTTCTCACCGTCCTTGATACCGCTGTAGACCAGCGTCCGGCCGGGCGGCAGCGGGAACCACGGGTTGTCGACGGTCGCCGAGAAGCTGCGGGGATCCGGGCTGATTCTCGTCGTGGGCGCCGAGGGCTGATGGCCCGGGCTTCCGGAACCGGATGAGCAGGCCGTCAGCGCGACCGCGACCGCGGCCGTGCAGCCGGCGGCGGTGCGGACCAGTGCTCTGCGTGTCATGCCCTTGCCGATCATCGGGGACTCCCTCGTCGAACTGTGGCTTCGAGCCTGCTCGCGAGTGGCTAAGGAGACGCTGAAACGGTCTCCGCGGGTCCCGGGGTCCGCTCGGACGGACTCAGCGTCCCCTTAGCCACCCCCCACTACGCTGGACACAAGCAGGGTCTGCGCGAGGAGGCGGGCGCCATGCGGATTCTCGTGGTCGAGGACGAAGCACCCATGGCGGAGCTGCTGCGGCGCTGCCTGGCGGAGAACGGTTTCGCGGTCGACGTGGCCGCCACCGGCGAGGACGGCCTCTGGTACGCCGGGGAGACCGACTACGACGTGATCGTCCTGGACGTGATGCTGCCGGACACCGACGGATTCGGGGTGCTCCGTGAGATCCGCGCCGGCGGCCGGTGGTCGCCCGTCCTGCTGCTGACCGCACGGGACGCCGTCGAGGACCGGGTGCGCGGCCTGGACCTGGGCGCGGACGACTACCTCGTCAAGCCGTTCGCGCTGGCCGAACTGCTGTCCCGGCTGCGTGCGCTGATGCGCCGGGGTGCCCGCGAACGGCCCGCCGTGCTCACCGTCGGCGATCTCACCCTCGATCCCGCAGCCCGTTCCGTGGCCCGGGACGGCTCGCCGATCACCTTGACGGCCAAGGAGCTCGCGCTCCTCGAGTGCCTGATGCGGCGGCCCGGACAGGTGCTGTCCAAGGCCGAACTCATCGAACACGTCTGGGACTTCACCTTCGACGCGGACTCGAACGTCGTGGAGGTGTACGTGGGCTACCTCCGGCAGAAGATCGACCGCCCCTTCGGACGGCAGTCGCTGCGCACCGCCCGCGGCGCCGGCTACTGGCTGAGAGACGACCGCAAGGACCACGCGGATCATGCGCACCCTGTTGGCTAGGCTCCCCGTCCGGCTCCGCCTCACCCTCGCCTCGTGCCTGGCGATGGCGGTGGTGCTGACCGCCCTGGGCGCCTTCCTCTACACACGGATGGGCACCGAACTGACCCGCGCCGTCGACCTCGACCTGAGGGCACGGGCCGCGGCCACCGTCAGCGCGCTGGACCGGCGCGAACGGGCTCCGCTGGACGCGGGCCGTGGACTCATCGACGCCGACGAGTCGTTCGGCCAGATCCTCACGCCGTACGGTGACGTCGTCGAGACGACCCCGGCCGTCGCGGCCGCGCCGATGCTGCCCCAGGGCACCACACGGACCGTCACCGAGCCGGTCTTCCTCAGCCGTCATGTCGTGGGCATCGACGACCCTGCCCGGCTGCTCGCGCTGCCCGTCCGTCTGCCGGGGACGGTCGCACAGCCCGCCGTCCTCGTCGTGGGCGCGCCGCTCGGCGACCGTGCGGAGGCACTGGACCGACTGCTGCTCCTGCTCCTCATCGGCGGCCCGCTCGCCCTGGCGGCGTCCTCGTACGCGGGCTGGCTGCTCGCGGGCGCTGCCCTGCGTCCGGTCGAGCGCATCCGCCGGGAGGCCGCCGCGATCTCCGAGGCCGAGCCGGAACGGCGCCTGACCGTCCCGCCGACCGGGGACGAACTGGCCCGGCTCGCGCACACCCTCAACGCCATGCTCGCGCGCCTGCAGGAGGCGCTGGAGCGCGAGCACCGCTTCGTCGACATGGCCGGACACGAGCTGCGCACCCCGCTGGCACTGCTGCGGGCCCAGCTCGAACTGGCCACGGCACGCCCGCGCGACCGCACGGAACTCGATGCCGCCCTACGCTCCGCCGCCGCCGAGACCGACCGGCTCGTCGGTCTCGCCGAGGATCTCCTTGTCCTCGCCCGCACC
Organism: Streptomyces sp. NPDC005303; assembly: GCF_040607335.1. Taxonomy (NCBI): domain Bacteria; kingdom Bacillati; phylum Actinomycetota; class Actinomycetes; order Kitasatosporales; family Streptomycetaceae; genus Streptomyces; species Streptomyces sp. NPDC005303. The sequence continues at coordinate 299,232 of NZ_JBEXGM010000008.1, read as the reverse complement.
CGACAGGGCCGGCTGCCGCTGCGCCGCGAGCCGGTGTCCCTGCCGCGGCTGCTCACGGACGGGGCCGAGGCCTTCCGCGTCCGCGCGACCGCCGAGGGCGCGACGATCGTCGTAGAGGCTCCCGGCGGCCCCGAAGCAACCGCCGATCTCGATCCGGTAAGGCTGCGCCAAGTCCTGCACAACCTCCTCGACAACGCCCTGCGGCACTCCGGCCCCACCGGACCGGGCCGCATCACCCTCGGCGCCGAACACGCGGACGGCGTGGTGCGTGTACGCGTACACGACATGGGCAGGGGCTTTTCGCCCGCCATGCTCGGCCGGCCGCCTACGACCCCCCTCGCCCACGCGCGTGCCGGCGGGCTCGGCCTGGTTATCGTCGGCGCGATCGCCGCGGCCCACGGTGGGCAGGTGAGGCTCGCCAACCACCCGTCGGGCGGAGCCCTCGTCACCGTCAGTCTGCCCACCCGGTCGGCGCAGCCCGGCGAGGCCCCCGTTCATTTTGCTGCCCGTTGTCGGGCAGACGGGTGGTGACCAGGACCGCGCGTATGTCGGCGCGGGTCGCGTCGTCCGGTGCCGGTCCACGGTGGCTTCACCGGTGTCTCCGACGCGCATGTGTGCTCTGACGGCTCCTGAGGCGGGGGTTCGGCTGGTGACGTTTGCGCCGCTTGCCCGACCGGTTCGCCGAGACCTTCGCGCGGGCCTGGACGGGTGGGCCCGCTTGTTTGAGGCTCTCGATGGTGCTCTCGATCTTCCGCACCTCGTCCTCGGCTCGCCCCGGCTCCTCGGTCTCGAGCCGGGCGAATGCTTGCTTGGCCTGCTCGTGCGCGCGCAGGACCTTGCTTCGGGGACGGCCCCGGCCTCCGTACGCCTTGGCCATCACTGCTTGTGCGCAGGCTCTGTCAAACCTGAGCTTCCAGGCGCGTACGTCCAGCTCGTCGTACAGGGACAGGGCCCTCCGTGCTGCGGCCTCGGCCCGCTCGAAGCTCTGCCGGCCGGCGGCCGTGACACCGGACTGGCGGTCCGTGGTGCCGAGCTCGAGCAGTATCTCCGCTTGCAGGCAGCTTGTCCGCGCCTCATGGACGCGGTTGGCCCAGCTGTCCTCTTTGTGCATCTTCTCGTACTGGTCCAAGGCCTGCTTGACGTACTCCAGCGCCTTCTGCAGGTCCTCGTGCCGCATCTCGGCCGGCCGGGAACGCGCGCTGCTCAGGTACGCCTCCGCCAACCGGCCCAGCGCGAGGGCGTGTTGAGGTCGCACGGCCTCGCGGTACTCCCGCTCCAGGGCGTTGTAATGACCGTCCACGGCTTTGCTGAGCTGGGCAACGCACTCCTGCCATTCCTCCCTGGCGGCGTGCTGGACGCCGAGGACGGACAGGGCTTCGGCGACGTCTCGCTTCCACAGGCCGGGATGCCTTTCGCGCAGAGCTTCGTACGTCTCGACGCTCTCGATGGCCTTCGCCACCGCCTGGTCGACATGTCCGCTCGCGCCGAGCTGCCAGGCGTGGACGCGCAACGCGAACGCCTTCATGCCCTGGATCTCGTCCGGCTCGTACTCGGCGTCGCCTTGGCGCGTCTCCGGCAACTGCTCGATCAGTTCACATGCCTCGGTCGCCGCCTGCAAGGCCTCGCGCTGGCGCCCGATGCTGTGGGCTGCCGTGGCCAGGGTGCACAAGGCCTTCACCAGACCGAAGGCGTGCCTGCGGGTCCGATTTTGCTGGAACAGCGCCTCCAGGCGCCGCACGGCGTCACGGGCGCAGTTGTCGGCGTCCTCGAACCGTCCGATGTCCACGAGCCGGTCCGCGAGTTCCTTGAGCGCCTCGGCCAGGTAGAAATCGTGGTCCTCGGACGGACTGAGCTGTTGCAGCGCGTGATAGGTGTCCACGGCTTGCCCGGCGACTTCGTGCGCCCGGATGCGCAGGCCCGAACAGGCCAGGTACAGCGACCACCGTTGCAGGGCCCGAGCCAGTTCTCTGCGGTTCTCCTCCGTGGGCGGTCCGGAGGCGCGCCGGTGGAACTGCACCGCGTGTTCCGCGACGGCGGTTGCCAGCTCGAGCATGGCATCGGGGCAGATCACGTCGAACTCCCGCAGGACCTGGGCGGCGACCTCCTGCGCCGACTCCCTGCGGAGCGTGGAGTCGAGTGCCGCGGCCAGCGATGTGCCGATGGGACGCGCGGAGTCGTCCTGATCCGCGCGTGCGACACTTTTGACCAACCGGACCAGGGCGGCCGCATGCTGATGGAGCGCCGCTGTCAAGGCCTGACGCGCCTTGCACTGTTCCGTGTCCGGCTGCGCCGCCGGATGCGTGTCGTCGGTTCGGTCTGCGGGCCTGTCGTCGTCTGCCATGGTGAACTGCAGCAGTTGAAGCACGTTGAGCACCTGGCGTGCCTGTGCGGCAGGAGTCCGGGGCGTGCCGTCGCAGGTTCTCCCGACATCGAGCAGCTGCATGGCCAACTCCGGGAATGCCGCAATCACCTTGCTTTCCAGGCGATTGGCAAGGCGCATCGGCTGGAGGGTACGCAGGTAGCCCTCCCCGCTGAACTGTGTGTACTGCCAGCGGGCGAACGCGCGCCGACGCCACTCCGGTTCGTCGGCGAGATCAGGCACCAGCCGCAGTCGGCGCGCGGCTTCGCTCTCACCCGCACCTTCTACGGAGTGATCGGTCACTGCCAGGCTGGAGACGGCAACGACACGTTCGAGAAGCACCGGATCGTCATACAGCCCTGCTTGGCGGGCCGTCTTTCGCCACGCTTCCCGCTCCACATCAAGGGCATAATCCAGCAGTGCCGCCCGCAGGGAGATCGGCCGGGGGCCGCCTACGACCGCAGTGCTCTCCTCAATTCCGATACGTGCGCGCGCGTCCACAAGAGCCTGTATGAGGACGAGCAGGTAGCTGGCGAAGGCGGGTTCTTCCAGATTCGGTCCGTCCTCTTGTTGATTCACCTGCTCTTGCGTCGGCCGGGCATTTCCGTTCACTTGGTCGGCGGCTGTCTTCTGTTTTGCTTCCTTCTGCTCGTACCAAGAGGTGAAGGATCCCAGAGCGGCGTCGTAGACAATTTTCCGTTCTTCGTATTCCGGAGCGGTAAGGAGTGGGGGGTCCCGTTCCTCCAGGAGCGCCTCGTACCGCCGTCTGAGCGCCTGCCACCATTGGTCGTCCCTGTGGGCAATAGCCAGTATCCGCAGGGGATGGCTACTTCGATCTTTCATGGCCTCGTCGAGGAGGGTTTTCAGTTGGCCGGTATATGCATCGGCGTCGTCGACGACCACCAGCCGACGTTCCGGCAGGTCCAGGAGCTGGGAGAAGCCAACGCGCAAAAGATCGACGGGATCTATGATTCCCGCGATCCAGCCCTTGTCGCTCATCCGACGGCACAACTCCCGGGCGAGACGGGTCTTGCCCACCGCACCGTCCCCGGACAGCAGCCGCGCGTACACGCGCCGCTCGGTGTTTCCCTGGCACCATTCGATCAGCTCCCTGAGCTGTTCCTTCCGGCCCCGGAAAGGCACGACATCGTGGCGGGCCCGCAGGAGGTCGGCCTCCGACCACTGGTACCGCATCGGCATGGGCTCGTAAGGCGGTCGCAGAACGTCACCGCCTGCCCATACGGGGTCCGGCTTCACGGGTGTCGCCGGTTCGAGCCCGAGTGCCCGGTTGAGGCACTGGTTCGCGTCCGGGCGGCCCTGCTCGCCGAATATCCGGCCGGCAGGGACGGCATGCAATCGACCGTTCATGGCTGCGCGGTCTTCCACGATGACACCCACGAGGTGGTCGCCGCTGAACAGGGCCGAGCCGGACATGCCACTCCACAGGGATGCTCCCGGACGGCTCGTCGGCGCCCCGGTCTCGACCTGGAAGTTCAACCTCTCTGTCAAGACGCCGGAATCACTGGCCGAGCGGGCGCCGGCCAGCGGACGAATGGTGCCGCGGGCGTCCTCGACGTTCATGCGGCTCGATCCGACCTGCGCCCTGGGGAAGCCCAAGGCCTGTGCCGGAACGGCGGCCATGCCGACGAGACGGCCCAGTCGTACGTCGTCGGACGAAGTGCTCTCACCTATGGCGAACGGATCCTCGTCGGTACTGGTCAGCAGCGCAAAATCGACTTCTTGTTCGCCTGGGGAGCCGTTCTCGCCATTCACCTCGACCCGGAAGGTGCGCGGGTGTGTCAGGCCGTACAGACCGTCCGCGTGGCGCTCGAACCTCTTGACCTCGACCTGGGTGCCCGCCGACTCGACGCAATGCCCTGCCGTCAGGACGAGGTTGGGTGCCAGCAGGTAACCGGAACCGCGTTGTTCGGCTGTCTCGACGCACACCAGACACTCGGCATTCATACGCGTCATTGCACGTTCCCCTTGGGGTCGGCGATGCGCAGACCGTTGGGTACGGTCAGATCCAGCTTGATCCGCTGGCTAGTGGAATTACCGCTCGTTCGGCCGCCACCCGCCTCGATGACCCAGAACTTCACACCGCCCTTTCCTTCCCACTCCTTGGATACCTGGACGGTGGCTTCGACTTCGACGCCAGAAATGCCGAATCGCAGATTTGCTTCTTCCGCATTCTGCTGGGCCAGTTCAAGTTCGTCGCGGAGTGCCGCAATCATCTGGGAGAGCTGCAAGCCGCTCTCTTGGGCATCTGCCATCACCGTCACCCCTTATGCGACTCCGCGGGCTGCAACGACGGGATCGTCAGTCTCTGTATTCCACTTTCCCACTCGTGTAGCGAAGGGCAACTTGGGCAACTTGGGCAACAGGACTGCCGTACCGGTCAGTCCGTCTCCGTCGACGGTGGGGAATGCGGGGAGAGGGTCTGTTCGGCCCAGATCGTCTTGCCGGTGTACGTCTGGCGGGTGCCCCAGCCCTGGGTGAGCTGGGCGACCAGGAGCAGGCCGCGGCCGCCTTCGTCGAAGGTTCGCGCGCGGCGCAGGTGGGGGCTGGTGTTGCTGGCGTCGGAGACTTCGCAGATGAGGTTGCGGTCGCGGATGAGCCGGAGCTGGATGGGGGCGCCGCCGTAACGGATGGCGTTGGTGACGAGTTCGCTGACGACCAGTTCGGTGACGAAGGCGGCCTCGTCCAGGCCCCAGGCGGTCAGCTGCCGGGTGGCGTTCTTGCGCGCCGCGGCGACCGCTGCGGGATCGGGCGGCACATCCCAGGTGGCGACATGGGCCGCGTCCAGGGCGCGGGTGCGGGCTATCAGCAGCGCCACGTCATCGGCGGGCTGGTCCGGGAGAAGAGTCTGGAGCACGGTGTCGCAGGTGCTCTCCAAGGACCGGGCCGGCCGGGCCAGGACCCCGCGCAGTGCGTCGAGGCCTTCGTCGAGGTCGCGGCCGCGGGCCTCGATGAGGCCGTCGGTGTACAGCGCGAGAACGGTTCCTTCGGGCAGCTCGATCTCGGTGACTTCGAAGGGCAGGCCGCCCAGCCCCAGCGGAGGGCCCGCAGGGACGTCGGGGAACACCACCTCGCCGTCCGGGGTCGCCAGCGCGGGTACGGGGTGGCCCGCGCGAGCCATGGCGCAGCGCCGGGAGACCGGGTCGTAGACGGCGTACAGGCAGGTCGCGCCGATGTCGCCGGCGGTGCCGACCTCGCTTTCGGTCTCGGCGGACAGGCGAATGACCATGTCGTCCAGGTGGGTCAGCAGTTCGTCGGGAGGGAGGTCGACATCGGCAAGGGTGCGCACGGCGGTACGCAGTCGTCCCATGGCAGCCGACGCCTGGATGCCGTGGCCGACGACGTCGCCGACGACGAGCGCGACCCGGGCGCCGGACAACGGGATCACGTCGAACCAATCGCCGCCGACACCGGCCTGCGTACTGGCCGGGAGATAGCGGGAGGCGACGTCGACGGCGGCCTGCGGGGGCAGCCGCATCGGCAGGAGACTGCTTTGCAGGGTGAGGGAGGTGCGGCGCTCGCGGGTGTAGCGGCGGGCGTTGTCGATGCAGACAGCGGCCCTGGCGGTGATCTCCTCGCCCAGGAGCAGGTCGTCCTGCTCGAAGGGTTCCGGGCGCCGGTGGCGGGAGAAGGTGGCCACGCCGAGGGTGATGCCGCGGGCGCGCATCGGCACGGCCAGCACGGAGTGGAAGCCGTAGCGCCGCATCCGCTCGGCCCGGTCCGGGGTCTGGCTCGCCACCCGGTCCATCGCGGAAGCGGTCACGTTCTCGATCAGCGGCCGGCCGCTGGTCAGGCACCTGGCCGCAGTCGAATCGTCCGGGTACGCGGCCACCGTTCCGCGCTTCACCACGACTTCGGGGCAGCCCTCCAGCACGGACTGGTAGGCGACACGGCGCAGCATGACGGGGCTGGGTGGCGAGCCGGCGCGCGGGTCGTCGCCGCCTTCGATGGCGGGAAGCAGGTCGACGGTGACGAAGTCCGCGAGTTGGGGGATGGCCACATCGGCGAGTTCCTGGGCGGTCCGGGCGAGGTCCAGGGTGCTGCCGATGCGGATGCTGGCCTCGTTGAGCAGGGCCAGGCGCTGTTTGGCCAGGTGTTCCTCGGTCACGTCGTGTGCGGAGAGGAGCACCCCCCGTATCTCGCCCTCGGCGTCCCGTACGGGGGTGAGCAAAGTCGTCCAGACGGTCTGGCTTTCGTGGCCCGCCAGGTGCAGGGACTGCTGCAGATGCTGCTGTTCGCCGGTCTCCAGCGCCCGCCGCATGCACTGTTCCGTCCGGTCGCTCTCCGGGTCGACCACGATCTCCGATACGCGCAGACCCTGCATCGCCGCCTCGGGCAGACCCATCACCCGCTCCATGTCCGCGTTCGCCCGCCGCAGCCGCAGGCCGGTGTCGTAGAGCGCCGTCGTGAACGGGGAGCGGGTGAACGCCCACATCACCAGCGCATCGTCGTGGAGCGGCGACGGCGACCGGGCCAGGGGGGAGACCAGGAGCCACTCGCCGCGTCCTGCGTCCTCGCCGTCGGGCTCCCGGCGGTGGGCCAGAAGGTCTACCGCGAGGTGGTGGCCGTCCCGATGCAGGAGAGTCGCCGTCCCGTTCCACCTCGGCAGCGTTTTCAGGGAACGAAGCGTCTCGGCGGGAGCCTCCCTTGCCAACAGCGAAGCCGCGGGCCGGCCGATGACTTCGGATGACCGGTATCCGAGCAGCCGTCGTGCTCCCTCGCTCCACCGGGTCACGATGCCGTTCGAGTCCACGCCGGCTCCGGCCGTGGCCGACTCGTCGATGGGGTCGTCCGGCCGCCACGCAGACCGGTCGTCGCCGCCGGTGTTGGAGCCCGTCATCGTGTTCATGCGCCCTCACTTCGGTCTCTCCACCGTGCGTCCCGGCCCGGCCACGAGCAACAGATGAGAGGTAGTGGGACATATATCCTGATTAAGGATATGTAACGAAGTATCCATGCACCGGGGCTGGAGGGCCGTGCCATGACTGTCACCGGCGAGGAGACATGGCCGGACGCGGCCGAATGGACCGGAAAGATCTACAGCGGCGGTTGGCGGCAGTCCGAGGGCGGGGTTCAGCAGGTGAACGAACCCGCCACGGGAGAGCGGCTGGCAGAGGTGGGTGTGGCAGCGCCCGCGGATGTCGCCCGGGCCGGGGCCATGGCCGCCCGAGCTCAACGGGCCTGGGCCGAGAGGGCACCGCAGGAGCGCGCCGAGGTCCTGCTCCGCGCCGATCGGGCACTGCGCGACCATCGCGGGGCGATTCGTGAGTGGATCGTCAGGGAGTCCGGAGGCGTCCCGGCCAAGGGCGACTACGAGATCGCGGCCGGACACAGCCAGCTGGCGCAGGCCGCCGGACTCGCGTCGCTGCCCCGCGGCGAGATCCTCAGCCCGCCGGCACCCGGCCAGACCAGTTACGCATGGCGGGTACCGCTGGGGGTGGTCGGAGTCATCAACCCCTGGAACGCCCCTCTGTTGTTCGCCATGCGGGCCCTGGCGCCCGCGCTGGTGCTGGGCAACGCCGTTCTGCTCAAGCCCGATCCCCACACACCGGTGTCCGGCGGTGTCGTCGTGGCGCGGCTGTTCGAGGAGGCCGGACTGCCCGAGGGGCTGCTCCATGTCCTGCCCGGAGGCCCCGGCACCGGTGAGGCGGTCGTGGCTGATCGGCATGTCGCCATGGTCGTGTTCACCGGCTCCACCGAGGCTGGGCGGGCGGTCGCTCGCGCCGCGGGCGACGGGCTCAAGCGGGTGGCCCTGGAACTGGGTGGCAAGAACTCGATCGTCGTGCTCGACGACGCGGACATCGACTCCGCCGCGGCAGCCGGTGCGATGAGCTCCTTCGGCTATCAGGGACAGGCCTGCGTCGCCGCCGGACGTCACCTGGTGCACGCCGACCTCGTGGCGCCGTACACCGAGGCGCTGATCAGGCAGACCGAGGCGCTGCGGGTCGGCGACCCCCGCGAGGAGGGTGTGGCCCTCGGGCCCGTGATCAGCGAGCGCCAGGCCGTGAGGATCGAACGCATCGTGGACGAGAGCGTGGCCGCCGGGGCGCGGGTGCTGACGGGCGGACGCCGGGACGGGCTGTTCTACCCGCCCACCGTTCTGGACCACGTCGAGCGGACCATGCCCGCCTTCACCGAGGAGATCTTCGGGCCTGTCGCCCCTGTCGTGGCGTTCCGCACCGACGAGGAGGCCGTCGAGATCGCCAACGACACGGAATACGGCCTGACTGCGGCTGTGCACTCCCGTTCGGTGTCGCGGGCCGCGGTCGTCGCCGAGCGGTTGCGCACCGGCATGGTGCACCTCAACGACGTCTCCGCCAAGGACGCCGCGAACGCCCCGTTCGGCGGGATGGGAGCATCGGGCAACGGCTCCCGCATCGGCGGCACCGCCAACCTGGAGCAGTTCACCCAGTGGCGCTGGATGACGGTTCTGGGTGCCGGGTAGCTGCGCGGTGACGGTCGGAGCGGTTCCTCCCACTCACCGGTTGGGCGCCGCCCGGTCGGCCGGACCGGCATGCGGGCCCGTCACCGGTGCTGCGCCGTGCCCAGTTCGTCGGTGTACCGGGCGAGGGCGTCCTCGGCCGTGGGTACGGGGCCGAACAGCTGCTCCTGGCGGCGGGATTCGGCGACGTAGCGGCCGACGGTGGCTCCTGCGGCGCGGGTGACGGCGGAGGGCACGGCCCGCACCTTGATCTTCTTTCCGGCTCGGTTGCCCATCAGGTCGGCCACCTCGCGCATGCTGACCGGACGGTCCCAGCCGATGTCGACGCGCTTACCGTTGTCTGCCTCGGCGTCGACGGCGGCCGCCAGGTACGCCGCGAGCTCGGAGGTGTGGACGAAGGTCAGCGGGACGGTGGCCTTGGCCATCCAGATCAGGCGGCCCTTGTCGAGCGGGTTGCCCGCCATGGTCGCGATGCTTCCCGTGTCCATCGCCTCGCCGAGTCGCGGAGCGCCGTAGGTCAGCTCAGGCCCGCGTCTCGCGCATCGAGTGGGGGCGGCCGGAGTGCGGAGAGGTCGACGCCCTGGCTGTCCACGTCGAGGCGCTCGGCGGCAAGTCGAGGGAGCACGGCCCGCTCACGGCATGGCGGCACACCGGCACGGCCGTAGCCGTCCGGTGCGCGGCGACTCCAGGTCCTTCCTGGAGTCAGAGTCAGTCGATGTCCTCGCTCGTCACCCTGTGCGACCCCATCCCGGTCGGGACGGCGCCCACGCCCGACGAGCCCATCGGGTCGGCCATCGCGACCTCACGGCCCGCTCCGGCCGGGAGCCGTCCGGCACGACGGGCGCTTCCGGCAGTGCCGAGAAGGCACCGGCCTTCGCGTACCAGTCCTCGAACACGGGACGGAACAGGGGGTGGGCCGGGGTTGAACGCCTCACAAGAGCCACCGCGTCCTCCTCGAGTGCTTGTCGATGCCGACTGGTGGTCCCCGGTGTCGGCCATTCCAAGCTACTGAGAAACGGCTCGCTGCTACCGTCCAATAGCGTGCAGGTATCACAGACCAATTTGGCCGGGGAGCTGTTGCTCAACCTGGGTCGGCCCGGTGACGGACCGTTGCATGAGCGGGTGAAGCGGGCGCTGCGGTCGGCGATCCGGGAGGGCCGCATCGAGGTCGGCACCGCCCTGCCGCCCAGCCGACAACTCGCCGGCGACCTCGGCTGCTCCCGGTGGGCGGTGACCGAGGCGTACGGCCAGCTCGTCGCCGAGGGTTACCTGGAAGCGCGCAGCGGTTCCGCCACCCGGGTGCGGTGGTCGAACGACTCGGGTACCGAGGCCGAACGCCCCGCGGACCGCCATGCTCCCGCTGCCCGGTTCGACCTGGCACCGGGCCTGCCGGATCTACGTGCCTTTCCCCGCCGCCGGTGGGCCGACGCCGTCCGCGACCAGCTGACGAACGCGGCCTTCACGGAGTTCGGCTACCCGCCACCCGGCGGCCACCTCCGGCTCAGGCGGCTGCTCGCCGAGTACCTGGGCCGCTCCCGAGGCGTCATCGCAACGCCGCGGGACGTGACGGTGTGTGCGAGCGTGACCGATGGGGTGAGGCGCATGTGCCAGGCCCTGCTGGCCGACGGCATCACCGCCGTCGGATGTGAGGAACCGGGCTGGACTCGGCTGCGCGAGGTGATCCGCGCCACGGGCGTGGAGCCGGTGCCCGTCCGCGTGGACGACGGCGGACTGCGCGTCGACGATCTCACCGGGCGCCCGGGCCTGCGCGCCGTGCTTACGGCTCCGGCGCACCAGTTCCCCCTCGGAGCCGTGCTCGTCCCCGAGCGGCGTGCGGCCCTGCTCGACTGGGCCCGCCGAGTGGACGGTGTCGTCCTGGAGGACGACTACGACGCGGAGTTCCGCTACGACCGTCGCCCGGTTGCTGCCGTTCAGGGCATGGACCCGTCTCGAGTCGTCCTGTTCAAGTCGCTCAGCAAGACCCTGTCCCCAGCACTCGGCATCGGCTGGATGGTGGCACCCCCGCGCTGGACCGACCAGCTGCGCCAGATCGACCAGGTGGCCACCCAGCCGTCGACCACCGACCAACTCGCCTTCGCCTCGCTGCTGGAATCAGGCGCCTACGATCGCCATCTTCGAGCCTGTCGGCACCGGTACCGCAACCGGCGCGACACACTCGTCCGGGCCCTCACCGCTCAGCTCCCCGGTGCCTCGATCTCCGGCATCGCGGCCGGTCTCCATCTCATCCTTCGCCTGTCGACCACCGTGGACACCTCGGCCGTGGTCACAGCCGCGGCCGCCCGGTCGCTGCGCGTCGCCGACCTCGCCGCCTATCACGCCACCGACGACCGCGCCGATCACGGACTGGTCCTTGGCTACGGCAACCTCGCCGACAGCATGGTGAACGAGGCTGTCCGACACCTCCGCGAGGCGGTCGAGGAGAGCCGATAGAACTCGGCGCCGGGCCTGCCGGATCGGCTCCGACGGCGGTAGGCGACGGGCGGCACCGCCGTCTGCTCCTCGCGTGGCCGAGGCTGGTCAGCAGGAGTGCGGCAACGACCGTCTGGATGGCGCATCGCGCTTTCAGGGACGCCGCGATGAGGTGTCGCGGTAAGCGGGCCGCCCACCGGAGAGCACGGCGAACGGCAGGGCCGGGTGCGTGGCGCTGCTCGGGGTCGAGGACGGCCTGGATGGCAGGGGCGAGGCCGACTTCGATCCCAGGTGAACGCGGCGCTTCATCGCCCCGCGGCCGCCGCGCTGTCGCGCAGGAAGTCCGCGAAGGCTTCGGCGGCCGGGGTCAGGGCGTGGTCGCTCATGCGTACCAGGAGGATGCGGTGCACCGGGGGCGGGGGGCAGGAGCGGCAGGACGCCGACCCCTCCTCGGATGCCCTCCAGTGCCAGGGTGGGGGCGGGGGCGACGCCGATGCCGGCGGCGACCATGGCCTGGGCCTCCTGGTAGTCGTGGGCCTCATAGGCGATCTGCGGCTCGAAACCGGCCGAGCGGCAGCTGCGGGTGAGGGCCTCGGCCACCGGGTGGTGGTCGGCACGGGTGATCCAGGCGTCGTGCTGAGCGAAGCCATCAACAGGCCCGGCGCGGAGCAGGACCCTGCCGCACAGGACCCGGACGCACTGGTCACGCTCGTCATCGACACCCTCCTGCACGGCTCGGGGCCACGCGGCTGAGCCGCAACGCGGCCCTCCAGTGGGTTCGTGTGCGCTGCCGGCGTCAGGGTGCCTGCCGCTGCCGCCTCAGGGGCGGGGCAGCGTGTCCAGGAACCGGTGGAGGGACGACGTCATGCTCTCCACGAAGGAGTCGCGGGTCCGTTCGGGGACCAGGTCCAGGGACAGGTACGGGTTGAGGTCCTCCAGCTCGACGAGAAGCAGTTCGCCGTCCTGGGTGCGGCAGGCGTCCACGCGCTGGATGCCGTGCTCGAGGGTGTTCCAGTCGATGAAGCGCCGGGCGAAGGCGAGGTCGGCGTCGACGGGCTCGTAGGGTTCGAGGACCCAGCGCCGCGCGGGGTCGGGGGCGTGGAGGGCGTACTGGAAGGCGTCGTCGACGAAGTAGAAGGACACCTCGTAACGGAAGTCGACGCGCGGTTGGACGAGGACGTCGCCGTACGTGAGGTCGTCCAGTTGCTCCCGGGGCAGGAAGGTCAGGCCGATGGAGTCCGCGCCTGCCTTCGGCTTGACCGCGTACCGGCCGACCTCGGGCAGCAGATGCAGGTCCTCGGGCCGGTCGACGGTGGGGATGACCGGGTATCCGGCGACGGTCAGGTCCAGCAGGTACTGCTTGCCGGCCATGTCGCCCCGGCCGGACAGCGGGTTGTAGATCCGGGTGCCGCGGGCCGTGGCCTGCTCCCGGAACGCGTCGTACTCCTTCTCGTAGTGCAGTACAGGTCCGCTGTTACGGACCACCACCCCGTCGAAGGCGTCCATCAGTGAGGCGGCGTCCAGCGGGTGGCACAGGGCGATGTCGAAGGCGTTCCGCAGCCGGGAGGTCAGGAAGATGTCCTCGTCGCAGTAGCGCCGCCCCCGGGCCTGGTACGCGAGGTCGGTCACGAACAGAACCTTGCGGCGGTCGGGCATCGGGGATCTCCTCGGGTCGTGCGAAGAATTTACGGGGGTGCGGGTGTACGACCACTGAGCACACCCGCCCCTATGCGTCGAGGAACCGATACTCCTGGCTCGCGGCCCGGATCAGCACCGTCCCGCCGCGGACCTGCCACTCGCTCATGCCGTCGCTATTGAAGCGCGTGCACGGCGGCCGAGAACAGCGGGGGGAGCCGGGACGACGCGGGGACGATGAGGCGGGCGGTGCCCGGTCGGCCGGCGGCGGCCAGGAGGGCCCCGGTCAACAGCCGGTGGCGGCGGGTCAGCCGGGCCCAGGCGCGCTCGTACGCGTCCGCTCGCCCGGTGGCCAGGCAGCGGACGGCGGCTCCGGCCGTGGCCAGCGCGAGCGCGATGCCCTCGCCGGTGAGGGCGTCCACGTAGCCCGCGGCGTCGCCGACGAGCAGGACCCGGCCGGCGACTCTGCGCCGCACCCGCTGCCGCAGTGGTCCGGCGCCGCGTACCGCCGTCGTCACCGGGCCGCGCAGAGATGCGGCGAGGGCCGGGAAGGCGGCCAGGTGGTCGTCGTACCCGCGACGGACGCGGCTGAGGATCGCGACGCCCACCAGCTCGTCGCCTACCGGTGTCACATAGGCCTCGCCGTGCCGGGACCAGTGGACCTCCACGAAGTCCGTCCACGGTTCGACGCGGTAGTGCCGGCGCAGTCCGTAGCGGCCGTGGGGGCGGGCCGGCAGCTCCAGCCCCAGGCCGCGGCGCACCGGGGAGTGCAGGCCGTCGGCGGCGATCAGCCAACGGGCCGTGGTGCCGGCGGCGGTGACCGTGTCCCCGTTCTGGCGGACCTCGCCGACCTTGCCCGACAGCACGCGCACGCCGAGGCCGAGGGCGCGCTCGTGCAGTGCGGAGTGCAGCGTCGTACGGCGGACTCCGAGCCCACCACCGCCACGGAAGGACGCCTCGGCGTGGGTGGTGCCGTCCAGGTAGCGGATGCCGCGCAGTTCGCGGCCGGTGACGCCCTCGACGCCCAGGGCCCGCAGCGCGGTGACACCACTGGGCATGAGGCCTTCTCCGCAGGCCTTGTCCACGGGCGAGGCGCGGGGTTCGACGACGACGGCCTCCAGGCCGGCGAGCGCGGCGTGGATGGCGGCGGCAAGGCCCGCCGGTCCGCCGCCGGCCACCAGTACGTCGATCACGCCGGAGCCGACATGGTCGGCGTGGCCGCCGCGGCGAGTGCCCGGTTCTCGCAGCGGATGCGGACGGTGAGCAGGGCGGCGTCGAGCACCGTGAACACCGCCGCGGTGATCCAGGCGGTGTGGACCAGTGGCAGGGCCAGCCCCTCCGCGACCACGGCCACGTAGTTCGGATGCCGCAGCCACCGCCACCGGTAGGGGCCGTTCGTCACCAGCGGCAGGCCGGGGACGACGATCACCCGGGTGTTCCAACGGGGCCCCAGGGTGTGGATGCACCACCACCGCAGCGCCTGGGCGGCCGCCAGCACGGCCAGCATCGGCCAGGCCAGGGCGGGCAGGAAGGGCCGGCCGGCGAGCCACACCTCGGCCGGGCAGGCGACCAGCAGGCCGGTGTGGAGGGCGACCATCGCCGGGTAGTGGCCCTGCCCGCTCACGGTCGCGCCGCGGGCGGTGCTCCACCGTTCGTTGCGGCGGGCGACGACGAGTTCGGCGACGCGCTCGCCCGCTACGGCGGCCACCAGCAGTAGGTACCAGATCATGTGTCGTGTGTCCTTGTGTCCGAACTACCAGCGCAGCAGGACGAGTTCGCAGGCGAAGCCGGGACCCATGGCCAGCAGCACACCGGGCGTCCCGGGCGGCGGACGGCGTTCGGCCAGGGTGTCGCGCAGTACGTGGAGCACCGACGACGAGGACAGGTTGCCCACGTCGGCCAGGTGACGCCAGGTCACGTCGAGCGCCCCCTCGGGCAGGTCGAGGGCCTCGGTGACGGCCTCAAGGACCTTGGGGCCGCCCGGGTGGCACACCCAGGCGGTCACGTCCTTCGGTTTCAGCCCGTGGTCGCCGAGGAACCCCTCGACGTCGTCCGCGAGGTGACGGCGCACCACATCGGGGACCCGCGGGTCGAGGACGACCCGGAAGCCGGAGTCCTCGATGTCCCAGCCCATGACGCGCCCGGTGTCCGGATACAGGTGGCTGCGGGTGTCCACGATCGTCGGGCCCGAGGTCCCGTCCGGGTGTTCCGGGTGCTCCCTGCGGCCCGCGCCGCACGCGACGACCGCGGCGGCGCCGTCCCCGAACAGTCCGGTGGCGACCAGGTTGGCCATGGAGGCGTCGTTGCGCTGGAAGGTCAGTGAACACAGTTCGACCGACAGCAGCACCGCCACGTGGTCGGGCCGGCCCAGCAGGTAGTCGTGCAGTCGGGACAGACCGGCGGCGCCACCGGCACAGCCCAGACCGAACAGGGGCACCCGTCTGACGTCCGGCCGCAGCCCGAGGCGGCCGACCAGCCGCGCGTCGATCGAGGGGGTCGCGATGCCGGTGACGGAGGTGAAGACCAGCAGGTCCACGTCGGCCGCGGACAGACCGGCCGTGTGCAGGGCGTCCCGGACGGTCTTGGCGCCCAGGTCGGTGGCGGCGGTGATGAAGACGTCGTTGGAGGCGCCGAACCCGTCGAGTTCCCCGTACCGTTCGAGCGGCAGAGTCATGTGGCGCGAGCCGACCTTCGCCCTGTGGTGCAGCCGGTCCAGGACCCGCCGGTCGGTCCCCTCCGGCAGGCAGGTGCGGGCCACCATGTCCGTGATCTCGTGCTGGGTGTGACGGTGCGGTGCGAGGGCGCCGTGAACGGCGGCGATCCGCGTCATGTGGTTCCCGTCCGGTGACCGACTGGGTGGGCTGTTCCCACATCTTCCCCCGGACCGGGGACATCGCCACCATGGGTCGCCCGTACGGCCGTTCCCTCCGGGGCGTGTGTACCCGCCGGGCGGGGTCCGGACGCCTACGATCGGCCGGGTGGGGACTCCCGAGCAGTCGACGGCCGGCGTCCCGGCCGCGAGGTGGGCCGGTCGGGCGAGAGGGCTGGCCGGGGCGTGCCATCCCGGGCCGGTCGTGGCGGTCACCGCGCTGACGGCCGCGCTGGCCGTGACCGCGGGCCAGGGCGCCGCGCGCAGTGCCCTGACCGCCGCCGCCGTGCTGACCGGGCAGTTGTCCGTCGGCTGGTGCAACGACGCGTTCGACGCCGCCCGGGACACCGCGGCCGGTCGCCGGGGCAAACCCGTCGTCGTCGGCACGGTCGGTGCGACGGAGGTGTGGGTGGCCGCCTATGCCGCGCTGGCGCTGTGCGTGCCGCTGTCGTTCGCGTGCGGCCTGGGTGCGGGCGCCGTTCACCTGACCGGGGTGGCCGCGGCGTGGGCGTACGACCTGCGGCTCAAGGCGACGGCATGGTCCTGGGCGCCGTACGCGGTGGGCTTCGCCGCGCTCCCCGCGTTCGTGGCGCTGGGGTTGCCGGGGCAACCGTGGCCGGCCTGGTGGGTCGTCACCGCCGGGGCGCTCCTCGGGGTCGGAGCTCATCTGGGTGACGTACTGCCGGACATCCGAGGGGATCTGGCGACGGGTGTACGGGGATGGCCGCACCGGCTGGGACCGGACGGCGTGCGGCTGCTGCTGCCGGTGCCGCTGGTGGCGGCGTCCGCGGTTCTGGTCCTGGGTCCTGCCGGACCGCCTGGCAGCCGGGGCGTGGCGGCGCTCGCGCTTGCCGTCCTGGTCGCGGTGGCCGGGGCGGTGCTGGGGCGCCGCTGGGAGCGGTCGGCGTTCGCGGCAGCGGTCTGCGTGGCGGTGGTGGACGTGACGCTGCTGCTGCAGGGCACCGGGATCGCCTGACCGCCCTCGCCGGGTCCGGCGGGTCTACGGCCGGGGCGCAGGGGTGGACCTGCCGGGCCCCGGGTGCTCACCGGCGGCATCCTGGAGCCTCATCGTGCGCCGGTGCGCAACTCCCCGACGCGTCGCCCTCGCCTACGTCGGTGCGCTCGCACGATTCAGCGCACCGGGCGCCGGTGCCGGCCCGAGCGGCCGATGCGCATGCCGAGGTAGACCAGGGCCACGAGGAACACCGCGATGCCGATGATCAGCAGATAGAGCAGACCCTTGACGGCGACGCCGATGATGCCGAGCACGATCGCCGCGAGGACGAGGAGCAGGAAGAGCGTCATGACGTGAAAGCACCTCCTCGACAGGGCCGGTCAGCGGCGGGCGAGCTGCCGCTCGCCGTTCGCGCCGGGCTGGTACGGCAGGCCGTAGTGCGCGAACACCGCGGCCTCGTCCTCGGCGGGCAGCACATCGTCCGTGCCGATCGCCGGACCCTTCCTCACCAGCGACCGGTCGTAGCCGACCTTGACGTAGCCCGGCCCCACGACCGCGTCGTGCAACGGGACGAAGACCAGCTGACGGCGGGTGGGCAGCCCGACCTGGACCGTACCCATGGCGGGCTCGTCGGTCCTGGTGTCCACGTAGACGGCCTCCAAGGTGCCGATCTTGTGGCCGTCCGCGTCGACGACGTCGTGAGTGCGCCACTCACGGATATCCGCACTCTGGATCATCCTTGGGTCCCTTCGTGCCTCGGTGTACCCGGAGAAGGCACTTTTCCGCGTTCCCGTATCAGCCCTGGTGACACCTCCGCGCGCAGCGGCGCGAGCGCGGGCGCCGACCCTGACCCCATGGCCCGAGAAAATCCGGCCGGCAGGGCAGTCGAACGTCCTTCAGCACCCGTCTCTACAGGGGAACGAGGGAGGGCACACATTGAACGCCGACGAGGAACGCCAGTTCCGCGAGTTCGTGGCGGCGCGGTCGAGATCGCTGCTGCACACGGCCTATCTGCTGACCGGGGACTGGGAGCAGGGCCGGGACCTGCTCCAGACCGCGCTCGCCGCCACCGCTCGGCGCTGGTCGAAGCTGCGCGACCGGGAGCAGCCGGAGATCTATGTGCGACGGGCGCTCTACCACGCCCAGGTGGACCGCTTCAGGCTGCTCAGCTGGGGGCGTGAGACGGTCACCGACAGGCTCCCGGACCGGCCGTCCGCGCAGGCCGGCGACTGGGCCGACACCGTGGTCCAGCGTCAGGACATCATGACCGCGCTGCGGCGGCTGCCCAAGCGCCAGCGCGCGGTGATCGTGCTGCGCTACTTCGAGGACCGGCCGGACAGCGAGATCGCCGCGATCCTGGGCGTCGCCCAGGGCACGGTCCGCAGCCAGACCCACAAGGCCCTCGCCTCTCTCCGCACCACCCTGGCCGGGGCGGGGTCGTCGGCCGCCTCCTCCACTGCCTCCGGAAAGGGCGCCGTCGCATGAACGACTCGATCGAACACCCGCTGCACGACGCCCTGCACGCCCATGTCCGGGAGAGCGACGGCGAGGCCGGTGCCCATCTGGTCGGGCTGGCCGACGGCGCGTTGCGGACCGCCCGGCGGCGGCAGCGGCTGACCCGCGCCGGGGTCGGCGTCGTCGCGGCCGTCGCGGTCGCCACCACCTGGGTGGCCGTCGCGGACGGAGCGACCCCGCGTGCGCACGTGGTTCAGCCGGGGGCGGGCAACGGTACCGGGAAGGCGGCCCTGATCTCCCTCCTGCCGGTCACGTCCGCCGACCAGCAGGCGTGCGCCCGCGGCAGCGGTGGCTACACCGTGCCCGCGAGCGCGACCCACCCGGAGTCGTGCGTCCGGGCCGACCGGGCCGCGGGCATGACCGACGTGCGGGTCACCTCCGCCAAGGCCGGGAAGAGCAAGGGCATCTGGCAGGTCACGGTGAGCTTCGACTCCACCGACCGGGAGCGGTTCGCCGCACTCACCGGCTCCCTGGCACCAAATCCGTACCCGCGCAACGCGGTGGCCATCGTCATCGACGGCAAGCTCTGGGGCCTCCCCTACGTGAACACCTCGATCACCGGCGGCCGTGTCGAGATCGTTGGGCCGTTCGGCGGAGACCTCACCAGCGCCACCGCCCATGACCTGGCCCAGCGGCTGGATCCCGGCTCCCGGTCGTAGGAGACCCGCCGGGTTCACTCCGCCACGTCGGCCGCCGCCCTGCGGGTCGGCGCGCCCAGGGCCCAGAACAGCACGCCGAGGAGCATGAAGCCGAGGAGGGGGAGGGCCTCGGTCAGGAGGTACTTCACCCGCTCGTCGTGATGCCAGCCGTCCGGCGCGTAGTCCTGGCTGAACCAGTGGTCGCCGAGGCCCGGGGCGACCAACTGGACGCTCGCGAAGAGGACGAGCGCGGTGAGGACCACGCTGATGGCGAGGGGCGCGGGTGCCTTGTACGGGCGGGGCACGTCCGGGGCCTTGCGGCGCAGTACCGCGAGGGCGGGGAAGATGCCCAGGTAGCTGACCAGGGTGGTGGAGACGGCCAGGCCGAGGACCGCGCCGAAGAGCTTCGCCGCGCTGCCGCCGGTGAGTTGGTGGGCCAGGATCAGGACGGCCGTGGAGACCAGGCCGCTGAGGACGTTGACGCGGACCGGGGTGCCGAAGCGGCTGGAGATGACGCCGAGGAAGCGGGGGGCCGCGCCGTCGTATCCGGAGACGGCGAGAGCGCGGTCGGAGCCCATCACCCACGTGACGCCGGACGACAGCACGGTGAGGATGAACAGGATCGCGGCCAGGTCCCCGAGCACGCTCCCGGCCCCGCTGAGGGTGGCGGTGCCGTCGCCGGCGACATGGCCGCCGTAGACCGTGAAGACCTGGCGGATCGCGTCGAGGAAGCCGCCGAGGCCGGTGATGGCCTTGACGGGCAGGACGAGCAGGATGCCGAGGATCGGCAGGGCGTAGAGCAGTACGGCGAGGCCGGCACTGCGGAAGACGGCGTACGGCACGTCCTTCTGGGCGTCGGTCATCTCGTCGCCCGCGGTGCTGGGCAGTTCGAAGCCGACGTAGTTGAACATCAGGACGGGCACCAGGCCGACGAAGCCCGCGTAGGTGGGGGAGAAGTCGCCGAGTCCGAAGCCGTGCAGGCCGTGCCGGGCGGCGTAGATCACGCCGGTGACGGTGAACAGGCCGAGGAGGAGGAAGCGGCTCCACGCGCCGAGGGTGGGGATCCACTTGCCGACGTCGAAGGAGAGGATCGCGGCGAGGACGCCGACCCAGACGAAGGCGAGGGTGAAGAGGTAGAAGGCGGGGGTGCTCAGGTCCTTGCCGTCGTTGAAGAAGGTCGTGTACGCGGTGACGGCGGAGACGGAGAGGGTGCCGCCGAGCCAGACCGGATTGGTGATCCAGTAGAGGAAGTTGTTGACGGCGCCGGCCAGGCGGCCGAAGGCCCGGCTGGTCCAGATGTAGGGGCCACCCTCGTCGGGGAACGCGGCACCGAGTTCGGCGGTCAGCAGGGCCGAGGGGACGAAGAACACGACGGCCAGCACGATGAGCCAGGTGAACGCCTCGGCGCCGGAGGAGGCCACCGTGCCGATGGTGTCCACGCCGACGATCGTGCACAGCAGGAAGAACAGGATGTCGAAGCGGCCGAAGTGCTTGCGCAGCTTCTGGCGTTCCGACCGGGCTGCCGGCGGCGCGTCGGCCGGCTCTGAGGTGATGGGGCCAGCGGTCACCGGGAACTCCTGCGGATGAGCGGCGGTACAGGCGGAATTCGGCCATGATCGATGCCGTCGCACAAGCTCACAAGCATTCTTTGGGAACTCTTGACCGGTTATTGCCGAAAACGACAGGGTAGTGCCGAAAGGCAGGCCGACGTCGGCCATGGGCGCCCTACCGTCAGGGGAGCTCCGTGCGCAGGGTGTCGCGCAGCCGGCGCAGGTCGTCCGCGGGTCGGCCCAGGCCGTTGAGGCGCAGCCGGGCCGCCTCGGTGCGGTCGACGGGGCGGGCGGTGAAGGCCAGGTTCATCGAGGCGCGCAGCATCCACAGGTCGTAGGCGAGCAGCCGGGCGGCGCGGGCCTGTGCCGCCATCAGGTCCGGGTCGGTGGTCCGCAGGTCCTGGAGCCGGGTGCGCAGCCGGTGCAGGGTGATGCTCTGCAGCCCGCAGTCGCGTGCCGTCCCGCGGGAGAGCGGGCCGGGCTCGCCGCACGCGGCCACCGCCTCGTCGGCCGGCGTCTGCGCCGCCACCGCCTCGTCCAGGACCGCGACGAGCGCCCGCAACTGGTCCGGCCGCGACGGACCGGCCGGGGCCGGGCGCCGGTGGGGGCGCACGAGGGGGCGCAGGAGAGGTGCCACGGCCGCGAGCAGCCGTACGGCGCGTACGGCGGCGAGGCACCGCCGGACACCGGACCACCGCGGGGCACCGGGTCGGCGTGCGGCTCGGGGCGCGGGCGCGTCCGGAGCTGTGCCTGTGCGCATGGCCCCTCCTGGCGAACGAGGCGAACGACGCGTCCGTGACGGCGTCGGCGGCAGGCCACCGCCCGCCGCCTGAGACCCCGCCAACGGTCCTGGCGGGTGCGGAGAACCGGCTTCCGGCTGCCGCGTCCCTCCAGTGTGCGCCTCGTGCGCGGCCGGGTGTTCCCGCGCGTCCTGCCGACAAGGCTTGATCGGGCGTTCTCAGGGGTAGTTGTCCTCCCCCGGGAGTAGCGGGAGGCGGTTCGGTCGTCCCGGGGAGGCAGGGCAGGTGCCTCCGTGGGCACGATGTGCGGGCGGGTCTCGGGGACGAGGCTGGTTCGTGTCGGGGAACAGCAATTGAGGCCCTGGGAGGGCGCCATGAACCGCCAGATCCGTGTTCGCGTCAGCCGTCGGCCCTCGTCCTCCCGTGACACCCGGCAGCCCGAGATCGACCGCAGGACCCCTTCGGGACGGCTGCTGCCGTACTGACGCCGGTCCGCACGAGCGTCGGTACCGCTGCTCGCCAGCCGGCAACCGCCAGCCGCCAGCCGGCCGCCGGCCTCTTCGGGTCATGGCCGGCCCGGCCCCCCGCCGGTGGTCAGTTCAGACAGCGGTCGATCGCCGTCCGCAGCGCCCGGCGCAGTTCGGGCGACGGCGGCGGGCCACCGCCTTCGGCACCGGCCGTCACCTCCGCGGCGACCTTGCGCAGCTTGGTGTTGGAGAGCTGGGAGGCCTCCCGCAGGACGTTCCACGCCTCGTCCGAGGAGCAGGCGTGGGTGGCCATCAGGATCCCGCGCGCCTGGTCGATGACCGGGCGGGTGGCGATCGCCTGCCTCAGCTGCTCCACCTCCGTGCGCAGCCGGTCCAACTGCTCGGCGCGCTCCAGGACCACGACGGAGGGCACGGACTCCCGGCGCGTCCCGGGGCCGTGCAGCGGATCGTCGGGATCCAGGCCGGCCAGCTGAAGGACGCGGCGCGGCTGGTCGTTCCAGCCGGTCGCCGTCACCCGCACGCGACGGCGGCGGGCGTAGGTGTCGAGGACTTCCAGGAACTGCAGTCCCGTCGTGTCCATGAAGGACACCTCACTCATGTCCAGGTCGACCCGGTCGGTGTCGTCCGGCAGTCGCGCCAGGGTCCTGGCCAGGGTGTCCGCACAGCCGTGGACCAGATCGCCGTGGGGGACGAGCACGGCGCCGCCCCCCTCCACGCCGCTGTCGATGATCAGGGTGTTCAGCCGCCCTGTGAGTGAAGTGTGTGTCGCTGAGCTCATGTCCGCCTCGCTGCTCCCCACAGTCGTCACGACGTTGAGTCACCGATCGCCGCCGGACTCCGGCTCCGAGCACGGATGTGGCCGTGCGGAATCCGCCGGTGCTGGGATGCGCCTGCCCGGCCCGTCGGGGAGTACACCCGGCCCGGCGGGGAGTGACGGGCGCACTCCGGGGGTAAACGCGGTCTCGTGCAGGTCTTGACAGGAGACGTTTCGGGAGGGGAGACGTATCGGAAGGGGCAGGATGGGGTCAGCAGTGGGGAGTCGATGTGAGGAGCCGGTACGAGGCGTCACGACGCGGCGGCTTTTCGGTGCGCGGGAACTCGGTGACACCGCGGTGAACGCCGTGGCCGAAGCCGCGGATCCGTTCGTGCATCCCGCGCTCTTCTACCGCGACGAGCGGGAGTACCTGGCCGCGGTGGTGCCCTTCGTGCACAAGGCGCTCGCCGCCGGGGAACCGGTGGCCGTGGCCGTGCCCACCGAGAACCTGCGGTTGCTGGAGAAGGAGATCGGCGCCGAGAAGGACATACGGTTCCTCGACATGCGGGAGGCCGGGCGCAACCCCGGCCGGATCATCCCGGGGGTGCTGCGCGCCTTCGCCGACGCCCAGCCGCCCGGCACCCGGGTTTGGATCGTCGGCGAACCGATCTGGGCCGGCCGCTCGGCCACCGAGTACCCCGCCTGCGTCCAGCACGAGGCGCTGATCAACGCCGCCTTCCAGGGCCGCGAGGTCACCATCCTGTGCCCTTACGACACCCGGCGCCTCGACCCGCAGGTCGTCGCCGACGCCCACGCCACCCACCCCGTCGTCGTCGACGCCGGCTCGGGGCGGGAGGAGGAGAGCGGACGGTACGACTTCGAGGCCGTGCACGCCCGCTACAACGCCCCGCTGCCCCCGGCCCCGGACGTGGCCGCCCACGCCTTCGTCTCCGACGTGCTCGGCGAGATCCGGCACCTGGTGACCGACGCGGCCGAGCGGTTCGGGCTCGTACGGCCCCGGCTCGACGACCTGGCGCTCGCCGTTGCCGAACTGACCACCAACAGCGTGGTGCACGGCGGCGGTTCGGGTCTGCTGCGGGTCTGGGCGGAGGCCGGGCACGTGGTGTGCGAGGTCCGCGACCGGGGACACCTCACCGACCTGCTGGCAGGGCGCCGGCCGCCCTCCCGGGACCGGCTGGGCGGCCGGGGCCTGCTCATGGTCAACCTCGTCGCCGACCTGGTCCGCGTGCACACCGGGCCCGAAGGCACCACCGTCCGCTGCTGGTTCGCCCTCTGACCCGCGCGGGTCAGCGGGGCCTCGGGGATCCCGGCGGCGCCCGGCGACCCTGCGGTCCGCCATCGGCAACTGACGCCCCATCAACTCCCCGCCACTGAAAGGCGACCCGCACCTGACGGTCGCCGACGACCACGCCGGCACCCCGTCCCGTCGAGCAGCCGTGCCGCCGGGCTGCCCCGTGCACCAGGGCCTCCAGGACCCCTTCTGCGAGCCAGTCGCCACCGACCTGCACCAGCGCCAGGTGCGCCTGGAGACGGCCCCCTTTTGCCGTGCCGGTCAGAGCAGGGGGACTCGGCTGCCCGTCCGCGCCGAGGTCCTGATCGCGTCCAGCAGGCGGTGGGTACGGACCGCCGTCGAGAAGTCCGGGGCGAAGTCGCCGCCCGTGCGGATCGCCCGGACCAGGTCCGTGTAGACCTGGGCCACGTTGTTCACCGGGGACGGGGTGCCCAGGAGCGGCCGGTAGGTGTCCGGCAGCGGCACCTGCTGTGCGGGCGTGCCGTTCGCCGTCCCGTGGGTCAGGGTGAAGCGGGGGCCCACCAGGGAGTCGTCGGACGAGACCAGGACCAGCCTGCCCGCCCGGCCGTGCACCTCGACGCGGAAGCCGTCGCCCCTGGGCCCGCCCGTCATGAAGTGGGCCGAGGCCGTCGCGCCCGACTCCAGCACGCCGTGCAGCGCGATCTGGTCCGGCGAGGTGACCTCGATGCGCTCGCCGCTCTCCTCCATGGTGACGCGGTCGATACGGGTCGCCAGGGTCGCCGACACCTCGGTGAGGTTCCCGACGGCGTACTGGAACATGTCCAGGGAGTGCCCGCCCACCACGGCGACGTGGTTGACGCCCTTCGTCTCGTCGAACAGCGCCGC
Source organism: Streptomyces sp. NPDC005303 (assembly GCF_040607335.1). Lineage (NCBI taxonomy): Bacteria > Bacillati > Actinomycetota > Actinomycetes > Kitasatosporales > Streptomycetaceae > Streptomyces > Streptomyces sp. NPDC005303. The sequence goes on along the minus strand of NZ_JBEXGM010000008.1, from coordinate 274,681 downwards.
GTACCGCGTCGACCACACCTCGGCCGTGGACAGCGAGTACAGCAGGGTCACCGACAGCACCTCGCCGATCAGCCCCTGCGCCAGCAGGTCCCGCAGCAGCCGTACTTCGGGATGGTGCCGGCTCTGCAGCCCCACCGCGTGCCGTACGCCGGCCGCCCGCGCGGCCACCTCGAAGTGCTCGGCGGTCGCGGCGTCCGGAGCCAGCGGCCACTCGCTGTAGACATGCTTGCCGGCGGCGATCGCCGCCTCCATCAGACCGTCCCGGGAGGGCAGTTGAACGGCGATCGTGACCAGGTCGACGTCCGGGTCGGCCATCAGGGCCCGCGCGTCGGCGTACGCCTTCTCCGCGCCCCACACCGCCGCGGCCGCCCGGGCTCCTTCCCCGCTCGTACCGGCGACCGCCGTGATCTCCACGTCGTCGAGCGCCTGGAGCGCCGGGAGATGGATATGGCGGCCCCACCCCCGTTCGGCATGTGCGCCGACCACTCCCACTCGGATCCTGTCCGCCATGTGTGCCACCCCTCGATCGCGTCTTTTTGGGTCGCTGGTCCGTCAGATGTGTCCGGACGTGGGCGCCGCCTCGGGCGTCACCTCGACCGATTCCACCGTGGCCGCCCCCGGCTGCTCGGTGTCCCGCGGCACGAAGAACGTCACAGACCGGCGAGAAAGACCTTCGTCGTGCCGAGCAGGTCACCGAGCCGGCCGGACGGCAGCAGCAGTCCGGCGAAGGCGATGAGGTAGGAGTTCACCACCCAGGACAGGCTTCTTTCGTCGCCACATCGGGATCGGGTCTCGGGGCCACGCGGCGTCACCGGACGTCGAGCGGAACACGTACGTGTGAGGCCGCACCGCACCCCGTGCGCCCCGATGCCGTCCGGACACGCGCCCGGGGTGCCCTCGGCGTGGTCGCCCGGTCGGCGCCCGCGGGCAGCACCGGCGGTCCGGGCTCGTCGAACGACACGGAATCCGTCTGGTCAAGGAAGGGGGAAACGCGCATGAGTGACTCCTGGGGGGAAGTGTTTGAGCAGAACAACGTCGAACTGGACGTACTGGAGGCCCGATTGAGCGCCGCGCCGAAACAATACCAGGCGGTTGGTTTTCTGTGAGGGGAGAAGGCAAACTGGTACCGGTTCACGGTGAAGGGGTTGGTGGCATGGCCAGACAGGAACGCGCAGAGGTCACTCGGGCGGCCATTCTCGACGGGGCGGCACGGGCCTTCGACGCGGAGGGGTATCACGGGACGACACTCGGTGACATCGTCAAAGAGGCGGGGGTGACGAAGGGTGCCCTCTACTTCCACTTCGCGTCGAAGGAGGACCTTGCCCAGGCCCTCATCGACGAACAGTTCTCCGTCCTGGATCCGACGGCGGGCGACGAGAAACCCGGGGTGCAGACCGTCATCGACACGCTGCACACCATGGCGCGGCAGCTCGTGGACGACGTCCGCGTGCGGGCCGGTATCCGGTTGGTCATCGACCAGAGCTCCAAGACGGGCATCGTCAGCGAGCCGTACACCCGGTGGATCGAGCTCTTCCGGGGCTGTCTGGTCCACGCGAAGGAGCGCGGGGACGTCAAGGCGGACGTCGACCCCGGCCGGGTGGCCCGGCTCATCGTCGGTTCCTGGACCGGACTCCAGCTCAGTTCCCAAGTGCTCACCGGTCGCGCGGACTTGAGTGAGGAGACCACCCTCATGTGGGATCTGCTGCTGCCCAGCATCGTCCCGCCGCGCAGGCTGTCCCGCTTCCGCTCGGAGGGCAGTGTCCGCGGCGGCGTGCGCGAACTGGTCGGTGTCGAGTAGCGGCGATGCGGTACGCGGAGGCGGGGGTGCCGGATCCGTCCCGGGCTGCCGAGGAGGCTCCGGTTCGCCCCCCACGCCACCGGCAAACGGCATCATCCCGGCGGGGGACATGCCACGCCTTCGTCTCCGACCTGCTCGACGAGATCCGGCTGAAGTGCACCGTTATCCGCGGCCCTTGGCCCCGCTTGACCTGCGTGTTCGTTTCGCCGTACGCCCGCCTGGGCAGGGTTCGGGCAGCGTGGCCCGGTCAAGGCCTCGGGTGGGGGGAGCGCGGCTGTGCCCGACCAAGTGCGTACGGCGGACGGACGACGGTTACGGGTGGAGGTCTCGGGGGATCCGCACGGACGCCCCGTGTTCCTCCTGCACGGCATGCCGGGCAGCCGGGTGGGGCCCAAACCCCGCTCGATGTTCCTCCACCAGCGCGGCGCGCGTCTCATCAGCTACGACCGGCCGGGATACGGCGGTTCGGACCGTATGCCGCGCCGGCGGGTCGCGGACGTGGCCCAGGACGTCGCCGACGTCGCCGACGCCCTTGAACTGGACCGGTTCGCGGTGGCCGGCCGGTCCGCCGGCGCCCCGCACGCCCTGGCCTGCGCCGCGCTGCTGCCCGACCGGGTCACCAGGGCGGCGGCGCTGGTGGGCTTGGCGCCGCGCGACGCCGAGGGACTGGACTGGTACGCGGGCATGGCGCCGTCCAACGTCGCCGCCCTGAGTACGGCCGCCACCGACCCCGAGCGTTTCGCCGCCGGCATCATCCCGCGCTCCGCCGCCATCCGCAGCGATCCCGCGCGCCTGCTGGAGGAACTGCGCGAGGACCTCACCGCCGACGACCGGCTGATCGTCTCGGACAACACCATCCGCTCGATGCTGCTGCGCAACTACCGCGAGGCGCTGCGCACTTCACCGTACGGCTGGATCGACGACGCCCTCGCCCTCACCGCGTCCTGGGGCTTCGACCCGGCGCGCATCAAGGTGCCGGTGCTGTTGTGGCACGGCAAGGACGACGTCTTCGCCCCGGCCGCGCACGGCTCCTGGCTCGCCGACCGCATCCCGCGTGCCACTGCCGTCCTGGAACCCACCTCGGCCCACTTCGCCGCGCTCCGCGCCCTGCCGGCCGTCCTGGACTGGCTGCTCACCGACGCGATGGCGCACTGACGGGCGCACGAACGGCCCCGCGGACGTGCGGGTGCCTTGCGATGCGGGGCGTCTGCCTGTGCGGGGGCGTCGGCGGGTGGGCGCGGACGTGCGGGTGTCTTGCGATGCGGGGCGTCTGCCTGTGCGCCGGCGGGTGGGCGTATGGAAGCGAGGGTGCATGGCTGTGCCGGGGGCGGCTGACCGTGCGCGTGGGTGGGCGGACGTGCGGGTGTACTGCCGGGCGGGGCGTCTGCCCATGCGCCAGTGGGTGGGCGTATGGACGCGAGGGTGTATGGCTGTGCCGGGGGCAGCTGGCCGTGCGCGTGAATGGGAGTGTGCCGGGCAGCTGACCGTGCGCGTGAATGGGAGGACGTGTGGGTGCGGCGCCTGCCGGGCCTGCGCGTGTGGGCGCGTTGGCCGGCGGGCGTGCGGCCACACGCGTGTGTGGCCGCCCGGGTGCGCTGACACGCGGGCGCGCCGCCGAACCGGTGCGCGGCGACGGGCGGCGCCGACTCGGTCGGTGGCGCCGCCCCGCCCCGGATCACACCGACAGGGGCTCCAGGTCCCGGTAGATCCGCCGCTCCCGGCTCGCCAGCAGGGTGATGCCGTTGTCCTCGCCGAGCAGCAGGCGCAGTTCCGCCATCGCCTCCACGCGCAGGGCACGGGCCTCCGCCTCCCGGCCCAGGGCCCGCAGGCTGAGCCCCAGGTTGGTGACTACGGCGAGCGTCTCGGGGTGGTGGCCGCCGAGGGCCTCGCGCAGCACCGGCAGCGCCGCCTCGTCCCGTTCCCGCGCCTCCTCGAAACGGCCCTGGTCGTAGAGGACGTTGGCGTAGTTCACGCTGCAGAACACGGCGTGCGGATGATGCTCGCCCAGCACCTCCGCCATACGGGGCAGCACCCTCAGGAACACCGACTCCGCCTTGTCCAGGTCCCGGCAGCCCCAGTGGAAGATGGCCAGGTTGTTCAGGGCCGCCTGGGTGTACGGGTGGGCCTCGCCCGGCACCTTCATGTACTCGGCGAGCACCTCCCCGGCCAGCTCCCGGGCCCGCTCCCGTTCGTCGGCCGCGAACAGGTCCGCCGCCAGGTTCAGCTCGCAGGCCAGCGAGTCGGGGGTCGGCGCCGCGTACTGGTCCTTGTACTGCTTGCGGGTCGCCTCGGTCAGCCGGCGGGCGTCCTCCAGCTGGCCGTTGCGGCGCAGTGACACCGCCAGGGACTTGGCGCAGCGCAGGGTGCCGGGGAAATCCACGGTCAGGATCCGTTTGTGGGCCGCGTATGTCCGCGACAGGATCGACACCGACTCCGCGTAGCGTCCGACCTCCCGCAGGTCACGGCCGAGGCACTCGGCCGAAGCCAGCGTGTACGGGTGGTCGGGACCGAGGATGGCCATGCGCCGGTCGAGCGTGTCCTGGTCGATGCCGCGCGCCTCGCTGTAGTTGCCCACCATCCGCAGGGCGAGGGCGAGGTTGTTGGCCGCGCTGAGGGTGCGCCGGTGCGACTCGTGGAAGATCTCGCTGAAGCCGGTGTGCGCCTCCTTGGCCAGCTCGACCGCCTTCGTGTACTCACCGAGCGCCGCCAGGTCGCTGGAGAGCCCGGACATGGTGGCGTACGTGTGCGGGTGCTGCGCGCCCAGTTCCCGGCGCTGCCGCTCCAGCAGGTCCTCGCCGATCTCCCGGGCCTCCACGTAACGCCCTTGCGAGCGCAGCACGTTGGCGAGATGGAAGCGCAGGTAGAGGTAGTAGACGTCGTCCTCGCCGAGCACCGGCCTCCAGTGCTGGAGCAGGTCCTCCGCGAGGCGCCTCGCGGCCAGGAAGTCACCGCGTTTCCACTGGTAGCGGACCCGGTCGATGAGCAGTCGCCGGGTGTCGGCCTCACGGCAGTTGCGGGCGTCGGAGGCGGACAGGTGCGGCCAGATGACGCCGAACCGGGGCCAGGTGGTCGGGTCGTCGATGGGTTCGTCGCCGTCGGGCCGGGCGCCCGCCAGGACGGTGTGCACGACGTGCCGGGCCTCCTGCTGCTTCTCCTCGGGCATCTGGGAGCGGATCACCGCCTGCACCAGCCGGTGCACCTGGAGGCTGTTGGTCTTCTGGTCGACCTTGGCGAGCGCGAACCGGCCGATCTCCCGGATCACCCGGCCGAGCAGCAGACTCTCCTGGAGAGAGGGGTCGTACGGCTTGAGCGCCGTGAGCATCTCCTTGCTGTAGAGCAGCTGCTGGGAGATCGGCTCGGGGGCGAGGAAGGCGCACAGCTGGAGCAGCCGTACCGCCGCGGGTGATCGCTTCTCCAGCTGTTCGATCGAGACGTTCCAGGTCGCCGCGACCGTCCGCGGGTAGTCCGGCGGCTGGTTGAGGTCGAGGACCTCGGTCGTCTGCCGGGCCAGCTGCCGCAGATAGTCCTCGATCGGGGTGGCGGTCTCGGCCAGCCAGGCCGCCGCCTGTTCGACCGCGAGCGGCAGATCACCGACGGCCTCCGCCACCCGGTCGGCGTCCTCGGCCGTCAGACCGCCCTCGGTGCGCCGGGTCAGGTGCTCGATGCTCTCCTTGCGCTCGAAGACGTCGATCTGCTGGGACGCCCCGTGCTGCGACCAGGCCTGGTTGCGGGAGGTGACGACGATGTGCCCGCCGTCCCCGGTGGGGAAGTAGCGGGCCAGCTCCGAGGGATCGCCGGCGTTGTCGAAGACCAGGATCCAGCGTTTGGTCGGCAGCCCCCGGGACAGCCGCTGCACTGCTTCCTGGCTGGCCTTCGTCATGTCCTCCTCGGTGCCCGTCGCCCCTATCAGCGGGGCGAGTTCGGCCAGCGAGGCGACCACGTCGTCGATGTGCTCGGCGGACATCCACCAGACCAGGTCGTAGTCGGCCATGAACCGGTGCACGTACTCGATGGCCAGCTGGGTCTTGCCCACGCCGCCCAGTCCGAACAGCGCCTGCGGCAGCGGCGGGCCGGACAGCTCGCCGAGCTGGGTGCGGATCCGGTCCATGATCGGCGCCCGGCCGGTGAAGGTCGTGTTGCGCTGGGGGGCGTTCCAGATGCTGGGGGTGATGCCGGGGAAGCGGGGGGCCGTCGGGCTGTTCTCCGCCTGCTGCAACGGGAGTTCCAGCGCGCGCTGGAGGGCGGCCACGCACTCCGTCTCGTCGAGCCGGTGCAGGTCCGTGCAGGGCTCCGGGAGCGGGACCTCCTCCACGCGCAGCGGTATCACCGAGCCGCGGGCGCTGTCCGGGGGCCGCTCGCCGAGGGCACGCCAGACCGAGTCGGCGTACCGGGACTCCTGGAAGGTCTTCGACAGCAGCACCACGGTGTGGGCGGTCGTCTCCGCGGGCTCGACCGGACCGGTCGATATCTCGTGCAGCGTGACCTCGCAGCCGGCCCGCTTGAGGAGGTACTCGACCCAGTCCGCCCACATCCGCTTCTCCGCCGCGTACGCGACCACGATGTCGGCCACGCTGGTCAGCGGCCGGCGCCTGAGGTACGCGTCCCGGCACCGCAGCCGGACCGGTTCGGGGATCTGCGGCAGCGAGGTGACCTCGCGGTCGGAGATCACGGCGGTGAGCCGCTCGAAGGCGGACAGCAGCGAGTTGGCGATGCCGCTCTCGTCCCCGACGGTGGCGAGGGTCTCCTCGTAGGCGTAGTACGGGCGGTAGGGGATCTCGACGTTGCCCCAGTAGGCGCTGAGCTCCTCCTGGCTCAGCGGCCGGCCGTCCGCACCCTTCGGCAGCCCCTCGAAGCGCATCCGGGCCAGCGCGCGTCCGGCGTCGACCTTCTCCTTCTCGCCCTCGTCGATGCGCATCGGCACCGGCAGGACCCGTATCCGGCGCGGCCGGTAGCCCTCCTCGACACTGCGGGCGACGACCGCCGCGCCCTCCAGTGCCTGGTCGCTCAGGGTGAAGCAGTCCACCAAAACGTCGGGCATCTCCATCGTGCAGATGTCGGCGTTGTCCGACAGGCCCGTACGGCTGTCGATCAGGACGTAGTCGTACGTCGCCTTCATGCTGGCCCGCAGCGCCCTGAGGAAGGTGCCGCCGCCCAGCCGCTCGTAGAAGTTGTCCCATTCGAACGAGGTGACCGCCGCCGAGTAGGCCCGGTCCTGGCGGCCCGCGGAGAGGAAGTCCAGGGAGCCGCCTTCGGGGAAGTGCAGGTCGAAGCGCTCTGGGCGGATGGACACGGCGTGCTGCTCGACCTGGGCGTAGGACAGGTGCCAGTCGTCGGGGCGCTGGACATTGGTGGTCGCGGCCCAGGCGTAGTCCTGGATGATGTTGATGACACCCGGGGTGGCGGACAGCGCTTTGGGATCGAGGAACGGGTGGAAGAAGCGGTGCAGGCCCGGCGCCTCCAGGTCCCAGTCGACGGCGAGGACCCGTTTGCCGTTGGCGGCCAGGATCCAGGCGGTGTTGGCCAGCGCCATGGTGCGCCCCGTGCCGCCTTTGTACGAATAGAAAGTGATGACACGTCCGTCGCGCGGGCCCGTCATGCTTCTCCTCCGTGGTCGGGTCCGCCTTCCGGGTACGGCGGCTGGATGGGGCCCAGCAGACGGGGCCTGGGCACGTGCGGACCCGGCGGCGGATGGGCCTCCGCGTGTTTCAGGTACTGCCGGGTGGTGTGCGCCACGACGGCGGGCAGCACGTCGGTGAACGCCTTGAGGGTGGGGACGCCGTTGACCGCGGTACGGCAGTCGGTGCGTCTGCCGCGCTCCAGCAGCAGCGGGAGCGTGCGCTCGAACTCCGTGGTCAGGCGCTGTCCCTCGTCGCCGTGACACTGCAGGTCGGCGCGGTTCCACGGGACGACCGCGCTCACCCAGGGCTGGGCCTGTGCGTCGAACGCCCGTAATCGACGCCGCCGTTCCTCGTCCATCAGCGTCCAGCGGTCGACGAGCAGGATGCGCGGTTGGCCCGTCTTGCCGCCCTCGTCGTCGGCGCCGGGGGAGAGGGGGCCGTCGGTGTCCTCGTCGTCGAAGGAGGAGACCGTGGGCCGGTAGTCCAGCGACCGGATGAGCTCCTCCGCCAGGGCGGGCAGCGGGCGCGTCGACTCGGAGTGGTACGGGTTCCAGTCCAGTGAGTTCTCGCCGTACGGGCGCGGGTCCCGGTCCTCGGGAACGCTGTCGAGGGTGGGCGCGGCCACCGTCAGATGGATGTGCCGCGGCTCCTCGCCGCGCGGCCGGAACGCGCTCGGGGTCGTCTCGTAGTCGCGCGGCCGGCCGGGCGGCAGCGGCGACTCCTCGGCCACCTGGACGATGCGCTGGGCGAGGGTGAGGACGGTCTCCTCGTACTCGTCGCGCAGTCTGCTGAGCTTGATGAGCCCGTAGAAGCCGTTGGTCGCGTAACGGTCGCCGAAGGTCGTGCGGTCCAGGTGTATGTGGCGTATGGAGTCCGGCAGTTGATGGAAGTCGACGCGCGTCCACAGGGCCGGGACGATGGCGGACACCTCGCGTCCCCCGGCGGCCTTGGTGTGCAGGAGGCGCTCGTTGAACGCGAACAGCTCCCGGCCGCACATCTCGCTGGTGAAGTAGCGCGGGGACAGCAGCGGTACGAAGACCCGGCAGCGTGCCAGGTTCTCGCTGAGCTTTCGCGGCCAGCCGACGCCGGAGCCCATCTCCCGGTCTATGAAGCCGACTTCGGCGCCGGCGGGCAGGTCGGTCAGCGCCATGATGTGGTTGCACAGGTCCCGGTAGAGCTGGTGCACCCAGTGGTCGGGGTCGCCACCGCCCGACCCCCACGGCGGGGTGTGGGCATAGCTGAGGAAGAAATAGGGCTGCCCCTCGGCGGAGGCCTGCCCCCACTCTCCGTCAGGTGTGTCCAACACGCCCCCCTGCGCGTCGGTGACCCCTTAGCCGGAGCCACCTGGAACCGGAAGAACAATGTGCCTGACCAAGGGCCCGGGCGGTTCACTTAATTCAGGTCATTTCGGAGGCGATATCTGGACAGTTGATCGCGTACGTCGTCGACGGCGGCCCGCATTCCGAACAGCGTGACGGGTTTTCCGGACCATTCCCGCCGTACGAGGAGCTCATCCGGAAGCCTTGCGCCGGCCTCCGCGAAGTCACCGTCGTACAAGGTCAGATCCTCGTACGTGATCCAGTTGCCCTTGCCGCCCACCACGCAGCGGTACAGCCGCTGAGGCGGTCTCGGGGTCATGCGGTACTCGGACAGGTGGAAGGCGCTGCACACCTCGAACCCCACGCGCAGCAACAGCACTTGGGCGTCGGCGGCGTACAGCCGGGCCAGCGGTGAGCGCTCGCCGAGGTGGCAGTGCGGGTCGTGCCCGGCGAGCAGTTCGCCCGCCCGCGGACCGATCGCGGCGAGTGAGGTCTGCGGATGGTCGCTGCGCACGGCCCCCGGAGTGGTCCGCACACACTCGGCCAGCGCGCCCATCGTCGGGCAGGGGGTGGCGTCCGGCTCGAAGGGGGGCATCGACGCACGGAACTCCTCGGTCTCCTGAGCGCTCAGGTGCGCGACGAGGGCCCGGTGGGCGGTGGAGCTGTCCGAGTTCTCGGGCGTGAAGGCGGGCACGACGAGCGTGCCCCGGGGGCCTAGCGCGTCGAGCAGCGCGTCACGGACCTGGGTGGGGGACAGGCCGGTACCGCTCAGGGAGGCGTGGACCATGAGGGGTGCTTCGGGGTTGATGGGCAACTCGGCCAGGAGGTCGCCCAGTTGGGGGGTGCTGGTTCGTGGGGTGGCGGCCGGGCGGGCGTCGCCGCGTCCGTTGTTCGCCACGGCCGCCCGGGTAAGCGTCTCCGTCACGATCGCCCCGCGATCGCCGTCCACTCCGCCCGTAGCTCCGCGGCCAGTACCTCGCCGCTCTCGGTGAGGTCGCCGTCGGGCAGTTCGGTCAGGGCGGTCAGGGCGCGTCCCGCCCGGGCCAGGGCCTGGAGGCCGTCCGGGGTCTCACAGCCCCAGTACGCCACGTCACCCAGTCCCTCGACGGCCTCGGTGAGCAGCCGGCCGGCCTGGTTGCCCGGCACATGCAGATCGGTCGTCGCGCGCAGTGCGGCCAGCCGGGCACGGCGTCCGAGACGCGGCAACTCCCGCACGAACGCGGTGGGTTCGAAGTCCACGGCGACGCCGAGACCGCCGAGACCGTCGGTGGCGAGCCGTACCCCGGCCCCGGCGACGAGCGGGGTGACGGCGTCGACCCGCAGGGCGTTGCGATAGTCCTCCGCCGCGGCCCCCTGCTCCGCCCGGAGCTCGTAGGTGGTCCGCAACCGCTCGCGGAACGCGGCGAGATCGTCCGGCGCCAGCGGGGCGGTGACCGGGGCGGGGTAGACCGCACGGCGGGGGTCGGCGTCGTCGATGAGCAGCGGTTCGCTGTCCGCCACCTTCAGGACCGTCAACGGTCTCCAGAATTCGGTGGGTTGATCACCGACGGTGAGCCGCGTCCCGTCGGCGGTGCGGACTTCGAGACCCCGGGCGCTCACCAGTGCCTCCACCCGTCCCGGCGCGGGCAGGGTCAGGGTGCCCAGCGTCGGCAGGTGCAGTTCCCGCTCCGGCTGCTCCCAGGTGAGCCGCAGCGGGGCGTGCGCGTGGACGGCCGCCGCCACGGCGACGCGGGCGAAGCGGGCGGCCGTGATGTGGGCCGCCTCGGCATGACGCAGGGCGGCCCGCAGATAGGGGTGGGACAGCACCCGGTTGAGGTGCTCCGCGGTGTTCCGGTCCGCGTCCAGCCGGAGCAGGGCCGGCCAGGTCGCGTCCCAGTCGGGGTGCCCGGCCAGCCGTTTGTTGGCGTAGGCGAGGAGGGCCCGGTCCAGCTCCTGCCGGGCGAACCGCAGGGCCTCCGGGTCGAGGACGGCGGGCGACAGGGCGCGGTCGGTGATCCGCTCGGCGATCCCGTCGACGAGGGCGCGCAGGTCGGCGCAGAACACCGACGGGTTGTCGAACTCGCGTTCGCTGCTGTAGCGGTGGGCGTAGAGACCGCCACCGCAGGACTCGACCACCGGGCACTCACGACAGGTCTTCGACAGCCCCAGCAGACCGCGTTGCCGGGCCTGTACGCCGGGATGGTGTGCCACCTGCTCGAAGGTGTGCTCGTCGACGTGATAACCCGTGGCGGGTGCGCCGTCGTAGGCCGTCTTGAGCGAGTCCACCTGCTCGAAGGAGCCGTCCGTCTCCACGACCGCCAGGTCGGAGGGGGCCAGGCCCATGGCCTCGGTCAGACTGGGCCCGCCCCGCAGCGTGCTGAGCACCGAGTCGAAGGTCCGCACCCGCACCTTGCGGCCCTGTTCCGTCCAGCGGTCGAACACGGCGAGGAGCCAGTCGGCGTACGGCGTCGCCGAACCGGAGGAGCCGCGCGGCGGCGGGGTGTCCCAGGTGGAGTGGGGCAGCAGGTAGTCGATCCGGGGCGGTGCGAGGGCCGACAGTGTGTCGTGCACGACGACGGGATCGTTCGCCACGTCCACCGTGCAGAGCAGTCCGCCGTACAGATGCCGGTACTCCTCGGTGCGCAGCAGGTCGATCCCGCGCAGGACGCGGTGGTAGCTGCTCCGGTACCTGCGGTCGAGCCGGTGCCGGTCGTTGGCGGCCTGGTCGCCGTCGAGCGAGACGCTCACGAGGACGCCGTACTCCCGGAAGACGTCCAGGTGACGGCGGCTCAGCTGTACGCCGTTGGTGTGGATCTTCAGCTCGAGTTCGGTGACACCGGCCAGCGCGGAGCTGAACTCGGCGCAGATGGACCGCAGCCGGGCGGGACCGGCCAGCAGGGGCTCACCGCCGTGCAGGATGACGGTGACGGAGGCGAGGCCGTGCTCGCGCGCGTACGTGGCGAAGCGGGTCGCGGTCCGACGGACCGTCTCCTGACCGATCACGACCGGGCGGGTCTTCCAGCTCTTGTCCGCGTGCTCGTACACGTAGCAGTGGTCGCACGCCAGATCACAACGACTGTGGATCTTCAGGACGAGTTGCTGGAGTGGGTGGTCCCCCAGAGAAACGGTCACTTAGCACACGCTACCGCGCGCCGTCACTCCCGCACGCCCTGAATCGGCCAATTGGGTTACCGCACAGGTGTGTTGTGGTTTCGGACCGCCCCCCGGCGGATCGACCGCGCGCGCCGTCGTGGACGGCGTGCGCGGCCAGGCCGGACTGTCCGCCCTACAGGGCGGAGTTGAACCTTCCCGGGCCCCCCGTGACCCGGTCGGCGGCCTTCGTGGTGGCAGTGGAATTGATCGCACCCAGCGGGGTGTGCTGACCCTCGGGGGCGGAACCGGCGGCCGTCGCGCGTTCCGTGACCGTCTGATCCTTCATCTGTCTGATGTCTCCTTCCATGGGGGCCGGCGTGTCCCCGGCCCAGGGAGGCCAGAGGCCCGGTGTCGGAAATCGAACCATGAGACAGAGACAACCCGGTTTTAGGCGGACGATACCCCAGCCGAAGGCTTCCGGAGCATGGCTAGGGGGCGCGTGCGCGTCCATACTCGGATGTCCGGGGGAGCGGGCTGTCGGGGGGTGGGCCATGAGGGTCGGTGTTCCGGGGCCAGGGGTCACATGGAAGGACGACGATCTTCCCCCGCTCTTCCGAATAAACGATCAACTCGCGATCGCCCATCAGAGTGAGTCGTTCCGCGCCGTCCGTACCCAGCTGATCGTCCTGCTGGCAGCCACCACCTCGGCGATGCTGGCCGAACGCCTGGACAGCCATGTCCCGGCGCTCCTGGCCGCGCTGCTGTACGCCCTGACCATCGGCATCGGTCTGCGCATCACGCGCCGCCGGGCCCGCGCACGCTGGCAGGCCCACCGTGCCGTCGCCGAGCTGCTGAAGTCCCTGGCGTGGCAGTACATGGTGCACGGGGGCGCCTTCCACTCCCAAGTGGCCAACGCGGACGCGCTGTTCGCCGAGCGCGTCGAGGATCGGCTCAGGGAGATGCGCAAGGTGGGCTGGGAGGACTCCAGGAACGGCGCCCACGCCCGCGGCGAGGGCCAGATCACGCCGGTGATGCGGCAGGTGCGGGCGAAGCCCTTCCCGGTGCGGCGGGACGTGTATCTACGCGAGCGGATCATGGAACAGCACGCCTGGTACCGGCGTCGCGCCGCGCAGGCCCACCGCGCCTCCGTGCAGTGGTCGTCCGTGACCGCCGTACTGACCCTGCTGGCCCTGCTCGCCGCCGTGCTCAGGGCGGCCGGGATGCTCGGCGGCTGGGACCTGACCGGGGTGTTCAGCGCGTCCGCGGCGGCCGGGGTGGCCTGGCAGGAGGTGCGCCGGCACCGGCCGCTGACCTACGCGCACTCGCTCGTCGAGCAGGATCTGGAGACCCTGCGGGTCGAGATGAGCACGACCGTGACTGAGGACCGGTGGGCCCTCGCGGTGGCGGAGGCGGAACGGCTGGTGTCGCCGCAGCACTCCGACTGGCTGGGCCGGTTCGGCAGTTGACGGAGGGTCGGAGGCCGCCGCGTGTGAGGGCCGGCGTCAGTTGACGGCGGGTCGGAGGGCGGGCCTCAGGGCTTGTGACAGTCGAACGGAGGGTCGGAGGCCGTCGCGGGTCAGGGCTTGTGGCTGTTGACGGCGGGTCGGAGGGCGGGCATCAGGGCTTGCGGCAGTCGAGCGGAGGGTCGGAGGCCGTCGCGGATCAGGGCTTGTGGCTGTTGACGGCGGGTCGGAGGGCGGGGCCTCAGGGCTTGCGGCAGTCGACGGAGGTTCGGGAGCAGCGGGCAGGGCTGACGGCATCTGACGGGGGTCCGGCGTCGGGCGTCAGGGTCTGTGCAGTTGACGGGCGATCAGGGGCCGGGTGTCAGGGCTCGCGGCGTACGTCCGGCTCCCACAGGACGCTCACCGGGACCCCCGTCCGTCGCGCGTAGGCCACCACGTCGCCGGTGCCTCCCAGGCCCCGGGCCGGGCGGCCGTCCCACACGGCGATCAGACGGTCGCAGTGGTCCACGAGCCAGCGGCCCGCCGCGAAGTACGCCTCCTCGTGCGTCGGCTCGGGAGGCAGCTCGATGCGGTTCGCGCAGACGCCGAGGATCCTGCGGTACCCGGCGCGTGCCGCGTCGTCGTCGAGGTGGGCCTCGTAGTCCATGCCCGGGATCACCGCCGTCACGGGGACTCCGCAGTCCAGGGCGATGTCCGCGAACAGCTGGTCGGTGCCGGCCGCGAGACAGCTGAAGGCCTCCAGGGCACCGCCGAGGTGTCTGCGCATCTCCGCCCGCACGCCCGGCAGGACCGGGGCCGGGATGCGGCGGTGCCCCGTCACGCCGATCCGGGTGACGGAGGTGAGAGCCGGTGCGGTCACGGGGGAAGAGGTGCCGGCCTGTCGGGTCGTCGCGGTTCCGCTCGTCACCAGAGAGCCTCCCACAGCCGTCGGAGACTACACCGTAGCGCCCTCGGCGGGGAGCACACAGGGGCGCACCTGCTCACACCGGGCGGCCAAGGATGACGGGGCCTCGGGCACGGGGGGCCTCACGTCGCCAGCGGGTCGAGCGACAACGGCTCGATCCGGCCCTCCAGCATGTACCCCAGCCCCTGGACGGCGCAGACGTCGGGCCGCTCGGCGATGTGCACCGGCATTCCGGTGGCCTGCCGCAGCATCTGGTCGAGGCCGGGGAGCAGGGCGGAGCCGCCGACCATCATGATCCCGCGGTCGGCGAGGTCGGCCACCAGGTCGGGCGGGCAGTTGCGCAGCACCCTGCCGATGCCGTCCAGGACGGCGGTCAGCGGGGTCTCGATCGCGTCCCGCACGGCGGCGGTGTCGACCCGCACGGAACGGGCCAGACCGGTGGCGACGTCCCGGCCGTGGATCTCGGTGGAGGCGGGCCCCTGCGGGGTGAGGCCGTTGCCGGACAGGGCGAGCTGCAGCGGGCGTACGGACTGGCTGGGCAGCATCAGTTCGTGCTCGTGGCGCAGGTGCTGGACGATCGCGTGGTCCACGGCCTCGCCGCCGACCGGAACGCGCTCGGCGGTCACGATCGACCCGAGGGAGAGCACGGCGACCTGGGTGGCGGCGGCCCCGCACACCATGATCATGGTGGCCTCGGGCCGCTCCACGGGCAGTCCGCAGCCGACGGCGGCGGCGATGAGCGTGTCGACGAGCTCGACGCGCCGGGCACCGAGGCCGACGAGGGTCTCGATGGCGGCGCGCTGGGCCAGCGGGTCGGCGTCGTGCGGGGTGCAGGCGGCGGCCCGCAGGATGGGCTTGCGGCGCAGCGCGCGGCGGATCTTGTCGCCGAGCAGATGGCGCAGCATGCGCTGGGCCATCTCGATGTCGACGACGGTGCCGCCGGAGACGGGCCGCACGACCCGGATGTAGCCGGGCGTACGCCCCGTCATCTTCTCGGCGAACTCGCCGACCGCGATCAGCGCGCCGGTCTTGGTGTTCACGGCGGCTGCCGACGGCTGGTCGACGACGAGCCCCGCCCCCTTCACGTACACCCGCGTCCTCGCCGCGCCCAGGTCGACGGCGAAGTGGCAGCGGCGCAGCTGCTCCAGACTGGCGGTCATCGCAGGTCCTCCCGAGAGCACAGACCGTGGGGGCCGCGCCGGGTGGCGGGGCTTAGTGGCATCGTGCGGGCGTCGGGCAGGAAACGCCTTCATTAGGGGGCCGGGTGGGGCGCGGCCGAATGGGGGTTTGTTGCTCATGCCCCAGGGAGGTTCTTCATGACGTCGCCTGATCCAGGGTCAGGGGCGTACGACCACCCCGAGTTCCACCAAGTCCTGCGGCCGGATACGAAGCTGGTCCGCCGTCGCCTCGACCTCCTCCGGCGAGCGCTTCAGGATCGCCGCCGCCGGCTCCGGTGCGATCACGGAGAAGTAGCTGTCCGGTGTGGCGTACGTGGCGCCGGGCGCCGCCAGGGCCAGCGCGCCGCCGGAGCCGCCCTCGCCGATGAGGAGGGTGGTGATCGGGGTGCGAGCGGAGGCGACCGTGGTGAACAGGTCGGCGATCGCCGCGCCCGCGCCCTGGCGTTCGGCCTCCGCGTCGTTGGCCGCGCCCGGGGTGTCCACCAGCGTGAGCACCGGGATGCCGAGCCGGTCCGCGAGGCGGATCAGACGGGTGGCGGTGCGGTAGCCGGCGGGGCGGGTCGCGGTACCGGTCTGGGCGGCGTAGGCGAGGGTGCGGCCGCCGTGCTCGCCGAAGCCGCACAGCATGCCCGGATCGGTGCCGCCGCAACGGTCGCCGGAGACGACCGCGCGCTCGGTGAAGTAGGCGTCCAGGTACGCCTCCGCGCGCGGGCGCTCGGGAGAACGGGCGCGTCGGACCGCGTCCCATCCGGTGGCGGGCAGGTCGGTGGTGCCGAGCGGGGCCGGGACGGGCGCGGGTTCGACGGGCGGTACGGGGTGCGCGGCACCGGTTGTGTCGGGGCTCCGGGGGTGCGCGGCACCGGACGTGGCGGGGGTTCCGGGGTGCGCGGCACCGGACGTGTCGGGGGTTCCGGGGAGCGCCGCACCGGGCGGGCCCGGGGTTCCGGGGACGGAGTTCTCGGGTGCCGGCCGGTCAGGGGCGGGCGCCGAGTCGGCGGTACGACCGGCCGCGGCTCCCTCGCCTGCGCCGGCCGACGGCCTCGCCAGCAACCGCAGCCACCTCCCCAGCGTCTCCCGCAGCTCCTCCGGCCGTACGACCGCGTCCGCCGCGCCCGCCGCCACCTGAGCCTCCGCGGTGTACGCCGACGGGTCCGCGTCCGGCGGCCGGACCCGGGAGCCCGCGAAGCCGACCTGGGCGCCCGGCAGGGCGAGGATCACGTCGGCGCCCGCGCCCAGGGTGGCCCAGCCGCCGCCCGTGGTGGGGTCGCGCAGTACCGCGATCTGGGGGAGGCCCGCCGCCCGGGTGAGCGCCGACTGCCGTGCCACGCGCTGGAGTTGGGTCAGTGCGAGCATGCCCTCCTGCATACGGCTGCCGCCGGTGGCCACCAACGGGACGACAGGCAGGCGGTGTTCACGGGCGTAGGTGTACGCCGCCTCCAGCCGGTCACCGGTGCGTTCGCCCAGTGAGCCGCCGAGGAAGCCGAACTCGAAGGCGATCAGGACGGCCCGGGCGCCCTCGACGTGCGCGGTGCCGCAGATGACCGACTCCTGCTCGCCGGTGCGTTCGGCGGCACGGGCGCGCGAGGCGTCGTAGCCCTGCCAGGCGAGCGGGCCGTCCGGCCTCGACCGCCGTTCGGGGTACGGGATTTCGCAGAAGTCGTCGGCGAGCAGCCCGACCATCGCGCGGGCGGACAGGCGCTCAGCCATGCAGCGCCCGCTTCATGATCTTCCCCATGTCGTTGCGGGGAAGGAAATCCAGGTGGTGGACGACCCTGGGGCGCTTGTGCGGGGCCAGGCGCCCGGCCACATGGGCCGCCAGCTCGTCCAGCGGAGGCGGCGATTGTGGGTCCACCGGAACGATCCACGCCACGATCCGCTCGCCCAGGTCCAGGTCCGGCTCCCCGGTCACCGCCGCCTCCCGCACCCCCGGGTGCTCCAGCAGCGCGTTCTCGATCTCGCCCGCCCCGATCTTGTAACCCCCGCTCTTGATCAGGTCGGTGGCCTTCCGGCCGACGATCCGGACGTACCCGTCCGCGTCCCGCACCGCCATGTCCCCCGTACGGAACCATCCGTCCGCCGTGAACGCGGCCGCCGTCGCGTCGGGCCGGTTGAGGTACTCGGTGAACAGGTTGGGCCCGCGCACCTGGATCTCGCCCACCGTCTCACCGTCGTACGAGGTGATCGGCGAGCCGTCCTCCTCCACCAGCCGCAGCTCCACGCCCGGCAGCGGCACGCCCACGGTCCCGGCGCGCGGCTCGCCGTCCGCCCGCACACTGGTGTTCATGAGGGTCTCCGTCATGCCGTAGCGCTCGACCACCCGGCGGCCGGTCGCGGCCGTGATGCGCTCGTGGTCGTGCACGGGGAGCGCCGCCGAACCGGAGACGAGCAGCCGGGCACCGGCCAGCGCCTTCACCAGCTCCGGGTCCTGGGACAGGGTTTCGGCGATGCGGTGGTACATCGTGGGGACGCCGAAGAGCATGGTCGCGCCGTCGTTCAGCTCCCGGGCCACACCGTCCGTGCTGAAACGGCCGAGGTGACGGACCGAGCCGCCGCGGCGGAGCGGGCCGAGGATGCCCAGCACCAGGCCGTGCACATGGAACAGGGGCAGGCCGTGCACCAGGACGTCGGCCGAGGTCCACTGCCAGGCGTCGGCGAGGGCGTCCAGAGTGGTGGCGACGGCCCGTCGGGGGAGCACGGCGCCCTTCGGGGGGCCGGTGGTGCCGGAGGTGTAGACGACCAGGGCGGGGTCGTCGCCGTCCCGCGCCGGACCGTCGGGGGTGGTGCCGCCGGTGGCGTGCACGTCGATGTCGAGGCGCTCCAAGTCGCCGACCGCTGCGGGGAGTTCGGCGCCGGGGGCGGTGAGCAGCAGGCCCGGCGCGCTGTCGCCGAGGATGTGCCCGAGCTCCTTCTCGCCGGACTTCGGGTTGAGCGGCACCGCGGCGACACCGGCCTCCAGCGCCGCCACCACGGCCACCGCGGTCTCCAGCTCCGGCGTCGCCCAGACGGCCACGCGGTCGTACCGCGCGAGACGACCGGCCAGGGCGCCGGTCGCCGCGGCGAGTTGCGCGTAGGTGAGCGAGCGGTCGCCGAACCGCAGGGCGGGACGGTCCGCCGTGGCGCCCTTGAGGGCAGGGAAGAGAGAGGTCACGCTTCACACTCCTGAGGTGTTGTCGCCTGTCGGTCCTACCCGAACCCCGGCACGACCATCACCAGCCACACCCGATCTACGGCCGGGCGGCCGCCAGCACCGCCTCCACCACCGGCCGCAGCGATCCGGGATGCAGGAACAGGAACAGGTTCGGCTCGACCAGCTCCAGTTCCATGACCCGCGGCTGCCCGTCCTCCCCGTCGACGAGGTCCACGCGCGCGTACAGCAGCTCCGGAGCGTCCGGTACGGCGGCCAGGGCGCGCTCGGCGACAGCGTGTTCGGCCGGGGTCGGCGTCCAGGGCTCCAGGTCCGGATGGGCGACCTTGGCGGCGTCGAAGGCCGTACCGGGGGCGAGGACGGCCCGCTTGCGGCTGGCGTGCAGCAGCCGGCCCCCGAAGAACTGCAGCGCCCGCTCACCACCCGTGTCTATGCCCCGCATGTAAGGCTGCACCATCGCGGTCAGCCCCTCCGCGTGCATCCGCTCCAGGTGCCGTACGGCACTGTCGCGCTGCTCCGGCGTGTACCGCGCGGCGTACCGGGCGCCCGCCCCGGAGGTGGGCTTGACGACGTACTCGTGGTCGCCGGGCAGGTCGGCCGGGTCGCCGGGCGCCAGATAGCGGGTCGGCACCACCGGTACGCCCGCCTCCGCGAGTTCCCCGAGGTACCGCTTGTCGGTGTTCCAGCGCACGACCTCCACCGGGTTGGCGAGCCGCGTCGCCTTGCCGCACCGCTCGGCCCACGCCACGAACTCGTCCGCGCGCCAGCTGTAGTCCCAGGTGGAGCGGATGACGGCCAGGTCGTAGCCGGCCCAGTCGACGTCCTCGTCGTCCCAGAACACGGCCTGTGCGTCGGCCCCGGCCTCGCGCAGCGCCGCCACCAGCACGGGCAGGTCGGCGTCCTTGCTGGGCTCAGGCTGGGGGTCGTAGGTGACTAGGGCGATTCGGGGCACGGCGGATTCCTTTCCCATGAGGCTCGACCGGCAGGCTAACCACGGCGGACGCAACCGCCACAATCGCTTTACCTTCCCCGGGGCGGTCAGCGCACGGTCAGCCGCTGCAGCAGACCCCACGTGAACTCGGCGACCACCTCTCGCCGTACGCCCGTCTCGTCCGGGGCCGTGAATGCCAGGCCCCAGCGCGTCGGGGCCGTGCCCTCCAGGGGCCGGGCCGGGGGAAAGGCCCGGGCCACCTCGTCGACCGTGCAGGACCAGGGGGTGAGGTCTGCCAGGGTGCGTAGGACGGGGCCTTCGGCTTCCGGTGCTCTGACCAGCCATTCGTTCCACACCGTCGAGCCGTTCGGGGCCAGGAGCGCCTCGAAGCGGAGGTCGGGCCAGAGCGTGACGGGCCAGAGCCAGGCCTCGCACTCCAGGTCGCCCACCTTGCGGGTGAGGACGGTCTCCGGGGCGCCGAGGACCGAGCGGTACCGGGACGCGGCGGCGCGGGCCCGCGGGGAGCGGACCATCGCCTGCCAGCGCCTGTTGGCCTCCCGCATGTCCGCGATCGACACGCCCAGCGCGTGCCGGGCGTCCTCCACCAGGCCGGGATTGTGGTCGGCCATGCGGCGCAGCAGGACCAGCTGGAAGTCGTGGACGGTGAAGGGGCTAGCCGGGGGCTTTCCGGAGGGCATGGTCCCCATCGTCCCCCACCGCACTGACACCGGGCCGGCGGCCGTCGGGGAGGAAGAGCACCGAGTTGATGTACCGGGGGCGGTCGAGGAAGGGCAGGACCCGGCGGAGCAGGCCCTGGCTGACGACGTACGAGGACGTCTCCTGGTGGGCCTCCAGGGGGAAGCCGGACAGCGGTACCCAGGCGTGGCGGGGCAGCACCCAGCCGTCGTAGCCGAGGAGGGAGAGGTAGGTCACCACCGGCGCGATCGGCTGGATCCTGGACTCCAGTTCGACGAAGAGCGCGGGCCGGTCACGCGCGAGGATTCCCGTCGCCCCGCGCAGCACCGCCAGCTCGCTCCCGTCCACGTCGATCTTGATGAAATCGACGTCCTTCAGGCCCAGTTCGTCCAGCGTGACACAGCGGACGTCCACCGCCCGGCCGTGGATGTCGCGCCGGACCAGCGAGGACACCCCGCGGTCGCCGTCGTCGCCGGGCGGCAGCCAGAGCCGGGCGGTGCCCGGGCTGTCCGAGGCGGCCGCCTGGACGACCCGGACGTTCGCCGGGACCGCCGAGGTCAGCAGCCGGGCCAGATGGGGGACCGGTTCGACGGTCACCACCTGCCGCGCCCGCCCGGCCAGTCGGCGCGTCCACGGCCCGTACCAGCCGCCCACGTCCACCGCCGTCCGGCAGTCCGCCGGGCACAGGTCGGCGAGGCGTGCCAGCTCCGGTTCGAAGCGTGGGTACACCGCTCGGGCGGCCGCCGCGACGAGCCGGGTGGGCAGCAGGGGGGCGACCCGCGCCGCCCAGGTACGAGCCGGTCGGGTCATGGAGTCATCCCGGGGGTCTGGGGGGAACCCCCGGTGCAGCGCCGCAGGAAGTCTTCGTGTTCGTCGTCACTCACCTGTTCGCCGGAGGCCGGCAGCAACTGCGGGATGCCGTCGACGATCGGATAGCGGCGGCGCAGCCGCGGGTTGTACAGCGCTTCCTCGACGGACAGCGCCGCGTCCGGCGGTATGAGATGCAGGGGCCCTTTGTCGAGTGGGCAGGCCAGTATCTGCAACAGCGGGTCGTCGGGGTTCATGGGGGCGTCAACTCCTTGGCACCGATGGCAGGTTGGGGCGCCGGATCATGCTTGGGCATGCTCAGCAGCACGGCGACGGCGAGCACCGTGCCCGCGAGACGCAGCGCGAGCCGCAGCGGGTCGTGGGGCAGGGACTCGCCGAACGAGAGCGTGCCGAGCACCGCGGTGTACAGACAGGTCACCGTCGTGCACACCGGCACGATCAGCGAGGCCCGGCAGCGCTGCAGCGCCGCCTGCGACATCACCAGACCGAAGGCCCCGGTGAACAACAGGAGGTACGGATACGGGGAGCCCAACAGCTCAACTACCGCACCACCAAGCCCACTTGATGTCAGGTAACTCGACACGCCCTTGATCGCGAGTGAGCTGACCCCGTACAGCAGGCCGACCGCCACGCCGTACTCGACGCCGGTCGTGGGCATGCGGTGCCGGTGCCTCGTGCGCCGCTCGGCGGACCCGTACAGCCACACGCCCGCCGCCAGCGACGGCACGCACACCAGCAGGATCAGCTGGTAGGGGGCGTCCCGGCTGACCCGGTCCGAGCCCTCCTTCAGCGACAGCACGACCATGAGGAGCGCGGCGAGGATGGCGCCCAGGGCGTACCGTTCCCGCCCGGTCGTCCGCTCGCCGAGCAGCCGCGCCGACAGCAGGACGAGCAGTACCAGACCGGAGACGAAGATGCCCTGCGCGGCCGCGATCGGCAGCGTCCGGTAGACCGCGAGCTGCGCCCCGAACCCGGCGGCCAGCGAGAGCGAGCCGCCGATCCAGAGCGGACTCCTGAGCACCAGCCCGAGCAGCCGGACGGGTTGCCGGATCGTCACCTCGGGCAGGGAGGTGAGCGCCCGTTTCTCCAGGACGAATCCGACGCTGTACAGGGTGTTCGCCAACAGGGCCGCCGCCACTCCCCACCACATGGTCCACGCCCCCTAGGTCTTGCGCGCGTGCAGCAGCAGGATCGACGCGAGCGAGGGTCTGGCACACGCCAGCCGGTCCAGTGCGCGCAGCGGACGCGGCACCCCGTGGAAGGGCGCCCCCGCCAGCCGTACGACCTCGAAGCCGGCCGCCGCGACGAACTCCCGCAGCGCCCGCGCCGTGTACAGCCGCAGATGCCCTACGACCTCCCGCCCCGGCCGCCCGTGGATCGCCCGCAGGCTCACCTCCGAGAACACCGGCTGGACGCCGGCCAGCAGCAGTCCGCGGTTGTACCAGGCGGCCAGGTTCGGTGTGGACAGCATGAGATGACCTCCCGGGCGCAGGATGCGGCGGATCTCGTCCAGCGCGGCATCCGGGTCGACGAGATGCTCGACCACCTCGCTGAACAGCACGGCGTCGACGGAGGCGTCCTTGAACGGCAGCCCCGCGCCGCTGAGTTCACCGCGAATGGCGTACGGCAGCCGGGTGCGGGCGCGGTTCAGGGCGTCCTGGGACCAGTCGACGCCGACGATGCGGTGACCGGTGAGCAGGGGGGCGGCGGTGGCGGCCGCGGTGCCGTCGCCGCAGCCGATGTCGAGGACGGTACGCGGGGCTGTTCCGGCCGTGCCGAGCGCCGTGGCCAGCATGCGGGCCTGCCGCAGGGAGCGGGGGGTGCCGGAGGCGACCGGGACGGCCGGGTCCTCGTAGAAGTCCCTGAGGCCGCCGCGGCGCGGGGGCGCGGTGGTGTTCACGGGGCCACCTCCGTGGTGTGCAGGTAGTGCTCGAACAGGTCCCGCAGATGGGCGCCGTCGCCGTGCCCGAGCAGGGCCCGCGACCAGCGCAGGGCGAGGTGCAGCCGGCCCGCGGTCGAGGCGGTCGTGACGGTGAGGCCGCGGGGCATCCTCGCGGGCGCCGAGAACCACACGGCGTGCGCGCGGCCCGCCTCCTCGCCGAAGTCCAGGGGGTAGGGGACGCGCCCGATGTTGCTGAGGAGGGTGGTGGAGGTCCAGGGTGCGGCGGCTCTGCGCAGGCCCCGGGTGAGGGCGGCCCGCCAGGCCACCGGGGTGACCGGGGCGGTGAGCAGGCCCGCGCCATGGCCGAGTTGGGGGCGGGGGAGGGATTTCAGGGCGCGGGTCCGCTGGGCCGTGCGGCTCAGGAACTCGGGCATGTCTGCGGGGTCGTGCGGCAACTCCTCGGGCGAGAAGGGGACTTCGACCAGGCGGGTGCCGTTGCCTATGGGCATGGTCGTGTCCCTCGGGCGGTCGTCCACGGGCATGGTGATGCGCAGGGGGCGGGGGGCTTCCCCGTGCTCCCTGTTCCAGTGGGCGATCGTCAGGGCGGTGGCGGCCATGAGCTGGTCGTTGACCGTGTAGGGGGAGCCCTTGGGGCGGTGGGGGAGGGGGAGTTCGGTGACGAGGAGGCCGTTGCCGGGGGAGTTCTCGGGTGTGCCATGCGCTACGCGGGCTGGGCGGGTCCAGTTGGAGGGGGTGTTCTCGGGGGGTGCGGGGGGTTCTTGGGTGCGGGTGGGGGGTGCGGTGGGGGAGTTGTCCTTGCCGCCATAGATCTCTGCGGCTGTGGCCAGGATGCGGAGGCAGGCGGGGCCGTCCAGGGCTGTGTGGTTGATGGTGAGGAAGAGGACGGTGGACTTTTGGCTGCCGGTCGGTGGGGGCTTGTCGCGCCCCGCGGCGGAGCCGCTGATTGATGCAGCCCCGCGCCCCTGAAAAGGTGGGTGCAGGCCGACCATGTCCGTGGCCTCGCTGCCCTCTGCTGGGCCCGCTCCCTCCACCACCTCCAGCCGGATCGGTGGGGACAGCGAAAGCGGAGGGGCCTCCATCAGGGCCCTTGTCCTCGCGTCCCGCAGCGCGTTCCGTTCCGGACTCGGAAAGCTCACCACCTCCACGTCCGGCTCCGCCGTCAGCTCCCACTCGTAGCGGCGGCGGTACCAGCCGCCCGGGGCCTCCCGCATCAGGATCCGGGGGTGGCGGTGCAGGGCCTCCAGGAATGCCTTGCGGAGCCGGGACCGATCCAGTCGCCCAGGCAGATGCACCTCGATGTGGACCGTCTCCGGTTCCTCCTCCTGGAGGCAGTGGCGGGAGACCTCGTCGACCACCGGGAACGGGATGCGTGTCGATGGGGTCATGTCGGTTCCGCCCTCCCCTTGCTCTCGACCGGCGGCAGTTGCTGTGTCGGTGCCTCGGAGCCGGGAGGTGCCTCGGCCTCGCGTTCACGCACGCTCACCAGCGCCGCGAACAGCCCGATCAGGGCCAGCAGTTGGGCCACGTGGCCGAACGCCCCGTGGGACGCACCCACCGGTTCACCCGCCCCCACCGCCGCGGCGATCCCCGCCCCCGCCGACGCCACGAAGGCGATCGGCACCAGGAGGTCATGCCGTCGGGACGCGAGCAGCGCCAGCGCCGGGACAAGCAGCGCGAACCACCCGGCGATCACCACGCCCACCAGCGTGAGCGCCACCACCCCGAGCCACACACCCGGCGCCGGAGGAACCGGCTGCGGCTCGTCGGGGTTCGGGGACCGCCTGCGCCACAGCACCAGGCCCACCAGCACCGCCAGCGCGACCGCGCTGCCGATCAGCGCGCCGTCGTACGTCGTCGCGGGCTCGTACGACAGCTTGACCGTGCCGCCCGCCCCGGCGGGGACCCGCCAGCCCTGCTGCCACCCGTCGAGGCGCAGCGGGGAGAGCGACTTGCCGTTCAGCGTGGCCTTCCAGCCGTCGTTGTAGTTCTCGTAGGTCGTGAGGTACGAGGCGGCGCCCGACCCCACGGTCACCTCGCGCCGGTCGCCCAGCCAGTCCCGTATCCGCAACTCCCTTGTGAGGGAGGCCGGTTCGGCGATCGTGCCGCGGGTCAGGGTGATGTCGGTCAGGGCGAGCGGTCCGGCGTCCCCGCCCTCGACGACATGCTCACCGGAGGCCAGGGACAACTCCGCCTCCGAACGACCCTGCTGACAGAGCGTCACCTTCAGTTCGCGGCGGTCGGTCAGGTCCCGGATGCGGCCCGACACGCCCGTCTGGTAGAGCTTGCCGTCGATCGCCAGCACCGGTCCCTTGCCGCACGGCAGGGAGAACGTCCGGGTGGCCTTCGGCTGCGGGGTCCGGTACTGGTCGAGGGCCGGGATGTAGGCCTCCGTCAGTCCCACCGGCAACTGGAGATCCTCGTCGGCGACCGGGTTGTGCAGGACCAGCGGGGCCGTCTTGGTGATCGTGATGTCGAGGCGGTCGGTCGTGATCGGAGGGAAGCGCACCGCGCCGTTCTCGTCGACCCCGGCGACGGTCGCGCCGTCCGGTGAGGTGATGTCCACCTCGGTGGGCCGGGTGGAGAGGCCGCCCGCGGGCGCCAGCACCAGCTCGGATATGGGCTGTGCACCGTTCCAGCTGAGGTGGATGGTGGGGCGGTCGCCCGCGATCCAGGCCGTCGTGAGGTCGCCGTCGGTGAGGTTGCGGGCGGACAGCCCGGTGCCCAGGGTCGCTGTGGAGTCGGCGGTCGCGGTGATGCGGTTGCGCTGGTCGGGGGCGACCTCGTACAGCAGCCTGTCGAGCTCCTCCCCGGTCACCGGCACCGCGCTCGCCCGCACCGCGTACGTCCCCGAGGCCGCCGTGGTGAAGCGGCGGTGCAGGCCGGCCTCCGTGCCGGTCGGGGAGATCCCGGCCGGGTCGGGGACCCGGTGCAGGGAGACCACCTCGGCGGCGGAGTCCGTACCGTCGGCGTCGGTCGGCAGCCGCAGCAGCCGGGTCACCTGCACGTGCGGCAGGTCGATCTCGGAGAACCCGGCGCCGGCGAGACCGGTGCGCCGCGCGACCGAGTCGACGATCGTGAGTTTCATCCAACTCGTCGCCCCGGGCGGGGCCTTGACGCTCTGCGTCGATCCGTCCGCGCGCAGGAAGCTGGTCCGTGACCCGCGCTCCGTCTCCACCCGCACCTTGGTCGCCGCCGACCGCACGCTCTCCTGGGGCAACGGCGTGACCTTGAACGACGACGGCATGTCGTACGCGGGATCGGACAGCCCGATCCGCAGCCACTGCCCGTCCGGCGAGCCCGCGACACCCTCCGCCCAGGCGGTGTCCGGGTTGCCGTCGAAGGCGCCCACCGGGTCGAACTGCGGGAGGTGGAACAGCCAGTTGCCGTACGAGGAAGCCGTCACCGAGCGGGCGCCGCGCAGTTCCGCGACCGTCTGGTGCGCCTGACCCGTCGTCGGCAGGATCTGGTGCGGTTTCTCACCGGCGTCCTGGGCGGCCCCGGAGGCGTTGCGCTCGTCCTCGGTGTACGTGTACGACGTGTTCGCGTTGACGAGCCCGAAGCGGGTGTCCGCGCGCCGCAGTCCGTCGCCGACGATCTGGAGCGGTGGGGTACCGAGACCGGGGTGGTTGTCGCCGGTCAACACCGTTGCCCGGCCCCGCAGTTCGGTGGCCAGCGGCAGCAGCGCCTCGGGTCCGCCGGACACCTGGGCGGTGTCGGCGACCGGCAGCAGACCGGCCTGTCCGGGCCGGGGCACCCCCGAGGACTCCACCGGGCGGTAGATCTCCACCGCCCGCTGCCTCGGGTACAACCCCTCGATCTGCAGCGGGGTGTCGTGCGCGATCTTCCCGCCCGTCATGAGCGGCCCGAGACCTGTCACCCGCTCGTAGCCGGACTGTTCGAGGGCCCGCTTGACGACCGACGACGACACGGCGCCGATCTGGTCGGGGTCGAGGTCGTTGCGGACCACGACGTAGTAGACACCGGCCCGGCTCAGGTAGTCGGCCAGTCCCGGGATCTCACCGCCGGTCATCAGCGCCTGCTCGACCGCGTCCGTCGCCCGCCGGTTGCCGGGGGTGCCGAAGGGGACGTAGTCGCGTTGCGCCCAGCGGGACTCGGCGAGGACGTCGAGGGGCTGGTCGATGGGGGAGCCCCAGGTGTAGATGCCGTGCGCGGTCGCGGGGACGACGAGGGCGCGCGAGTCGGGTGAGTACTTGTCCAGCCAGCCGGCCGTGGTGTGCCAGTACTTGGGCAGCTCCTGGAAGGAACCGGGGTTCAGGATCGAGCCGTTGAGGTACGGCCACAGCAGCCCGGGGAGGATGAGGACGGCCGCGACGAGCGGGGCGTACCGGCGGCCCCTGATCTCTCTCGCCCCGCGCGGCTCGGCGGCCACACCCACCAGATGGGCGAGGCCCAGCACCAGGGCGAGTGCCAGCCCCGGCTGGAACTTGTAGATGTTGCGGAAGGGGGCGAGACCGCCGTTCAGCCAGTCCTGCACCAGCCCGTGGAAGGGGGCGCCGAACGCGCCGCCGTACCCCGCGAGCAGCATCAGGACGGCCGTCAGCACGGTCAGTACCAGCCACCGCCGCTCCGGCATGTCCCGCCGCGCCAGGCCCGCGAGGCCGAGCCCGGCGGCGAACGCCGAGCAGAGGATCACGATCACCGAGGAGGCCACGGTCCAGCCGGCCGGCAGCCACGCCTCCCCGAGGTGCAGATAGGCGACCCAGTTCCCGGCCCCGCGCAGCGCCTCCGTCGCCGACATCGTCTCGGTGGTGGTCCGCGCGCTCTCGACGTACGGCAGGAAGTTCTCGCCGTAGAACCCGAGCAGCAGCAGGGGGATGACCCACCAGGCGGTCGCCAGGATCACGCCCGGCACCCACCAGACGATCAGCTTGCGCTGCCGGGGCCCGGGTGGCCGGGAGAGGAGATACAGCCCGACCGGGAGCAGACAGGCCAGGGTGGAGGCCGCGTTCACCCCGCCCATGAACGGGATGACCAGCGCCGATCTCAGGGCGGCGATGCGGGCGCTGTAGCGCTCGTTCGTCAGCGGCAGCAGCACCCAGGGCAGGAAGGCGCCGGGCAGCGCCGCTGCGGAGGTCGAACCGATCACGATGGTGAAGGTCGGCCACAGGGCGTACGCGACGGCGGCGAGCAGCCTTCCCGGGCCGTTGCCGACCCGCAGCCGCTCGGCGAGTCTGAGCGCGCCCCAGAAGGCCACCGACACGATCAGCGACAGCCACAGCCGCTCCACCAGCCACACCGGCAACTGGAGGGCGTGGCCCAGCCAGTAGAACGGCAGCATCGGCCACAGATAGCCGACGTACTGGTCCTGGATCCCGCCGAAGGACCCCTGGTCGTGCCAGAGCTGCCCGAGGTCGGCGAGGAAGCGCCCGGGGTCCGTGGTGACGCCCAGCTTGGTGTCGAAGGTCTGCCGGCCCGGGTGCACCGCCAGGAACAGCACGAGGACCACGGCCCAGAACCCCAGCAGCCAGCTCCGCGACCGCGGGCCCTCCGGGGGGCCCGACATGATCGCGGTGGTGGGGACGGCGGCTGGAGGAGGGGCCTGGACCGTGGACGTCGTCATGGTGGACACCGCCGGAGGATGAGGAGGAGGTTCCAGGTGGCGACCTCGCGGATGCCGGGGACCCGGACGACGGTCTCCGCGAGGAAGGGCCAGTAGCGGGAGCGCGCCGAGACGACCGTGATGTCGTCCCGGGCACGCACCTGCCTCAGGGTCGGGCCGATGTGCACGGCGAACAGGTTCGCTCCGAGGGTGTGCTTGGCGGCCTTTCCGGTACGGCGCCGATAGCGGGCGCGGGCCCGCTCCGCACCCAGGTAGTGCCAGGGCGCCCACTCGTGACCGCCCCACGGGGAGAGCCAGTTGGTGAATGACACGTAGATCAGCCCACCGGGCCGGGTGACCCGTACGAGTTCGCTGAGGAAGATCTCCGGATCGGCCACGTGCTCCAGCACGTTGGAGGAGAAGGTGACATCGGCGGCGGCGTCCCGCAGGGGGAGCAGGTAGCCGTCGGCGATCACCGTGGAGTCGGGCGGCTTCTCCCCGAGTTCGGTGGGATCGGGCTCGAAGAGGAACGCGTCGGCGCCCCGTCTGCGGAACTCCTCGGTGAAGTAGCCGCTCCCGCCGCCGACGTCCACGACCGTGCGGCCGGCGACGGGGCCGTCGTAGGCCTCGACCTGGTCCACGGCGTCGCGGGCGAGCAGCGCGTAACAGGACTCGGGGGCCTCCTGCTCCCGCAGGAAGGCCCGGAAGAGAGTGACGGAACGCCGAAGGGAGGGATCCTTCATCCGGGGCCGCGTCACGGTCCCCAGCCCCTCACCGCCTCGGCGGCCACGGCCCGGAACTGTCTGACCGTCCGGTGCCAGCGATAGCGGGCCGCGCGGTCCCGGGCGGCCTTGCCCATCAGCTCACGGCGGTGCCCCGACAGGGCCAGCGTGCACCAGGCGGCGGCGAACGAGGACTCACCGCGCGCGAGTACACCGGTCTCCCCGTCGACGACGGAGTCCCGCAGCCCGGGCACGTCGAAGGCGATGGTCGGCGTCTTCCGGGTGGCGGCCTCGGTGACGACCAGCCCCCACCCCTCCACGGCCGAGGGATGGAGCAGCAGCCAGGCCTCGCACAGCAGCCGGTGCTTCTCGGGCTCGGCGACATGTCCGGTGAACTCCACGCCGGGACCGGCGAGTTGCTCCAGTCGGGACCGCTCGGGCCCGTCCCCGACGATCACCAGCCGGCCACCGGTCACCGGCCGCACCCGCTCCCAGAGTCTCAGCAGCAGATCGATCCTCTTGTACTCGACGAGCCGGCCCACGGCCACGAAGAGCGGTTCCGGCGAGCGGCGGACCAGGGGTTCCGGTTCCTCGACCCCGTTGTGGACGACCCGGATGCGGTCCCGCTCGACCCCGATCGCGCGCAGGGCGTGAGCGGTTGACGGAGACACGGCGACCAGCAGGCTCCGGTGTCTGGCCGCCGCACCGGCCAGCGCCCAGTGTTCGAGTCTTCGGCCGATCCGGGCCGCCGGAGCCAGGGGCCCGCCGAACCGCATCTTCCACAGGTCGGTGTGCACATGGTTGACCAGGCACAGCGTGGGGCCGCGGTGCCACAGGGGCGCGAGGTACGGCATGCCGTTGCACACCTCGACCAGCAGGTCGGTCTCGCCGACCTGGCGGGCGAAGGCCGTACGGGCCCGCAGGTAGTGGCCGAACTCGCCGCCCGCCGACACGACCCGGTAGTCCCGGTAGGAGGCCGGGCCGCCGCACAGCAGGGTGACCTGGTGGCCCAGGCGGGTCAGTCCGTCGGCGAGCCGGTCGACGAGGAGCTCGGAGCCGCCGGCGGCCGGATTGTCGAGGTCACGATGGGCGAGAAAAACGATTCGGCGTGGAGGTGGGGGGAGCGCCGAAGGGTGGTGCGGGCTGTGCGATGAGGGTTGCAGCTGCGACGCCTGGGGAAGCGCGGCACGCAGCTGGTGGGGCACGTGCTGGGGCATGGGTGCTCCAACTCGTCTCAGGGTGCGGAACTCAGCAGTGACTTCCAGGCTGGTTGTGGGGGGACTGAGTGCTTCCTAGGAGGGGGGTGTGGACGGGTTGTGCTCGGGTGGGGTGGCACAGTTTTCGCTCACCCGTACTCCGTGGCTACTCACGCACGTGACAATTTCCGGGCTTATTAGAGCTGACGTCCAGTCACATCGTGAGAACGGGCTCGGGCGTATCGCTCATATCGGTGGACTCGGGGCGCCTGCGTCCCCGTACCACCAAAACGCCCCCCACGGCAGCCAGTACGAATCCGGCCACAGCCGCCCCGATGGGCAACGTCTCACCCACCGCGCGCAGTTGGCCGCTGTCCCGCTTGGCCAGCCGCACCGCGTCCTTCTGGGTCGCGGTGGTGAACGCGATCTTCCGGCTGTCCAGCAGGACCACGGCGTCCTTCTTCGCGCCGGGCGCCCGCAGGGTGCGCTTCGGACCCACCTGTGCGTAGACCACCCGGCCGGTGCGCTGATCGACGACCAGCTCGATGCCGTGGTTGGAGTACCACTCCTCGGCCAGCACCTGCGGCCGTCCGGGCTCGTCCACGATCGTGCCCGGCACGAGCCGTGTCCCGACCTTCGCCGGGGCGACCGTGCCGGTGAACCGGTAACCCGTGTACCCCTGAACCTTCTTCGTACCCTGGTAACGCAACGTCACCGTGGAACCAAGGGAGTTGTCCCACCACTGGTAGGAGCGTCGCTGCACGTCGAAGGGGAACTTCAGATAGGCCTCGCCCTCGATGTACGGCTTCTCGCCGCAGCAGTGCACCGGCTTGGTGGTCTTTCGGTCCATGACCCAGCGGTGCGGGACGAACTCCAGGGCGTCGTGCGGGTCGGAGGCCGGCAGCGACTTGTCGGTGTCGACGGTGGTGGTCACGTCCCACACCGCGGCCCGGCCGCTGCGCTCACTGTCCTCGACGTTCCCGCGCACCCGCTGGGTGACGGTGATCCGCTGTCCGGGGACCGTCTCCAGCTCCTCGGTGTCGAAGACGCTGCCCGTCCCTCTGTAGACGGCGGTCTGGTCGATGTTGATCGGGTTCACGGCGGCGCGCGGTTCCACATACCAGGCGAGCAGAGGCGCCAGTACCAGCAAAAACGTGCCGAGTCCCAGCAGAATCAGGGAGATTGGAGAGGCTGTACGGCGCATCCGGACACTCCTGGGGCGTGAGATGACGGAGTTCGGGCCGCTCTATGGGCCGGGAACCGTAGGCGTTCATTGACGGAGTGTCAACGTCTTGACGGGGCATCGGTGTCCTGTCGACACTGGGCCGACAGGCAGGGTGGGTACCGGGTCGGGATCCGACGGATTCCACGTTCCGGGTGGGGACGTACGCCGGATCGAGCCGCTCGAGAGAGGCTGCCCCTGCGATGTCCAGACTGCTCGCCGCCGCACTGACCGTCGTGGCCGCCGCGTTGCTCGCCCTCGGTGCCGCCCTCGGCATCGTCGCGCTGCTGGAGGCGACACCCGAGCAGCCCAACACACCCTTGATCACCTATGAGCAGACGGACCAGGGGAGTTGACCCGTGTCCGCCCGACCGGCAGCCCTGAACGCCCGCTCGGCCTGGCACGACGTCCCCCGCCTCCAGGTCCGCCGCTTCGCGGCCATCGCCATGGCCGAGGCGCCGGCCCTCGCGGAGGAGATCCTGCGCGAGATCCGCCGGGAGTACCCCCATCTGCCGGTCGTCCTGGACGAGTCCGGCGAACCGATGGCCCTGGTCGGCATCCGCCGCGCGATCGAGGTCTTCGTTCAGCACCTGGAGACGGCCGAGGGCCGTCCGACGGTCCCGCCGGGCGTCTTCCAGGAGTTCGGCCGCGGCGAGGGCCTGAACGGCCGCAGCCTCGACTCCCTCCAGGCGATCTACCGCATGGGCGTACGCCTGGCCTGGCGCCGTTTCGCCGACATCGGCCAGCGCGTCGAGATCCCGCCGCCGGCGATGTACGAACTGGTGGACGCGGGCTACGAGTACCTGGACGGCCTGGTCGACCAGTCGGTCCGGGGCTACGCCGAGGCCGCGGCCCGTCAGGCGGGCGAGCGGCTGCGCCTCCAGCGCCGCCTGATGGAGTTACTCCTGGCCGAACGCCACCGGGGCGACCCTGCGGACGCGCTGACCGAACGCGCGGCCCGCGTCGGCTGGCCCCTCCCGAAGAAGGTGGCGGTCGGCGTCCTGATCCGCCCGGCCCGCGAGGCGGTACCCCCCGCGGTGGGCCAGGGAGTCCTGCTGGACATGGACTACGAACAGCCCCGCATGGTCGTTCCGGAACCGGACGCGGCGGGCCGCCCCGAACTCCTGCACCGGGCCCTGACCGGTTGGGCCGGCGCGATAGGACCCCCGGTCCCCCTCACCGACGCGGCCAAGTCCCTGCGCTGGGCCGAGGCCGCCGTACGCCTGATGGAACGCGACCTGCTCCCGGCCGGGGACGTGCTGTACTGCACCGAACACACCGAGGCGCTGGTCCTGCTCCAGCCCGAGGAACTGATCGACGACCTGGCCCTGCGCTGCCTGGCCCCCCTGCGCCACTGCGGCCCCACCCACGGCCGCCGCCTCGCGGAAACCCTGCTCGCCTGGCTGGAGACCCGGGGCGGGGCCCCGGAGGTGGCCGCCCGCCTCGGCGTACACCCCCAGACCGTCCGCTACCGCCTCCGCCAGATCCGCGAACTGTGGGGCGACGAGATCGACGATCCTGATCGGCGGTTCGAACTGGAGCTGGTGCTGCGCGCTCGGCGGTTGCGGGGGGAGCTGGCGTAGCGACCCAGTGTGACGTGCCGCACACGGAGTGGGTCTACCCACCCCTTGCCCATTGCCGGAGGAAACAGCATGTCGCTAGCCTGTGTTCGTCATGCCGATCGTCTGTTGAAATTTCGAACGCAGACGCCTTAGACGTAAAGAGAGGGGGCCGGTTGTGGGACGCCTAGTACCTGCCGTGACCCGGGCTCTCGACATTCTCGAGCTTTTCCTCGACGGGGACGGGACGCTCTCCGCCCCCGACATCGTGCGCAAGCTCCAGCTGCCGCGCACCACCGTGCACGAGCTGGTGACCACTCTCGCCGCCCGGTCGTACATCGTCCAGGTCCCCGGCCAGCCGGGACGTTACCGGCTCGGGGTGCGGCCCTACCAGCTCGGCAGCCGGTACGCCGAGCAGCTCGACCTCGCCGCCGAGGGCCAGCAGGTCGCCCGGTCCGTCGCCGAGACCTGCGACGAGACCGTACATGTGGCGATCCTGGAGGGCACCGACGTCATCTACATCGCCAAGGTCGACTCGACGCACGCGGTGCGGATGGTGTCGGCCGCCGGCCGGCGGCTGCCCGCGCACTGCACCTCCGTCGGCAAGATGCTCCTCGCCTCCCTCCCCGAGTCGCAGCTCGCCTCCCGTATCCCGGAGGACACTCCGCTCGTCGGCATGACGCCCAACAGCATCACCGACCCCGGCGCCCTGCGCGAGGCCCTCGACCAGATCCGGCAGCGCGGGGTCGCCGTCGAGAACCGTGAGTCCAACCCGGACGTCTCCTGCGTCGCCGCTCCGGTCCGCGACCGCACCGGCCAGGTCGTCGCCGCGCTCTCCATCTCCGTGCCGATGATCCGCTGGAGCGACGACCGCCGCGGTGAGCTGGAGCAGCTGGCCGCCAAGGGCGCCGCCGAACTGTCCGAGCGCCTCGGCCACCGGAGCGTGGGATGACCCGCTACACGAAGTTCGACGTCGCCGTACGCGCCGAGGCCACCCTCGGTGAGGGGCCCACCTGGGACGGCGAGCGGCTGCTGTGGATCGACATCCTCGGCGCCCGGCTCCACACCTACGACCCGGACTCCGGCCACCGCACGGTCCGCGTCCTCGACCAGCACATCGGTGCCGTCAAGCCGCGCGCGGGCGGCGGACTCGTCCTGAACCTCCGGGACGGCGTGGCCCTGCTGGACCCCGACGGCTCCTTCCGCTGGCTCCACCACGAGCCCGTCCCCGGCCGCCGGGCCAACGACGCGGCCGTCGCTCCCGACGGCTCGCTGTGGGCGGGCACCATGCGCTACGACGAGGCACCGGGCGGCGGCAACCTGTCCCGGATCACGGGTGACGGCACGCACCACACCGTCCTCGACGACGTGGCCGTCAGCAACGGCACCGGGTGGAGCCCGGACGGCCGGCTCATGTACTACGTCGACTCGCCCACCCGACGTGTCGACGTCTTCGACCATGACAGCGGGCGGATCTCCGGCCGCCGGCCCTTCGTCGGGATCGAGGACGGCGCCGGGTTCCCCGACGGCCTCACGGTCGACGCCGACGGCTGCGTCTGGGTCGCGCTGTGGGACGGGGGAGCGGTCCGCCGCTACACGCCCGACGGCGAGCTGGACCGGGTGATCACCCTCCCGACCCCGCGCGTCACCGCGTGCGCGTTCGGCGGCCCGGACCTGACCGACCTGTACATCACGACGGCTCGGGTGGGGCTCACGGCCCCGCATCCGGTGGCGGGTTCGCTGCTGGTGGTGCCCGGAGCGGGGAAGGGCCTGACGCAGCCGGCGTTCGCCGGCTGACTACTGGAGCCCCGCCCTCTTCAACTCCTCGGCGGTCAGCGGCGGCGCGGTCAACGGTGGCTTGAGCGGCCCGGCCAGCGCCGCCAGCAGGACGGACGGCCCCAGCAGCACCTCCGCCCGCCGCTCCAGTGACGTCACGTCCGTCACCCGGCGGGCGACGCGTCCGTTCCCGGTGGCCGTGTGCATGAGCCGGGCCACGTACGCGGCCACGAGCCGGTCCCGCCGGGTCGGCCCCTCCTGCGTCGCCCCCGGGTAGAAGACGTCCTGTCCGGCGGCGAGATCCCAGGCCGCCCCGACGGGCCGCGCGACCGCCTTCTGGACACGGCGGGACAGGCCGGTCGAGCCGAAGCCGTGACGCTCCGTCAACTCCCTTAGCAGCAGGGCGCTCTGCGCTCCCACGGCCAGCCCGTGTCCGTAGAGCGGGTTGTACGCGGCGACCGCGTCACCGAGGACCGTGAAGTGCTCTGGCCAGGCCGGCATCCGCTCGTAGAAGTGTCGGCGGTTGACGGTCGTACGGGTGACGGCGACGTCGGACAGCGGCTCGGCGCGGGCGATCAGGTCGCCGATGAGCGGGTGCCGCAGTTTCTCGCGGGCGAACGGAAGGAAGGCGTCCGCGGCGGAACCCGGTTCGCCGCCGCGGGTGCCGTTGAGGGTGACGATCCAGCGGCCGTCCTCGATGGGCAGCAGGAAGCCCGCCCGGCCGGGGCCGCCGTCCCGCGGGTCGGACTGCACGTTGACCACCGGGAAGCCGTCGCGGGCCTGCTCGGGCGCGAGGTAGAGCCGGCTGGCGTACGCGAGGCCGGAGTCGATCTCGCGCCGCTCCGGCGCCGGCAACCCGAGGCCGGCGAGCCAGCGGGGCGCTCCCGAGCCCCGGCCGGTGGCATCCACGACCAGGCCGGCCGCGATGGTCCGCTCCCGGCCGTCCCGTTCCCGCACCCGGACCCCGGTGACCGCCCGCGCGTCGCCCGTGAGCCCCAGGACCTCCGTGCCCGCGAGCAGCTCGATCCGGTCGTCGGCGAGGACCCGGGCCCGGACCGTGGCGTCCAGCAGGTCGCGGCTCGCCAGGATCACATGGTGCGACTCGGGCCAGCGGCGGAACCAGCCGTGCGGCGAGAGGACGACCATGTCCGTGGTGACCGGGGCCCGGCGCGCCCCCGCGTCCAGGAGCGCACGGGTGATGCCCGGCAGCAGTTGCTCCATCGCCCGGACGCCGCCCGACCAGAGCATGTGGGCGTGCCGGGCCTGCGGGAGCCCCTTGCGGGGCGCGGGCGCCACGGGCAGCTCGTCGCGCTCCACGACGACGACCCGGTCGGCGGGGCCGGCCAGGGCCCGGGCCGCGAGCATGCCGGTGTGGGATCCCCCGAGGACGACGGCGACTCTGGCGGGGGAGGGAGGTTCAGTCATGCGTGGAGACGCTCTCTGCCGGGACGGCCGCGCGGACACGGACCGCCGAGATCTCGTCGGGGCGCCCCAGGGCCTCGGACACGGCCTGGATCTCCTGGAGCAGGTACGTGGTGTCGGCCTCGCACCGGCCCTCGCCGTCCGGAGCGCGCCCGCGGGTTTCGACGGCGTCCACGATCGTCACCGCGGCGGCCAGTTCCTGTGCCCGGCCGCGCTCGTGGCCGAGGGCGAGGGCGGCGCCGTAGGCACGGCGTTGCAGGTCCTCGTCGAGGAAGCGGGACAGGTACAGCAGCGCGTCGCGGATGTAGGTCTCGCGGCGGATCAGGCGCATCTCGGCGGTGGCCCGCAGCGCGAGCGGTTCGCGGCCGCCGGCGACGGTCCGCAGCAGCCGGGCGAGCGGCTTCAGGTTCCGGTAGCGACGGCGCACCAGCCAGCGGTCCTGAAGGTACTGCCCGGCGTGCGGGACGATGAATCCGATCGCGACGAAGGTGGCGGCGATACAGGCGGCCGAGGGCGCGATGTTGGTGTTCAGCCAGTCCAGGTCGTGGCCGGTCCAGCGGGCCACCACGGCGGTCAGCTTGGCCGCGCCGAAGAGCAGGTTCGTCGCGTAGCCGATGCCCAGCAGCCTCAGGCCCCAGCGCAGCCAGCCGTCGAGGCCGTCGGTGCGGATCCAGTTCCATACGAGCCGGGTCGTGATCGTGCAGGCCACGAGGTGCGCGAGGAGGTAGAGCAGGATCTCCTCGCGCATGAACGGCGTGCTCGCGTAGTAGGTGTCCAGGTCCCGGATCTGCTCCACGGGCACGTCGGCGAGCGCGAACAGCACCCACAGCGCGACGACCACGCCCGCGTAGACCGAGACCACCCAGCGGGTCGCGCGCCGCGTCTGCTCCCGGCGAGCGGTGTGGCCGTTGCGCCAGTGCACGACCAGCAGCAGCCAGGACGCGGACAGCGCGGTGAGCAGGGAGTACACCCAGGGCGCCGCGATGTTGGGCACGCCGGTGACGCGGTTGGTCCAGGCGATGGTGCCGGGGGCCGCGAAGACGAACACCGCGCAGGCGAACAGCAGCAGGCCGCCCACGGCCCGCAGCAGCGGGTCCCGCCACAGTTTGAGGATGCTGGGCAGCTTGATCACCAGGGCCGCGGTCAGGACCACGGCGGGCAGCCAGAAGGAGATGTACAGCCCGGTGAAGAACCCACCGAGACCTGCGGCCAGGGGGAGGTGGGTCACAGTGTCCTGCCTCCGGGTCGGCGGTAGCCGAGGGACCGCTGGACGGGGTCGGGAGCGGTGCCACCCCTTCCGGTCGCGTAGGGCCGGAAGGCGGCCGCCAGCCGGTGACCGAAGTCGTCGGCCTCGGCCTCGTCGGCCTCCCGGGAGCCGTTGCGGGCGGCGACGGTCAGGGCGACGGAGTCCCAGCCGGGCCGTTTGGCCAGCGCGTCCGCGGCGGCCGCGTGATGGTGGGCGTGGCCCGCGTGCAGGTGCCACAACTCATGGCCCAGGATGACCAGTTGCTGCATCTTCTCGGCCCGCTCCTCGACGATGACGAGGTCGAAGTCCTCGAACTCCACCCACAGTCCGGTCACCGCGATCTCGTCGGGGAACCGCTCGAAACGCAGGTCGACGGGCCGCCCGCCGCGGCGCGTGCTCATCTCCTGGCACAGGATCCGGCACAGCTCGGGCAGGTCGGCCGGGGGGCGGGGTCCGGCCCGGACGGCGTCGGTGAGGTCGGAGACCAGATCGCGCATGGCCGGGGTCGCACGGGTGCGCCGTAGCGCCGAGGCGATCCGGGCCGCACTCCTGCGCGCACCCGCGATGTCCATCCCACCCCCTGAACTCTCCCGCCGTCGTAGGACGGGCTGTTCGAGACTACGCGCCCCGTCCGGTCCCGTCACGCGATCCTTTTTTGCTGCGCACCCCATTGACTGGAAAGCGCTTCCTGCCTACGGTCCCGTTCGAAGTTACGAGCGCAATTCGAGATCTCGAACAGATAGGGCAGGGAATGGGACGACCTGACCTGAGCCGCAGGCAACTTCTCGCCGCGGCCGGCGGATTGACCGTCGCCGCCAGCTTCGGCTTCGCGGCCCTCGGCACCGGCGCCGACGCGCTCGCCTCCGGCGCGGACACCCGGGTGCGCTACTGGAACCTCTTCAGCGGCGGCGACGGCGCCAACATGATCGCGATGCTGGACGCCTTCCGAAAGGCCCATCCGGACATCGACGTGAAGGACTCCACCCTCCAGTGGGGCAACCCCTTCTACACCAAGCTCGCGATGGCGGCCGCGGGCAACCGCGCACCCGACCTCGGCGTCATGCACATGGGCCGGGTCACCGGCTTCTCACCGGGCCGCCTCCTCGACCCGTGGGACGTCGACCTGCTCGCCAAGTACGGCGTACGGGAGCAGGACTACAACCCCGCGCTGTGGAAGCGCGGCGTCATCGACGGCAAGCTCTACGCCCTTCCCCTCGACATCCACGTCCAGCTCTGCTTCTACCGCAAGGACGTGCTGAAGAAGGCCGACCTGCTCGGCGACGACGGCCGGATGATCCCGGTCACCTCCACCGACGAGTGGTTCGACGTCCTGAAGAAGGCCAAGGCAGTCCAGAAGAAGGGGCTCCAGACGATCGGCCTGTGGACCAACGACCAGAACTTCCAGTGGTGGTTCTTCGTCGCCTTCTACACCCAGCTCGGCGGCAAGTGGTTGAACGACGCCAACACCGAGGTCCTCTTCGACCCCGACAAGGCCACCCAGGTACTGGAGTTCCTCCGCAGGCACGTCACCGACGGGTACGTCATCCCCGGCGCCCCCACCGGCGAACAGTTCATCAACGGCGCCCCCTTCACCTGGGAGGGCAACTGGTCCGTGCCGGTCTTCTCCGGCGCCAAGCTGGACTACGGCGCGACCCCCTTGCCGCCCGTCTTCGGGCGGCCCGCCACCCACGCCGAGTCCCACGCCTTCGTCCTGCCCCACCAGGCGGGCCGCGGCGGCGCCACCAACGAGGGCGCGCACGAACTCGCCGCGTACGTCGTCACCCACGCCCTCCAGTGGGCGGCCGGCGGCCACATCCCCGCCTACACACCGACGCTCTCCACGGCCGCGTACAAGAAGCTCACCCCGCAGAACGAGTACGTGAGCGCCATGGACCACCAGGCCACCGAGCCGAAGGTGTGGTTCGCGGGCTCCACCGGCGTGCTCGCCCAGGACCTCGGCCCGGTCGTCGTCTCCTCGACGATGGGCTCCGCAAAGCCCGCGTCGGTCGCGCAGACGATGAAGAAACACCTCACCAAGCTCCTCGCCTCGAAGAACCCGATGGACGGCACTACCGCCGCGCAGGGAGGTGCGGTCGCATGACGACCAGCGCTCACATGACGACCGGAGCCGTCGCCGCACCGGCACGCGCCAGGACCGCGACCGCCGCCGCGACCGTCCGCCGCAAGCAGGGCTTCCAGCACGGGGGCTGGTTCGTCGCCCCGTTCCTGGCGCTCTTCGTGCTGTTCGTGGTCTGGCCGCTGCTGCGCGGCATCTACCTCAGCTTCACGGACGCCAACATCTCCGGCGAGGGCGCGAGCTTCGTCGGCCTCGACAACTACCGCGAGGCCCTGCACGACCAGGCGATGTGGGACGCGCTCGGCCACAGCGCGTACTTCACGCTGCTGGTCGTCCCCTGCATCACGGTCCTAGCCTTCCTGCTCGCGATGCTCGCCCACCACATCGAGCGCGCCAAGTGGCTGTGGCGGCTCTGCTTCTTCGTGCCGTTCCTGCTGCCCTCGACCGTCGCCGCCAACATGTTCCAGTGGCTTTTCACCCAGGGCATCGGCCTGATCAACGAGACCTTCGGGCTCGACACGCCCTGGCTGACCGACAAGTCGTACGCGATGCTCGCCATCGTCATCGAGACCCTGTGGTGGACCGTCGGCTTCAGCTTCCTGCTCTACCTCGCCGCCCTCCAGGGCATCCCCGACCACCTCTACGAGGCCGCGAAGCTGGACGGGGCGAACGCCTGGCACCGCATGGTCCACATCACGCTGCCGATGCTGCGCAACATCACCGGCCTGGTGATCGCGCTCCAGATCCTGGCCTCGCTGCAACTCTTCGACCAGGCCGTCGTGATGATGGACTTCGGGCCGGGACCGGAGCTCAGCACCCGCTCCTTCGTCCAGTACACCCTCGAACAGGGCTTCACCAGTTACCGCGTGGGCTACGCCTCCGCGATGTCCATCATCTTCTTCGTGATCATCGCAGTCGTCGCCCTGACGCGGATGTGGCTGCTGCGCAACCGTGAGGAGGGCGGCCGATGACCACCGCCGTACAGATCCGCAAGCGGACCCGCAAGCCCTGGACACCCAGCCAGATCGTCCTCACCCTCCTCGGCGTCGCCGTCTCCGCCGTCTTCGTCGCACCGATCGCGGCCGCGCTGCTCACCTCGCTCAAGTCCGAGGCGGAGGCGGCCGAGATCCCGCCGCACTGGATCCCCGAGGTGTGGACGGCCCAGGCGTGGAAGTCGCTGTGGGAGACCGGCAACGTCACCAACTGGTTCATCAACTCCCTGGTGGTGTCGGTCTGCGTCACCTCCGTGGTGCTGACGGTCAGCGCCCTCGCCGGATACGGCTTCGCCCGCACCGAGTTCCGCGGCAAGAACGTGCTCATGGGCATCGTCATGTCGGGCCTGATGGTCTCCCCGGCGGTCCTGGGAGTACCGCTCTTCACGACCGTCCAGCAGATGGGGATGGTCGACACCTACTGGGGCATGATCCTTCCCCAGTGCGCCCCCGCCGCCATGGTCTACATCCTCTACAAGTTCTTCCAGGGCGTCCCACGCGAACTGGAGGAGGCCGCGTTCATCGACGGCGCGGGCCGCTGGCGGGTCTTCTTCACGATCGTCGTCCCGCTGGCCCGGCCCTCCCTGGCGGCGGTCGGCATCTTCACCTTCATCGCCTCCTGGAACAACTTCCTGTGGCCCTACATGGTGACCAACAACCCCGACCTGATGACCATGCCGAACGGCATCGCGACCGTCATGAACTCCTACGGCATCCAGTGGGCCCAACTCATGGCCGGCGGCCTCATGGCGGGCCTCCCGCTGATCATCGTGTTCGTCTTCTTCCAACGCCAGATCGTGGCAGGCGTGGCCCACACGGGCCTGGCGGGCCAGTGACCCGACATCGGTGTGACGGGGGGAGGACTGCGTGCCGCCCGGGACCGGCGGCGGTTGGCCGCCCCCGTCTCGGCGACCACCGAGGGGATACGGCCGCACATGTTGCCGGCGGGCCGGCGACCCGGTCGCGGCGCGGCATGGGTCTGTTCGCCGACAGCGAGTCAGCGGCGGCAGTCCGGTCGCTTCGCACCCGCCGAGGGGGCGGCCCCCTGCGCGCGCCTGGCGGGCCGGTGACCCGGCCGCGGTGGGGCGTGTGTCTCGCCACCGACGGTGACCTGGTGGTCCGACCGGCGTCGGTGGCCGTGGGGCGGTCGCTCCACCGCACCCGCAGTGGGGGCGGGTCATTGATCCGACCTGGGTGTGTGGTGGGCCTGGTGCTCGGCCGTGCCCTCATGGCACCCCCGCCTGGGGCAGTGTCGGCCGGTCGGTCCTTTCCTCCCGGGCCCAGAGAGAACGAGGCGGCATCGGCCCTGTGCGCCTTTGGCGGGCCTGCGATGCCGCCGTGGCGCGGTCCGGGGCTCGGCGGCTGGGGCGCGACGGTGGCCGAGTCCGGGGCCGTGGCGGGCAGGTGGCCGTCTGTTCGCGGTCGCCGCGGGGAGGTGACCGCGGCAGCCGTACGCGGTCCCCGCGCGCCCAAGGTCCGGCCGCGGCATGGCCTGGGCTCCGCCTCGGTTGTGGTCCGGGGGCGGTCGGTCCCAGTCGGCCGAATGACGGACCCACACCAGGCGGGTCCCGTTCTGCTCGCGGGCGGTCCTTCGGGGTCGGCCGCGTGGCCTCGTCGCGCTCATCGCATCCGGCCCCCACGGGCCGTCACCGACGTAGGGAGCCCAAGTTGAAGCGCCTCAGACTTGTCACCGTCCTGGCCGCCGCCGTCATGGCTCTGCTGCCGGGCACGGCACAGGCGGACACCGGTTATCCCGACCCGCTTCCGATCAGCGGCCAGCAGATCATCCATGATCCGACCGTCAGCCGGCTCAAGTCCGGCGGCTACGTGGCCTATTCGACCGGTGGGGTCATCGGCGCCCGGCTGTCCAGGGACCTCACGCACTGGACCGACGCGGGCAACGCCTTCGCCGAGCCGCCGAGTTGGTGGTACGAGTACAACGACACCGGCGACCCCTGGGCCCCCGACCTCTCCTACCGCGCGGGCCGCTACTGGCTCTACTACGCCGTCTCGTCCTGGGGCACCAACCACTCCGCGATCGGCGTGGCCACCTCCCCCTCCGGTCTCCCCGGCACCTGGACCGACCACGGCAAGGTCTTCACCTCCGAGACCACCGACTCCTTCAACGCCATCGACCCGGCGATCATCCGGGCGGACGGCAGGTTGTGGATGTCGTTCGGCTCGTACTGGACCGGCATCCGCATGGTGGAGCTGAACCCGAGGACGGGCAAGGCCGTCGAGGGCGCCACCGTCCACCACCTCGCCACCCG
Source organism: Streptomyces sp. NPDC005303 (assembly GCF_040607335.1). NCBI lineage: Bacteria > Bacillati > Actinomycetota > Actinomycetes > Kitasatosporales > Streptomycetaceae > Streptomyces > Streptomyces sp. NPDC005303. The sequence continues at coordinate 231,784 of NZ_JBEXGM010000008.1, read as the reverse complement.
CCCGGACGCCCCGTACGCGGTCGAGGGCCCGTCCATCGTGAAGCACGGCCGCTTCTACTACCTCTTCGCCTCCTACGACGCGTGTTGTGCGGGAGTGAACTCCACGTACAAGATCAGGATCGGAAGATCCACCACGGTCACGGGCCCGTACATCGACAGCACCGGCAAGCCGCTGCTGGAGGGCGGCGGTGACCTGCTGCTGGCAGGACACGGGAGGTACATCGGCACGGGAGGCGAGTCGGTCTTCCGCACCCGCGGCCAGGACTGGCTGGCGTACCACTACTACGACGCAGAGGACAACGGCACACCGAAGCTGGGCCTGAACAGGCTCGGCTGGGTGCGTGACTGGCCGGTTGTCAAGTAACCCCGTTCCTGAAAGGTCTCCATGAGCAAGCCCACCGCCCGCTTCACCCTCGACCCCGCTTTCACGGTCGGCCAGGTCAATCCCCGTCTCTTCGGCTCCTTCGTGGAACACCTCGGCCGCTGCGTCTACACCGGTGTCTTCGAACCGGACCACCCCACCGCCGACGAGGACGGCATCCGCACCGACGTCCTGGACCTCGTCCGGGAACTCGGCGTCACCGCCATCCGCTACCCCGGCGGCAACTTCGTCTCCGGATACAAGTGGGAGGACTCCGTCGGCCCCGTCGAGGACCGCCCCCGCCGCCTCGACCTCGCCTGGCGCTCCACCGAGACCAACCGCTTCGGCCTCTCCGAGTACATCGCCTTCCTGAAGAAGATCGGCCCCCAGGCCGAGCCCATGATGGCCCTCAACCTCGGCACCCGGGGCGTCGCCGAGGCCCTCGAACTCCAGGAGTACGCCAACCACCCCGCCGGCACGGCCCTGTCCGACCTCCGTGCCGCGCACGGCGACAAGGACCCCTTCGGCATCAAGCTCTGGTGCCTGGGCAACGAGATGGACGGTCCCTGGCAGACCGGTCACAAGACCGCGCAGGAGTACGGCCGGATCGCCGCCGAGACCGCCCGCGCGATGCGCCAGATCGACCCCGGGGTCGAACTCGTCGCCTGTGGCTCCTCCAGCCAGGCCATGCCGACCTTCGCCGCGTGGGAGGCGACGGTCCTGGAGGAGACGTACGACCTCGTCGACCACATCTCCCTGCACGCCTACTACCAGCCCGAGGACGGCGACCTCGCCTCCTTCCTGGCCTCCGCCGTCGACATGGAGTCCTTCATCGAGAACGTGGTCGCCACCGCCGACCACATAGGCGCCAAGCTGAAGTCGAAGAAGAAGATCAACCTCTCCTTCGACGAGTGGAACGTCTGGTACATCTCGGAGTGGCACGAGATCGAGAACTCCGGCGCGCGGGACTGGGCGGAGGCCCCCCGCCTCCTGGAGGACAACTACAGCGTCCTGGACGCGGTCGTCTTCGGCTCCCTCCTCATCGCCCTGCTGCGGCATGCCGACCGCGTCACCGTCGCCTGTCTGGCCCAGCTGGTCAATGTGATCGCCCCGATCATGACCGAGCCGGGCGGCCCGGCCTGGCGCCAGACGACGTTCTTCCCGTTCGCGCAGGCCTCGAAGCACGGCCGCGGCGAGGTCCTCGACGTACGGGTCGACTCGCCGACGTACGAGACGAGGAAGTACGGCGAGACGGACCTCCTGCACGCCACCGCGATCCGGGCCGAGGACGGCACGGTCACCGTCTTCGCCGTCAACCGCAGCCAGAGCGACCAGCTGCCGCTCGAAGTCGCCCTGAACGGGCTCGACTTGACGAGTGTCGTCGAGCACAGCGTTCTCGCCGACGCCGACCCGGACGCCCGCAACACCCTCGACGCCCCCGAGCGGGTCGCCCCGCACCCGGCCGAGGGCACCGCGCTGACGGACGGCACCCTCACCGCCGTACTGGAGCCGCTGTCCTGGAACGTGATCCGGCTGGCCTGAACAGGGACCCCGAGGGCGTCAGCAGGTTTCGCGCAGGAACCCGTCGGCGCCCTCGGGCACGACCTCCTCGTCCCGGCGCACCACGCTGAGGGTGTCGCTCCAGCCGGCGCACGCCTTGGTCAGGCCCTTCTTCGTGTACTCGACCATCAGGACGTGGTCGTCGAAGGCGTCGGCGAACGTGCCGCACTCGTCGTACTCCGCGCACTCCTCCACGATGGCGAAGTCCAGGCCCAGGGAGGCGCGGTCGGAGACGAGCTCCGCGGTGTTCTTCTGCGCGACCGCCAGCCCCTTGGCGTGAGCGTGCGTCGCCAGCAGCTTCATCAGGGCCTCGGCCTGGGCGGCCTTGAGGTACGACGGGAAGCGGGTGAAGGAGTCGTAGTTGTCCGGCTCCACGGCTTGGTAGCCCTTCGCCGCGCAGGCGTCGATCCAGGTGTCCAGTTTGGCGGCGATGCGCTCGCGCTTGGCGGCCGTACGGATGTCCAGGACGGCCTCGTCCCAGTCCTTGTCGTAGACGACCTTCCCGCCGGTGCCGCGCAGCAGCAGGTCGGCGTCCCAGTCGTGCTCCTCGTCCGACTCCGCCTGGAAGGCGTTGATGTTGCAGATGTTGTAGAGGCCGGGAGCGGGAGCGTCCTCGTAGCTGCGGCTCACCACCCGGACACCGGCCGCCGGAGGGTACGCGCCGCCGATCTGGTAGTCCCAGGGCACGTGCTGGGGCGGGAGCGTCACCGCCGCGGGGGCGGAGGACGCGGGCGAGGTGGACGGCGGCTCGATCGGTGACGGCAATGCGCTCTCGGCGTCCGACACTGCCCGCACCGCCGCGATGCTCAGCCCGCTGACGGCCAGGGCCGCGACCAGACCGACGAGGACCCGCCGCCGGGATCCGCGGCCCTTCCGACCGCCCCGGCCCGCCCGGGCGCCGTCCGCATCCGTCACGGCAGCCGTCCCGTCGTGGGCCGCGTCCGGTGTGTCGGGGCGGGCTCGGGAAGCCTGGTGGTGGGTCGCCGTGCCGCCGGACGCCCCCGGCGGAACCGGTACGGCCGACGCGCTCGTGGACGGCGCAACGGTGTCCGGCAACGCCCGCAGCAGCTCGCGCAGTTCACCGAGTTCCGGCCGGGCCGCCGGGTCCTTGTCCAGGCAGCGTTCGGCGATGCCGCGCAGCGGTTCCGCGACCCCCTCCAGGGCCGGCGGCTCGTACATCACCTGGTAGCCCGTCAGATACGGGCTGCTGCCGTCGAACGGGCGGCTGCCGGTGGCCGCGTAGACCAGCAGCGACCCCAGCGAGAAGACGTCCGAGGCACCGGTGACCTCGCGCGGCGCGGCGAACTGCTCCGGGGACATGAAGGGCGGGGTGCCGATCAGCCGCCCGGTCATGGTGAGCGCCTCGTTGTCGACGGCGTACGAGATGCCGAAGTCGATGACGCGGGGCCCGTCCTCGGCCATCAGAACGTTGCTCGGCTTCAGGTCCCGGTGCACCATGCCGACCCGGTGGATGTCCCGCAGCGCCTCGACGAGGCCCAGCGCGAGCACCCGCAGCGCGCTGCCGCGCAGCGGGCCGTCCTGGGCCACGATGTCCGCGAGGGTGCGGCCCGGGACGTACAGCGTCGCCATCCACGGCTGTGAGGCGTCCGGGTCCGCGTCCACCACCGGGGCCGTGAACGCCCCGCTCACCCGGCGGGCGGCCGCGACCTCCTGCCGGAACCGGGTGCGGAACTCCTCGTCCAGCGCGTACGCGGGATGCACGAGCTTGACCGCGACCTGCCGCCCGGAGTCCGAACGGCCCAGGTAGACGACCCCCATGCCGCCGCTGCCGAGCCGGTCGACCAGCGTGTAGCCGCCGATGGACTCCGGATCGCCGGCGCTCAGCGACATCGCGGGTCACCCTTCCCGAGTACGGGTGGTCGAAAGTTCAAGGACATCAGGCTAGCGGCCGGGGGAGTCCACCGGAGTGACGGGTACACCTCCGGCCGAAGTCCCCAGCAGCCGCAGCCGTACGTCCCCGGGCCCGGACTCCGTCGTCCCGTCGGACAGCACCGCCAGCGCCAGGGTGTTGGTGCCCCGGGTGCGCAGGATGCCGTTCGGCAGGACGAAGGTGTGCTGCGGGCCCACGTCGTTGACGTACTGGCCCATGTTCCAGCCGTTGAGGAAGATCTGGACGCGGTAGGCGCGCTTCGGGTCGTCGTCGAGGGTGAGGCCGACGGAGGCGTCGATGCCGGGGTCCACGGCGAGCCGGAACGTCGTCCGGTACCAGGTGACCCCCTGGCGCCGGTCGGCACGCGGCAACTCCGTGTCCTCCCAGTGCTCTTCGTCGAATCCCGGCAGATGCCAGCCCTTGCGCTCCCCGTACAGTCCGCCGTTGTTGAGCGGCCCGCGCACCGGGTCGGGTGCCGTCTCGCCCTGGATGCGCCAACTCGCCTTCGGTGAACCGCCCTTGAAGGTGACCGACGTCAACCCCCGGGCCACCTTGTGGGTGTCGGCGGACCCGCCGTCCATGTCGTGCGCCATCCGCCGTACGAGGACGGACAGGACGCGGGGCGAGCGACCGGAGGGCGGCGGCACGTCAAAGGTGGCCGTCGCCGCCCAACTCCCCTTGCGCACGCTGCTCTTGTCCGGAACCGGCATCCGGTGCGTGCCCAGTGGCTCACCGTCCAGCCACGCCATCAGCAGCCCCTGCGTGCCGGTGCTGTAGGACAGCGACACCGACTCCAGCTCGTCCGCGCCCGTAAGGCGACCCCGGTACCAGACGTCGCCGTAGTGGAAGCCGTAGTCGTCGGCGAACAGGACCGGCTGCCCCTTCGGAACCGGAGTGGTGCTGTACGAGCTCGTGCGGACCGCCGTCGCCCAGCCGGAGTCGTCGTAGTCCGGGAGGGACTCGAAGTTCTCGGTACGGCGCCGCCAGCCGCCCAGCGTGGGCAGCCGCACCTCGCCCACGGCGGGCAGGGGAAGCTGTCCGGGCGTGGCCGGCATCTCGGCCCGCAGGCTGCCCATGGGGCTGGGGGAGGTGCGCACCGGGCGTCCGTTCCAGGTGATGCGGCCCATGCCGCGCGGCCCCCACACCTCCATGCCCGTCCCCCGGACGGTGTCGCCGGTCAGATGGGCGGTCTCGCCGTCCAGGGTGGCCCCGCGCACCAGCGACGGCCCGTACACCAGCACCGGCCCGGTCGGGGTGTCCACCGGGAACAGCCGCAGCGACCAGGCGTCGTCCGCGAAGAGCAGCAGCAACGGGGTCTCGCTGCCCCCGGCCTCGATCCGCACCCGGGCCAGGCCCCCGACACCGACCGGAGTGGTGATCCTGAGGACGCCGAGGTCGTAGTTCCACGCGGGTTCCGCGTCACCCCGGGTGACCAGCGGCTCCTCCGGGCACTCGAGGAGGACCTGGGCCATCTCGCCGTGCGGGGCCGTGAACACGGCGACGTCCATCCGGCCGATCTTGAGGCACATCATGGGCTGCGCGGTGGCGAACTTGAGCGTGCGGCCGCCCAACCGCAGGTTGGTGGTGAGCAGTCGGGCGTCATGGGCGGCGACCGTGAACGCCACGTCGATCCCGGCGTCCGGGACGGTCGTCGTGATCGGCGCGTCGGTGTCGTTGCGGACGACGTACACATGGGAGCCGGTGTCCGGGTTGGTCAGGTGGTACACCTTCAGCCGCTCGTCCGTGGCCCGTACCGCGTCGGCCCGGTCCAGCTTGGCGAAGTCCGGCACGGTCTTGAGGAGATGGCCGAGCTGGTGCACCGGGGCGAGCTTCGGCGTCTGCCGGCGGGCCTCGTCGATCGCCGCCCCGTAGTCGTACGACGTGTAGACCTGCGGTGCGGGCAGCCAGCCCCACGAGGTGCCGCCGAAGGTCATGTAGACGTTGTGCACGGTGATGCCGTTGGCCAGGTTGGTGAGCTGGAAGCGCCGCTCGTAGGCCGCGTCCCGGGTGTGACGTGCCTGTGCGTACCCCTTGCCGTCGAAGGTGGCCCCGCCCCAGGAGTCGAACCAGCCCCCGCCGAACTCCGGCATGAACCCGGGCGTGCCGGGACTGGCCGTCGCCCCGCCCTTGAGCCCGCCCTCGCCGAAGTCCCCCCAGTCGGGCGGCACTTCGGACGGCACGGGATACCCGTCGAAGCCGTAGAGCCAACCGCGCTCCTCACCAGCGGTGTTGAAGGAACCGGGGGTCCAGTAGCCGTTCCTGCCCTTGTCGTTGTGGAACAACGGGATGTCGATCCCGTCGGCGCGCACCTTCTTGTACAGGTGGGACATGTAGTCGCGGCCGAGGCTCTCGTCGACGAAGGCGTCGTACTCGTTCTCGATCTGGTAGAGCAGGACCGTGCCCAGGCCCTTGGTGAACAGGTGCCGGGCGGCGATGGCGTCGACCTCGGTCAGCCATTCGTCGACGTACGACAGATAGGCGGGGTCGAAGGTGCGGGCCCGGCCCGCGGTCGCCGCGAGCCAGCCCGGGAAGCCGCCGCCGTCGACCTCGGCGTTGATGTACGGGCCCGGACGCAGGATCACGTACAGGCCGGTCTCGGTGGCCGTGCGCAGGAACAGGTCGAGGTCGCGGACGCCGGTGAAGTCGTACTGGCCGGGGCCGGGGGAGTGGTAGTTCCAGGCCACGTACACGCTCACCGCGTTGAAGCCGTGGGCGCGCATCTTCTGCAGGATGTCCCGCCACAGCGACGGGCTCGGCAGCCGGAAGGGGTGCATCTCGCCGGACCACAGCACCAGGCGGCGGCCGTCGACCAGCAGCGAGTGCTTGTCGTAGCCGACCTTGTGCCGGACCCGGTCGGCGGCGGGCGCGCCGGGTGCGGGACCGGTGGGCACGCTGTGGGAGGCGTAGGCCCGGGTGGTCTCCCCACCACTGCCGCTCAGCGCGAAGCCGAGCGCCGTGGTGCCGGCGAGGGCGCTGAATGTACGTCTGCTCAGCTCCAAGGGAGCGCCTCCTGGTGGTGCCGTGCTAGCGCCAGTCCGTCCGGGGGTGTGGGTGGTGTGCCTATTGTGGCGTGGCCATTGTCCCCGGCCGAACGCCGCACAATTGTCGTATGAGGATCTCTGCACGGGCGGACTACGCGGTACGGGCGGTGCTCGAGCTTGCCGTGAGGCAGGACAAGGAGCCGGTGAAGGCCGAGGCCATCGCCGCTGTCCAGGAGATTCCGCACAAGTTCCTGGAAGGGATTCTCGGCGACCTCAGGCGTGGCGGGATCGTCGACAGCCGGCGGGGCGGGGGCGGCGGGTACCGGCTCGCCCGCGAGGCCTCGGCCATCACGGTCGCGGATGTCATCCGCGCGGTCGACGGGCCGATCGTGTCGGTGCGCGGTGAGCGGCCCACCGGTCTGGAGTACACGGGCTCCGCACAGCCCCTGCTCCCGCTGTGGATCGCCCTGCGGGCCAATGTCCGCAAGATCCTGGAGGGCGTCACCATCGCCGACATCGCGGGCGACGCGCTTCCCGAGCCGGTCCAGCGGCTCGCGGCCGAACCGGCCGCGTGGGAGAACCCCTGATCCCCTGATTCCGTGATCCCGTAATTCCGGGGTCAACTTCCTTTGTTTACACGTGCGTTCGGCCATCACTGGAATGGCTGGAGTTCGCCCTGGCGGGGTCACAGGGTGCTCCCTACGATTCGATCGCCGCGGTGCTTCACAGAAACCACACAGGTTCTCCACGCTTCAACGACAGCGCAGAGGAGAGACCCCCCATGGCAAGTGGACTTCTTCTGGGCGGCGCCATCGCCGCTCTCGTCACCGCGGCGGTGCCCGCGCACAACCCGTCCGGCGGGTTCGTCGACCCGCCCCCGGACAAGATCGTCATCAACGTCGCCACGGTGAACGGCTCCGGCTGTCCCGCGGGCACCGCGGCCGTCGCGGTCTCCGAGGACAACACCGCGTTCACCGTCACCTACAGCGACTACCTCGCCCAGGTCGGCGGCAACTCCGACCCCACGGCGTTCCGCAAGAACTGCCAGCTCAACCTGGTCGTCCACGTCCCCTCGGGCTTCACCTACGCCATCGCCGAGGCGGACTACCGGGGCTTCGCCTCGCTCCAGTCCGGGGCGAGCGCCGTGCAGAGAGCCTCGTACTACTTCCAGGGCTCCTCGCAGACGGCCGCCAAGACCCACCCCTTCACGGGTGCCTACAACGACAACTGGCAGGCGACCGACACCACCGACTGGGCCCAACTGGTCTGGGCGCCCTGTGGAGTGCAGCGCAACTTCAACATCAACACCGAGATCCGCGTCAGCGCGGGCAGCTCGTCGCCGTCCAAGGTCAGCTTCATGACGATGGACTCGACCGACGGCGACATCAGCACGGTGTACCACATGGCGTGGAAGGAGTGCCCGGGCAGGTGAACGAGTGTCGCCCGCCGCTCTTGTGGGCGGCGGGCGACATGTGATCAGCGTTCGACGCCAAGGGTCAGGGTGCCGGAATAGCCGGCGGAGGGGCTGCTGCCCAGGGCGGTCAGGGTCAGGAGGCCGGACGCGGCGCCGCCGTCGTCGTAGATCCCGTCCTGGGCGAGGGTGGTGCGGCGGACCGTGTTGGCCGAGTACGGCGAGAGGGCGCCGACCTTGGCGGTGACCGTCTCGTTGAAGAAGAGCTGGCCGGTGTGGAGTTCGGTGCCGCCGGTGAAGGAGCCGTCGGCGGTGAGGGTGACGTTCACGTGCACCTTCACATGGATGTGCACGCAGCGGCCGACGTACCAGCCCGGGTAGACCGTGGTGATGGCGGCGACGCCCCTGGAGTCGGTCAGGACGCCGCCGCGCAGGAAGGTACCGCTGTCGGGCTCGCTGTGGCCGTTTTTGCCGACGTAGCCGGAGTACTCGCCGAGCGCGTCGCAGTGCCAGATCTCGACGAGGGCGTTGCTGATCGTGGCGCAGGTGTCGTCGTCGACCACGGTGAGGGCGAGTTTGAGCGGGAAGCCGGTCTTGCCCTCGGTGATGTCGGAGCGGACGTACTGGCCGTCCAGGTAGTAGGGGCCTTCGGTCATCTCCCTGGTGAGGGTGCAGACCGCCGCGGCGGCCACGGGTGCCGTGTCGGCGGTGTCGGCCGTCCGCGCGGCCGGGGCGCCGGACACGGCGGCGCCCACCGCGAGGGTGGCGGCGGTGGCGCCTGTGGCGACGAGGACCGTCCGGCGGGCGAGGGCGTCTCTCGCGGGGGCGCCGGTCGTGGGGGTCTCATTCATGGGGGTCTCATTCATGGGGGTGTCTGTCATGAACACGACACCATAAGGGTCATTGCTGTAGGTGAGCTGTCAGTTCGGCAAAGTGAGGGACCGTCAAGATTCTGACGAGTCAGATTGCCGTGTCGGGCGGGGTGGGCGCGGTACGGCGCGGTACCGTATCAGGGCGTATGCCGACAAGGAGGGTAAATGGGGCTTACCGTGCGGGTCGAACGGCGCATCGCGGAGGACTTCCCGGGCCGGGAGGGCGAGGTGGTGGGTGATCTCCTCACCGAGCTGGTCAACCACCTGACCGACCGCGGCGACCAGGAGGACAAGGAGCGCATCGCCGCCGCGACCCTGCTGTGCGGACAGGGCCGGGTGGACCGGATCCTCGACGCCGTCCAGCTGGCCAAGGAGGACTGGCGGGACGTGCTGGTGGGGGCGGGGCTGGCGGACGCCGGGTGGAGGGAGCGGCTGGAGGCGGACTTCGGACCGGCGGCTTCCGCCGGCTGACCGCGGGTGCGGGCCCGCAGCGGCTGTCGAACCTCCGGGTTCGTACGCGGCTGCGGGGCCGCGCGCCACCACGCCGTCGCGGGACGCAATTGACTCGCGTACGACTCGCCCCGCGACCTACGCTCGCGGCCATGACGTCACACGATGTGCCCGAAGGCTCCCGGGTCGCTTCCGCCGGCTCCGGGCCGGTGATCCGGCAGGAGACCGCCGCCGATCACCGGGACGTACGCGAGGTACACACGCGCGCCTTCGACGACGGCGAGCATGTTCCCGGGCTCGTGGAGGCGTTGCGCGTCGCGGAGGCCGCGTCGGCGCCGCTGTCCTTCGTCGCCACCGTCGACGACCGGGTCGTCGGCCATGTCCTGCTGAGCGCGGCGCGGCTGGACGCGCCGCGCCGGATCGTGGACGTTCTCACCCTGTCACCCCTGGGTGTGCTCCCGGAGTTCCAGCGTCGGGGCATCGGCACCCGGCTCGTCGCGCACGCCCTCGCGGCGGCCGACAGCCGGGGAGTGCCGCTGGTGTTCCTGGAAGGCTCGCCGCACTACTACGGCACCCGCGGCTTCGAGCGGGCCGACGCGGTGGGGTTCCGTTCACCGTCCCTGCGGATTCCCGAACCCGCCTTCCAAGTGGCCCGGTTGTCCGCCCACGAGCCGTGGATGACGGGCACCTTCGTCTACTCGGAGGTCTTCTGGGCCTTCGACTGCGTCGGCCTGCGCGACCCCGAGCTCCCCTGATCGGCTCACTTCTTGAGATGGGTGAGGAAGTCGGTCCAGGGGGTGGGGGTGGTGGTGAGGTGGGGGGCTTCGGGGTTCTTGGAGTCGCGGATGTGGATGCGGGTGGGGGTGCGGGCGATCTCTACGCAGTCGCCGGAACCGCTGCTGCTGTAGCTACTCTTGAACCAGGCCAGTTCGGAGGTGCTCATAGATCTCCTCGCATCCGTCGCAACAGGCTTGCCGAGTCCCTGATGGTGAGCGCCTGTGAACGCATCCTGGCATACCTGCTCTGGAGCACGCTGACCCCTTGGGGATCGGAGACGAGCTGCCCGCTGTCCGGTGCCTCCAGGTAGGCGAACCACCTGTTCTGCGGGGTTTCCAGCAACTGCATGGGCCCGTGCAGACCTGCGTGCGACTCGCAGACCAACGGCATCACCTGGATCTCGACGTTCCGCAGCTCGGAGACCGCAAGCAGGTGATCGACCAGCCCTCGCGTCGTCTCCGTTCCGCCCGTGCGACGCAGCAGCAGGTGTTCCTCGATGATGAAGCTGTAGGCGGTGTTCGGCCGTTCCCGTAGCAGCCGTTGCCGCTCCGCACGGGCCGTCCACTGTGCCTCGATCTGTTCGTCGTCCAGGGGCGGCAACTCGTCGACGAACAGCTGCCGCGCGTACGCCTCCGTCTGCAAAAGCCCCGGAATCAACCGGCATTCATACGTGTACAGAGCGATCGCGCTAGCCTCCAGCCCCGCCCACTGCCGGAACCACGCTGCCAACCCGGGTTGTCGAGCCAGTTTCGGGAACGACCTCCGCAACGCCCCCGTGTTCCCCGTCGCCTCCTCCCCCCGCTCCACGAGCACCAGATCCGGCATCCGGCGCCCCAACTCCACCGACGCCACCGTGTGTTTGGAGAACCCCACCAGATCCCCGAACTCCTCCCGGCTCAACCCCGAGTGCTCCCGCAGGGCTTGCAGCACCGCCCCGAACGTCCGCATGCTGTCCGACGCCTCCGGCTCACCGCCACCATCGACCACAGTCGGTCACCTCCCGCGCTCATGGTCACGTTCCGTCACGCGTACTGTCCAGTCCGTGACCGCGTACTCTGTCGCGGCGTACGCGGTGTCGACCTGGAGAAGTTGGGCTCGGGGGCGCCAGATTGGGCCCATGACAGCACCTTCCACCCCCCGACCTCCGGTCACCGTACGTACGTTCACCCAGCGCCTCAGCGCGACTCCGCGAGGCGCCCGCCTCGCCCGCCACCTAGCCCTGAACCAGCTGCACGACTGGGGCATCCCGCACGACACCCCGACCGCTGAGAACGTCGAGGTGATCGTCGCCGAACTCGCCGCCAACGCCGTCACCCATGGCCGTGTCCCGGGGCGGGACTTCGAGCTACGGCTCTCCCTCGTCACCGGCAGCGTGCGCGTGGAGGTCACCGACACCCGAGGTGAGCCCTTTGCCGCCGTACCGCCATCGGGTCCCCTGGAGGACGGCGGCCGAGGTCTCCTTCTCGTCGACGCCCTCGCCGACCGCTGGGAGGTGCTGGACCGGGAGCCGCCGCCGGGCAAGACGGTCCGGGCCGAGGTGGATCTGCCGCTGCGGCGCCGTGGAGTGGGACCGGGTATGGGCCGGGCCCTGCCGGCCAGTGAGGAGTCGTACCGCTGAAACCGGGTCGCCGGTCTTCGCAGGGCCGGGTACGTTCGGCCCATGTGCCATTACGCCGGGAAGGCCTACAAGCTGCACTACGCGTGCGTGCCCTGCCGTGTCGCGTTCAAGCGGCATCCTGGTCCCGGTGAGCACCGGTGTCCCCGTTGCTCCGGGCCGATGAGCTGCGCCGGGCGCGACTTCGCGGCGCCCCGGAGGCGGGACCTCAAGGCATGGAGCGTGGTGGCGGCCGTTCTCGGCGCCGGTCTGCGGTACGAGGGGCGTGAGCCCTGCGGCTGTGGCAGGGAACCAAAGTTCCGACCCCGCACCCGGGCCCAGCTGCGGGCGCGGCGGATCGCGGCGGTGCGCAGCGGGGGTCCTCTCGCGGAAGTGCTGGGGCGTCCCGACCCGGAGGTCCCCGACTGCCGAGCCGCCCGGCTCCGCTGACCGCCTACCTCTCGGGTAATCGACGCCGGTTCGCCCCGGGTGCCAGGCTCGTCGGCGTACGGAGCCCAGCGACCGGGAGGACACCATGACCGCCTACGCCATAGCCCACCTGCGGGAAGCCGCGCCGCACCCGGAGATCGCCGAGTACATCGAGCGCATCACGGCCACCTTCGAGCCGTACGGCGGCCGCTTCCTCGTGCACGGCGCGCAGCACGAGGTGAAGGAGGGCGGCTGGCCGGGACATGTCGTGGTGATCGGATTTCCCGGGATCGCCGAGGCGCGGGCCTGGTGGGACTCCGCCGCGTACCAGGAGATCGCGCCGTTGCGGGCGCGGCACATCCCGGGCGACATCGTCCTCGTCGAGGGTGTGCCCGACGGCTATGACCCTGCGGTCACGGCGAAGGGGATGCGGGACGCGCTCGCTTCCTGAGGACGTGCTCCCGACTCCCGTGACACACGAGGCTGTTGGATACTGGGGCGACTGGCGCAGGGAAGGGGGAGGTTCGCGTGCCGGACGGACGTGAAGTGGACCAGGGGGAGTTGCTGGGCGTCGCGAAGGACGAGGAACGGGCCCGTAGCCTGCTCCGCGCGCTGCGCACCCTGAGCACCGGTCCCGACCCGAAGCTGCGGGAGATGGCGCGCGGGGTGCTGCGCGGCGACCTCACCGCCGAACAGGCCTTCACCGACCCGGAGTACACCGCAGCCCTGTTCTCCGGCGCCGACAAGATCCGCCGCGCGGGGGAGCTGCGTACCGAGTCCGAGGCCCGCGAGGCGGGCGAACGGTTCGGCGCCTGGCAGCAGGCGCGTGGCACCGAGGACGAGCGCGAGGCTCAGGGCGGCGAAGGTCAGGACACCGAGCGTCAGGACACCGAGGGTCGGGGCGCCGGGGGTCACGGCACGCCACAGCCCGACGCGGCGCCCCGAGCGGCCTCCCCGCAGCCGTCCGGGCCTTGGCGGCACCCAGGCGCGGGCGAGGTGGGCGGACCGGGTGGCCTGGGCGGCGCCCGCCCGGCGGGCCCCTTCGGCCGCCGCTGACCACCGCGCCTGCCCCTGGCTCCTCGCCCCGGAACCCGGCCCCTCCAACACCACCGGCAAATCCCGCCCCCCGTAGTAAAGTTCGGCCGTCGCAAGCGTGACCTGAAATGGTCCTGCCAAGACAAGGGGGAACGGACATGGGCGTCGTGCTGCCCGACGAGGCGGCCTGGGTGCTGGACCTCATCGGCGTCGAGTGGCCCAACGTCGACGAGGACGACTACCGGGACATGGCCGACGGCCTGCGTTCCTTCGCCTCGCAGATGCGGGAGGGCAAGGACGCCACGGCGAGCGTCGTCCGGGAGTTCCTGGAGGGGAACGAGGGCATCGCGACAGCGGCCTTCCAGCAGCACTGGGGCAAGGTCAGCGACGTACACCTGGAACGGCTGGGCGAGGCCGCCGACCTCGGGGCGATGGCCCTGGACGGCGCCGCCGTCGCCGTGGCCGGTGCCAAGGTCGCCGCCATCGTCCAACTGGGCATCCTCGCCGCCGAGATCATCGCCGCCCAAGCCGCCGCCCCGTTCACCCTCGGGCTCTCCGAGGTCGGCGCGCTCGGTGCCACCCAGGCCACCCGGCTCATCGTGCGGCGGCTGCTGAAGGAGGCCGAGCAACTCCTCATGGAGGAGCTCATGTCCGTCGCCATGGGCCCGGTCTACTCCGCGCTCGGCAACATGGCCACCGACCTCGTCCTCCAGCTCGGCGCCAACGCCGTGGGCCTGCAGGACGGTTACAGCCCGGGCAAGACCCTGCACGCGGGCAGCGAGGGCTTCTCCGAGGGGCTGGACGCCGCCACGGGGACCACGGGCACCTTCACCTCGAAGGGAGGCGCCGCGTGAGCGACACCGTACGCAGCGACAAGGACCTGCACGACCGGCTCGCCGACCGGATCACCTCCCAGGCCGACGAGCACGAGTCCGGCGCCCGCCCCCACCTGCGCCGCAGCCGGGCCGGGCTGAACCGGACCCGGGGCAAGGGCGCCCTGGCGGCGGCCGTCGAGACCGGGGCCGAGAAGATCCTCAAGGCCATCGAGGAGGCCGAGGACCAGCTCCACAAGCACCTCCAGGACGTGTCCAAGGGCGTGCGCGCCATGGGTGACAACCACGCGCGCAACGACAAGAACATCGAGACGATGCTGCAGAGCATCGTCAAGCGCTCCCGCGACCAGGACACCGTCCGCGACGGCGGCGGCATCGGCAAGGACCGGCCGGACACCACCAGGGATCCGCACACCGTCACCCTGGAGTGGAAGCCCGGGATGCCCAAGCAGGCCTTCGAGCGGAAGGCGCGGGCCCTGCAGCGGCTCGGCGAGGAGGGCAAGCTCTTCAAGTTCAAGGGCAAGACCGAGGACTACCGCGACAAGCAGATCACCGCGCAGTACAAGGGCGCGCTGGAAGCACTGATCCGCAGGAACCACAAGGAGGACCCCGACTTCGCCGAAGAGGCCGCGGTGGCCGCCCGTAAAATGCAACCCGATCACGTCAACGAGCTCCAGACCGGTGGTCCGGACGCGTGGCGTAACCTGCGGATGCTCGACCGGACGACGAACTACGACATCGGCACCCAGCAGATACGCCCGCAGATCAGGGATCTTCCGGACGGCAATCCCATCAACATCGACATCAAGTGGTGGCCAGATGACTAGCGCGAGCCCGGCGTCGTCCCGTCTTGTCGCGACGGTGGACGCCCTGCGGACGGCCCTTGCGGAGAGCCCGGACGTGCTGTCGTTCACGCTCGGCGGGACGATCGACGAGGAGACGGCCGCCGCCGCGGAGGCGGACGGGGTACCGCGGGAGTTCCTGGACTTCTGCCGTGTGCTGGACGGCGCGAGCTGCGGGCCGTCCGTGCAGCTCTTCGGCCTGGAGGAGGCCGAGGAGCACCAGTTCTACTGCGAGCCCGTGGTCGACTCGCCGCTGCCGCTCTCCCCGGAGAAGCTCTACTGTGTCGGGATGATCCAGGAGGCCCCGGTCTACCTCGACCGCGCGGGCGGCGGCGTCCTCGGCGCCCCGGACGCAGGCCCCGACTGGGTCGACGCGGAGCGCCTCGACGAACTCGCGCCCGGCCTCGGGACGTTCTTCCTGGAGCGGCTGGCCACTGCCGCCGAGTACCAGCGGCTCGCCCTGGTCGACGACGAAATGGTGGAGTACGACGACTGGCTGAAACTGCTGCGACGGGCCGGTCTCGCCGACTGAACCGCCGGCCCGGCCGGATGTGTGCACGAAGAAGGGAAAGCAGGACGCATGGCCACCCATGACGAGATGACGGAGCTGTTCGGCGCGGACCGCGTGGTCACGCTGGACCGGGCCGTGGCCGAGGAGCGCGGACTGTCCGAGGCCGACGCCGAGGTGCTGTGCGAGGTCGGTGTGCCCGTCTTCGTCGACGTGCTGTTCACCCTCGACACCGCCGAGGAGGGACCCGATCCCTTCACCGTGGTGCCGGTCGCCGCGGGCGGCGAGGAGACCCACATCCTCGTCCTGGGCGGCCCCACCGACGACCCGGCGATGCGGTACTGCCTCGACCTGGACCGCGGCTACGTCATCCTCATGTCCTTCGACGCCGAGCCGCGCGCCGAGATCGTGAACCGCACCCTCGCCGACCTCGTCGAGTTCCTGTACCGCTTCGCCCTGCGGGCAAGGCACCTGGAGCGGGCCGCCCCCCAGGACCGCGCCCCGTACACCGACAAGCTCGTCGAGTACCTCAAGGCCCGCGACCCGTACGCCTTCGCCCAGCCGGACAGCTGGTGGTCGATGGTGTTCGAGCAGGTCGCCTGAGCCCCAGCACGGCTCAGGCCCGGGAGTCCGTGAGGAACTCGGCATCGGCCACTGACCACCACTGAGGTGTGCGCGGACCATTGACGCGCAAGGGGTTCGATTCTACGGTCCCGTCCGAAGCTCTGATCGGCGATCGGTATATCGAACATCCCCCCACTCGCGTCCCCCCACTCCTCGAAGGAGCGTCAGCGTGCGCCGCACCTCACTTCTGGCAGTTCCCGTCGCCTTCCTGCTGGCCCTGATCCCGGGCACGGCCTCCGCGTACCCCAACCCCGGGACCGTCACCGGTGCCACCACCATCCACGACCCGACGATGATCCGTACGTCGGCGGGCCGTTACCTGCTGTACGGCACCGGCGGTGGACTCGGCTACCGCACCTCCACCGACCGGATCGCGTTCACGGCCGGCAGCGACGCCTTCTCCACCAAGCCGGGCTGGTGGTCGTCGTACGCCACCGAGGCCTGGGCGCCCGACATCTCCTACCAGGGCGGCAAGTACCTGATGTACTACGCCGTCTCGACCTTCGGCTCCAACAAGTCGGCCATCGGCCTGGCCACGTCGAGCACCGGCCTGCCCGGCTCCTGGAGCGACCAGGGCACCGTGTACACCTCCACCACCTCCAGCGACTACAACGCCATCGACCCGAACCTCTTCGTCGACGGCGACGGCAAGTGGTGGCTGTCGTTCGGCAGTTGGTGGACCGGCCTGAAGATGATCCAGCTCAACCCGTCCACCGGCAAGCAGCTCTCCACCAACACGACCCGGTACTCCATCGCCTCCCGCCCGACCGGGACCAAGGCCGTCGAGGCGCCGTACGTCGTCAAGCGGAACGGCTACTACTACCTCTTCGCGTCCTACGACACCTGCTGCGCCGGCACCAGTTCGACCTACAAGGTCAAGGTCGGCCGCGCGACCAGCGTCACCGGGCCGTACGTCGACAAGAACGGCGTGTCGATGATGAACAACGGCGGCACGCCGGTCCTTGAGTCGCACGGCCGGTACATCGGCCCCGGCGGCCAGTCGATCATGAACGACTCCGACGGCGACCTGATCGTCTACCACTACTACGACGGCAACGACAACGGCACACCCAAGCTCGGTATCAACCTTCTGAACTGGAGCAGTGGGTGGCCTGTCGCCTACTGATACCGCCTGCCTGAGCCGCTCAGCCGGCCTGGCCCATCCCCGCCGCGTTCGGCCAGCTCTGAGCGTTGGGCCAGCCGGTGGCGGGCGCCTGGGACAGCTCCTGCGGGGCCCCCGGCGCCGGTGCGGTCATCCCGCGCACCTGCGCTGCGGTGAGGCCGCCACGGGCCGGCACCCCCGGGGGGGTCGGCCCGAAGGGCGCCGGAGCCGGCGGGGCTGCGGGGACGGGCACGGGCACAGGGGTCGGCATCGGGGCGGGCGCCTGCATCGGGGCGGGCGCCTGCATCTGGGCCGGCATCGGCATCCCCGCCCCCATGGAGCCGGCCGCCTCCATCGAAGCAGCCGCCCCCATGGAACCGGCCCCGCCCATGGAAGCGCCCCCGCCCATGGAAGCGACCGCCCCCATCGGCGCCGCCGCGGCCACCGCTGCCGGCTGGGCGACCGGCATCGGCATGCCGACGCCACCGCCCATCCCTCGTGAGCCCATCCCCCCACCGCCGACGGCCATCGCCGCCAGGTCCTGCATGCCCGCCCCGTTGGTCTGGCCGACGAGGCGGTCCACTGCCGCCGTACCCGAGCTGTAGCCGGTCCCTTGAGCGAGCTCGGGCACGGCGGCTCCCCTCCTGGTCCCGTAGAGCACCTGTTCCAGGCCGGACACCAGGCGACGCACGTCCACCTGGGGGCGCACCACGAGCCGCAGGAAGCGGCTTGAAGAGCCGATCTTGTTGCCGCACTCGCGGACGAGGATCCGGTGCTCGGTGAGCATCCGGTCCCGGACCACGGTGCCCTCGGCGCCGACGGGCAGGCGCACGAAGAGGAAGTTCCCCTGGGAGGGGTAGACGGTCAGGCCGGGCAGCGCGGCGAGCTGGCTCGCCATGTCGAGGCGGTCCCGGCGGACCTGGTGGAGGCTCTGCGCGTACTCGGCGCCGTGCTCCTTGAGCATGAACACCACGTACTCGGCGAAGGCGTTGAGGTTCCACTTCGGCAGCATCGAGCGGACCCGGCCCGCCAGCGAGGGGTTCGCGACCATGTAGCCGAAGCGGATGCCGTGCAGGCCGAAGTTCTTGCCGAGGCTGCGCAGGACGATGACGTTCGGCCGGATCATCGCCTCCTGGACGACGCTCGGCTCGGCCTCCGCGTCCGCGAACTCCAGGAACGACTCGTCGATGATGATGAGGTCCAGGTCGGCCATGGCGTCCATGAACTGCACGAGCGCGTGCTTGTGGAGGAAGCCGCCGTCGGGGTTGTTCGGGTTGCAGATGACCGCGACCCGCGTGCCCCGGGTGCGTATGAACTCCGCGTACTGCGCGAGGTCCAGGGCGAATCCGCTGGACTCCTGGAGCGGGAACATGTCGACCCGCTTGCCGGTCTCCATCGGCTGGTCGGTCCAGCGGCCGAAGGTGGGGACCGGGACGGCGAGGGACTCGCGGACCAGCAGGTGGTCGATCCAGGTGATCAGTTCGGTCGAGCCGTTGCCCATCGCCACGGCCTGCGGCGGGAGTTGGAGCAGGTTGCACAGCTCGGCGGTGATCGTGTCGGCGCTGCTGGGGTAGTAGGTGATGATGTCCTTCAGCCGCGCGGCCATGGTGTCCATCATCGCCGGGGTGGGAAAGTAGGGATTGCAGGGGATACAGAAGTCCACCGGCCCCGTCCCGTCTCCGCCTTCGCGCGCCAGCGCCGCCATGGACGGGCTGTGCGCAGCCGTGCTGCGGAACAACGAGGTGACGTTGTCGGCCATCGAACCTCCGTATGGGGCGGACCCGGCGGGGACGACCGGGTCCGTCGTCATTGGGTGGCCCGCGCGGGGGAGCACGGGCCGCCCTTACATACGGATACCTGCGTGGCGCTGTTCAACGGGTGTGAAAGAAGTGTGAGTTCGGGAACCCCGGGCCCGAACTTCGCATCAGACCAGGTCAGGCACCGAACGAGTGGATCGTCGTCGACCGGTATGTCTGGCCCGGACGCAGCACCGTCGAGGGGAACGACGGGTGGTTCGGCGAGTCCGGGAAGTGCTGCGTCTCCAGGCACAGCGCGTCACCCTGGCGGTAGGTGTGACCGCTGGTGCCGGTGAGGGTGCCGTCGAGGAAGTTGCCCGAGTAGAACTGCAGACCCGGCTCGACGGTGGAGATCCTCAGCGTGCGGCCCGAGGACGGGTCGCGCAGGGTCGCCACGTGCTCGGGCTTGGCGGTGATGCCCTTGTCGAGCACCCAGTTGTGGTCGTAGCCCTTGGCGAGGACCTGCTGCTCGTGGCCGGCCCGGATGTCCCGGCCGACCTGCTTGCCCTTGCGGAAGTCGAAGGGGGTGCCCGCGACCTTCGCCAGCTCACCGGTGGGGATCAGACCCGAGTCGGTGGGCGTGTAGCGGGAGGCGGCGATCCTGAGCTCGTGGTCCTCGATGGTGCCGGTGCCCTCGCCGCCGAGGTTCCAGTACACGTGGTTGGTCAGGTTGACCACGGTGGCCTTGTCGGTGGTGGCCTGGTAGTCGATCCGCCAGTCGCCGTGCCGGGTGAGGGTGTACGTCACCTTCACCTTGAGGGTGCCCGGGTAGCCCATCTCGCCGTCTACGGACGTGTAGTGCAGGTGCAGGCCGACGTCCGAGCCCTTGGTGAACGGCTCGACGTCCCACACCCGCTTGTCGAAGCCCTGGGTGCCGCCGTGCAGGCTGTTGACCCCGTCGTTGACGGAGAGCTGGTAGCTCTTGCCGTCCAGGGTGAACTGGCCCTTGGCGATGCGGTTGCCGTACCGCCCGATCAGCGCGCCGAAGTACGGGGTCTTGGCGACGTAGTCCTCGATGTTGTCGAAGCCCGCCGAGACGTTCGCGTGGTGGCCGTGCCGGTCCGGGATCTCCAGGGACTGCACGACGCCGCCCCAGGACAGGACCTTCATCCGCGTGCCGCCGTTGGCCAGCGACCAGATGTAGACCTTCGTGCCGTCGGCGAGCTTGCCGAAGAGCTTCTTGGTCGGTGTCTTGCTGCTGGACGCCTCAGCGGTGCCCCCGAGCGTCGTCGCGGCGATTCCCGCGGCCGCGGCACCGGCGATGACCGTTCGTCTGTTCAGTTCCATCTAGCGGCTCCTGTGAAGGAAGCGGGCCCCGCCGGTTTTCTCCGACGGGGCCCGAGATGACTTACGAACCGGACTTGCGCTTGTTCCACACGTCGAACCCGACCGCGGCCAGCAGGGCGAGGCCCTTGATGACCTGTTGCCAGTCGGTGCCGACGCTGAGGAGGTTCATGCCGTTGTTCAGCACACCGAGGACGAGACCACCGATGATCGCGCCGAGGACGGTTCCCACGCCGCCGCTCATGGACGCGCCACCGATGAACGACGAGGCGATCGCCTCGAGTTCGAAGTTCAGGCCCGCCTTCGGGGAGGCCGCGTTCAGGCGGGCTGCGACCACCAGACCCGCCAGGGCCGCGAGCACGCCCATGTTCAGGAAGACAAGGAAGGTGACCTTCTTGTCCTTGACGCCGGACAGCTTCGCGGCCGGCAGGTTGCCGCCGATCGCGTAGATGTGCCGGCCGAAGACCGCGTTGCGCATGACGTAGCCGTAGCCGACCACCAGCACACCGAGGACGAGGAGGATGATCGGCGCGCCCTGGTAGCTGGCGAGCAGCATCGTGACCGCGAGGACCGCGGCGGCGATCGCGACGAGCTTGAGCAGGAAGGCGTTCCTGGGCAGCACGTCCAGCGCGAACTCCTGCTGGCGCTTGCGGTCGCGGACCTCCTGGTAGACCACGAAGGCCAGCAGCGCGAAGCCCAGCAGCAGGGTGAGGTTGTGGTAGTTCGTGTTCGGGCCGACCTCGGGCAGGAAGCCGTTGCCGAGCTTCTGCAGACCGTTCGGGAACGGGCCGAGGGTCTGACCCTCCAGGAGGATCTCCGTCAGACCTCGGAAGAGCAGCATGCCCGCCAGGGTGACGATGAACGACGGTATGCCGAGATACGCGATCAGATAGCCCTGGACCGAGCCCGCGACCGCGCCCACCACCAGGGTCAGCACCAGCGCGACCGGCCAGGCCACGTCGTGCTGCACGGTCAGCACGGCCGCGAAGGCGCCCACGAACGCGGTCAGTGAACCGACCGACAGATCGATGTGCCCCGCGATGATCACCAGCATCATGCCGATCGCGAGGATCAGGATGTAGCTGTTCTGGAGCACCAGGTTGGAGACGTTGCGCGGCAGCAGCAGGTCGCCGTCGGTCCACACCGCGAACAGCGCGACGATCAGGCCGAGCGCGATCAGCATGCCGTACTGCCGCATGTTGCGGCGCAGCCCGTTCACCATCAGCTGGAGCAGGCCCTCGCCGGAGGACGACCCCCCGCCCTTGCCAGGCGGCGCCGCGGCCGGAACCTTCGTCACATCGGTGCTCATCGCGTTACCTCTTTGTCCTTCGTCATCTGGCGCATCAGCACTTCCTGCGTGGCCTCGGCCCGCGGAACCTCACCCGTGAGCCGTCCGGCGGCCATGGTGTAGATGCGGTCGCACATCCCGAGCAGCTCCGGCAGCTCGGAGGAGATGAAGACGACCGCCTTGCCCTCGGCGGCCAGCTGGTCGATGACCGTGTAGATCTCGTACTTGGCGCCCACGTCGATACCGCGCGTGGGCTCGTCCAGGATCAGCACCTCGGGACCCGCGAAGATCCACTTGCTGAGGACGACCTTCTGCTGGTTGCCGCCGGACAGCCTGCCCACCGTCTCGAAGACGGTCGGGGCCTTGATGTTCATCGACTTGCGGAAGCGCTCGGCGACCTTCCGCTCCTCGTGCTCGTCGACCACACCGCGCTTCGCCACCTTGTTCAGAGCGGTCAGCGAGATGTTCCGGTTGATGTTGTCGATGAGGTTGAGGCCGTAGTGCTTGCGGTCCTCGGTGACGTACGCGATGCCGTGCTCGACCGCCTCCGCGACGGACTTCGTACGGATCTCCTTGCCGTCCTTGAAGACCTGGCCGCCCGCGTGCCGGCCGTAGGTGCGCCCGAACACGCTCATCGCGAGCTCGGTGCGCCCCGCGCCCATCAGGCCCGCGATGCCGACGATCTCCCCACGCCGCACATGGATCGACACGTCGTCGACGACCTTGCGCTGCTGGTCGATCGGGTGGTGAACGGTCCAGTTGCGGATCTCCAGCGCCGGGGCCGCGTCCGCCTCGCCCTCGTACGGCGTGCGGTCGGGGAAGCGGTGGTCGAGGTCGCGGCCCACCATGCCCGAGATGATCCGGTCCTCGGTGGTCTCCGGGGCCTTCACGTCGAGGGTCTCGATCGACTTCCCGTCGCGGAGGATCGTCACCGAGTCGGCGACCCGGCGGATCTCGTTGAGCTTGTGGGAGATGATGATCGAGGTGATGCCCTGCTTCTTCAACTCCAGGATGAGATCCAGGAGTTTGCCGCTGTCCTCGTCGTTCAGAGCCGCGGTCGGCTCGTCGAGGATGAGCAGCTTCACCTTCTTGGAGAGCGCCTTGGCGATCTCCACCAGCTGCTGCTTGCCCACACCGATGTCGGTGATCCGGGTCTCCGGGTGGTCGCTCAGACCCACCCGGCGCAGCAGTTCGGTGGCGTGCTTGAGCGTCTCGTTCCAGTTGATGAACCCGCCGGAGGCGTGCTCGTTGCCGAGGAAGATGTTCTCCGCGATCGACAGGAACGGCACCAGGGCCAGTTCCTGATGGATGATCACGATGCCGTGCTGCTCGCTCGCGCGGATGTCCTTGAAGGAGACGACCTCTCCCTCGAACAGGATGTCGCCCTCGTACGTGCCGTGCGGATGGACGCCGGAGAGCACCTTCATCAAGGTGGACTTCCCGGCGCCGTTCTCACCGCAGATGGCATGGACCTCGCCCTGACGGACGGTCAGTGTGACGTCCGACAGCGCTTTGACGCCGGGAAAGGTCTTGACGATCGAGCGCATTTCCAGGACGGGTCCCGCCATGGTCGTGCCTTTCAATCAGGGGGATGGGCCGACAGGGAGGGGCTGACTAGTTGAGCTCGCTCGCCTTGTAGTAGCCCGTGTCGACCAGTTCCTTGGTGTAGTTGCTCTTGTCGACGCTCACCGGCTGCAGCAGGTAGGCGGGGACGACCTTGGAGCCGTTGTCGTACGTCTTGGTGTCGTTGACCTCGGGCTTCTTGCCGTTGAGGACGTCGTCCACCATCGTCGAGGCGACCTCGGCGAGCTTGCGGGTGTCCTTGTAGACGGTCTGCGTCTGCTGGCCCGCGATGATCGACTTCACCGAGGCGAGCTCGGCGTCCTGGCCGGTGATGACCGGAAGCGGCTTGCTGGCGGAACCGTAGCCGTCCGACTTCAGCGCGGCGATGATGCCGATGGAGATGCCGTCGTACGGCGACAGGACCGCGTCGACCTTTCCGCTGCCGTACGTGGAGGTGAGGATGTCCTCCATGCGCTTCTGGGCGGTGGCGCCGTCCCAGCGCAGGGTGGTGACCTGGTTGATCTTGGTCTGGCCGGACTTGACGACGAGCTTCTTGCTGTCGATGTACGGCTGCAGCACGCTCATCGCGCCGCCGAAGAAGTACTTGGTGTTGTTGTCGTCGTTGGAGCCGGCGAACAGCTCGATGTTGAAGGGGCCCTTGCCGCTCTTGAGGCCCAGCTTGTCGACGATGTAACTGGCCTGCAGCTCACCGACCTTGGTGTTGTCGAACGACGCGTAGTAGTCGACGTTCGGCGTGCCGAGGATCAGACGGTCGTAGGCGATGACCGGGATCTTGGCGTCCTTGGCCTGCTGGAGCACGTTGTTCAGCGACTTGTTGTCGATGGCCGCGACGATCAGGCCCTTGACGCCCTGCGTGATCAGGTTCTCGATCTGCGAGACCTGCTGGTCGGGGTCGTCCTCGCCGTAGACCAGCTTGGTCTTGTAGCCCTTGGACTGGAGGTTCTTGACGACGTTGTTGCCGTCGGCGATCCAGCGCTCGGAGGACTTGGTCGGCATCGCGATGCCGATGGTGCCTCCCTTGGCGCTGCCGGTCGACTCCTCGCTGCCGCCCTTGCTGTCCTGGCCGCAGGCGGTGAGGGTGAGGGCGAGGGAGGCGGCGCCTGCTATGGCGGTGAGTGCGGCTCGACGAGTACGCATGATCATCATCCTTGATGTCGGGGCGGTTTCGGTCTGGCGGTGCGGGACGCTCTGGCAAGGAGGTGCGGGCTCTGACCGAGGAAAGGGGCGTGTGGGATTGTGTGTGACTGCGTCTGCTTTTGTGAAGGGAGTCGGTCCGAAACGTTATGAGGGTGTTTCGAAACGCTTCAGCGCCCCCGGCAGCCGCGAACCGAGCGGCGCCATGTCGCCGTCCGCTCCGTGCCGTGCCAGCAGGTCCAGGGCGAGCCGCCCCCGCCGCACCCGTTCCCGGGCCGTGTTCAGGGTCAGGTCGCGCATGTGGTGGCCGTACGGGTAGATCCCGGGGGCCTTCGACAGGCCGAACTTCAGATAGAGCGGCGCGCCGCGTCTGATCAGTTCGGCGACCTCGTACATCCGTACATAACCGCCGAGGTCGTCGGGCGCCTCGATGTACATGTCCATCGGAGCGGCCGACACCCGCCGGATCTCGGTGAGATGATCGAGCGTCAGATCGCTGGGCACGTTGATGGAGTCGGCGCCCAGGTTCTCGTAGACCGCGTACGCGGCCGGGTTGACCGGACCGACGAGCGCGCTCAGCTTCAGGGTGGTCTCGGCCGGGATGATCCCGGCGGCACGCGCCCGGTGCAGCGTCCACAGCACGCCCTCGTCGGCGACGAGGAGGCACTGGACGCCCAACTCCGTCGCGCGGACGGCGTCTTCGACACAGCCGGCCACGGCGTCGAGGCCCCGGGCCCGCAGGCCCGCGCCGCGCGAGTCGGTGCGCGTCGAGCCGCCGATGTCCCAGGTGCCGCGCGGGCCGGTGAACAGGCAGAGCTCGATGTCGCGTTCGCCCGTCGCCTCCACCATCTCGGTGATCTCGGCGTCGGTCAGCATCCACACACCGCTGCCCTGGCTGATCCGGTGGATCGGCACGTCGAGCCGCGAGGCTTCCTTCAGGACGACGGCCAGCGCCTCCGGCCCCTCGCAGGAGGGGATCTCGGTGCGCCAGCGGCCGCCGCCGGGGAAGGTGTGCGGTGAGGCGTCGGCGGGATCGAGGGCGGGCGCGCCCAGGCCGAGCGCGGTGAGCGCCTGCTCACCGGGGCGGCGGGCCGCCGGGGCGGAAGCGTCGGTCGTCACAAGCTGTCCTTTGTGTTCGATATGTCGGACAAGGTTCGCGGCTCAAGTCGTGCGGGGCTTGGGTGTACGCCGGTACGGGGTGGTCAGGTCACCCCGTACCGGCGTACGTCTAGGGGCGGAGCAGCACCTTCCCGACCTTCGGATCACCGGACCCGACCAGCTCGATCGCCTCCGGGAACCCGTCGAGCGGCAGCTCGTGCGTGACCAGCGGCAGCGGATCGAGCAGGCCGGCGCCGAAGACCCGCACCGTGTGCGCCCAGGCGTCCGGCGGGGCTCCGAAGACGGTGTGCACCTCCAGCTGCCGTACGACCAGGTCCGTCGGATCGAGACCCTCGGCACCCGGCGCCGGGATGCCCGTCAGGACCAGGCGTCCACCCCGCCTGAGCAGGGAGGCGGCGGTGCGTGCGGCGGACGCGGACCCGGCGGTCTCGATGACGACGTCGAAGTCGTCCGGGAGCTCCTGGCCCCTGGTGCGGAAGTCGCTGGCACCGAAAGCTTTCGAAAGCTCCGCCCGGTCGGGCCGGGTCCCTACCACAAGCAGTTCGGCAGGCGAGCCCGCCTTCAGGAACTGAACGGCGAACATGCCGAGCGTCCCGGTCCCCACCACGGCCACGCGCTCGCCCGGCAGGGCGTTCGCCTTGAGCGCGGCGGCCGCGATGCAGGCGGCCGGCTCCAGCAGGGCCGCGGCCGTCAGGTCGGCGTCGTCCGGCAGGACGTGGAGCAGGCGTGCGGGCAGGGTGAGCGTGGTGGCCATCGCACCCGGCTGGGTGAACCCGGTCTCCTCGTACCCGGCCGTGCACAGGGTCGTCTCGCCCGCGTGACAGCGGTCGCAGACCTGGCAGTTGCGGAAGCCCTCACCGACGACCTTGCGGCCGACAAGAGTTGAAGGCACACCCGCACCGACCGCCTCGACCGTCCCGGACCACTCATGGCCCGGAGTGAGGGGATAACGGACGTATCCCTCGGGCCGGTTGCCCTGGTACACCTCGCGGTCGCTGCCACAGATGCCGACGGCGTGGACGCGCACCAGCGCCTCGCCGGCCGCGGGCTCACGAGGGGCGTGCTCGTCGAGCCGGTGCTCGCCGGGCCCCTCGATGACGACCTGGGAGCTCACTTGGTGCCCTTGGGCTTGCGCTGCTCCCAGCCCTCGGCCCACAGGTCGAACCGGGCCTGCTGCTGCGGGAACTCGGCGGCCGCGTCGACGTCCAGCTCGACACCGAGACCCGGTGCGTCGGAGAGGTGGAAGTAGCCGTCCACGACCTGCGGGGCGCCCTTGACGACCTTCTTGATCTCCGCGTCGGCGAAGTCGTTGAAGTGCTCGAGGATCTTGAAGTTGGGGGCGGTGAAACCGACCTGCAGCGAGGCGGCGGTCAGCACCGGCCCGCCCACGTTGTGCGGGGCGACCAGCATGTAGTGGGTCTCCGCGGTGGCGGCGAGCTTCCGGGTCTCCCAGATGCCGCCGATGTGGCCGACGTCGGGCTGGATGATGTCCACGGCCTGGCTCTCGAAGAGCTCTCGGAACTCGATGCGGTCGTGGATCCGCTCACCGGTGGCGACCGGGATGTCGACCTTGGCGGCGACCTTCTCCAGCGCCTTCAGGTTCTCCGGCGGCACCGGCTCCTCCAGCCACGCGGGCTTGAAGGGCGCGAGGTCCTTGGCCAGCCGGACGGCGGTCGACGGGGAGAACCGGCCGTGCATCTCCAGCATCAGCTCGGCGTCCGGGCCGATGGCGTCGCGGACGGCCTCGATGAGCGAGACGGCGTACAGGCTCTGCTCGTGGTCCAGCTCGAAGTGGCCGGTACCGAACGGGTCGATCTTGAGCGCCTTGTACCCGCGCTCCATGACCGCCTGCGCGGCCTTGTGGTACGCCTCGGGGGTCCGCTCGGTGGTGTACCAGCCGTTGGCGTACGCCTTGACCTTGTCGGTGACCTTGCCGCCCAGGAGCTGCCAGACCGGCACCCCGAGGGCCTTGCCCTTGATGTCCCAGCAGGCCATCTCGATGACGGCGATGCCCGACATCACGATCTCGCCGGCCCGACCGTAGTCGCCGTACTTCATCCTCTTGACGAGGTCCTCGACAGCGAACGGGTCGGAGCCGAGAATGTGATTGGCCTCGGCCTCCCGCAGGTAGCCGATCAGCGCGTCGGTGTGTCCCAGCATCCGGGTCTCGCCGACTCCGGTGATGCCTTCGTCGGTGTGCACCTGGACGTAGGTCAGGTTGCGCCACGGCGTCCCGACCACGTGTGTGCTGATTCCGGTGATGCGCACGGCGGTTGCCCCTCGTTACTTCGTCGGCCCAGTGACGTTGTTCGAAATTTCGTCACACGTTCGAAATGCTGACGTGACAGTAAGGAGGGGGTGAGGGGAGTGTCAATGGGTCGAACGCATAACGGTTTCGACACAGCTTTCGACACGGCTTTCGAAGCCGCTTTCGGTGAGATCGGGAAGGATGCCCGAACGGTCCCTGGAGGGTCCCTCAACTCGCCGCACCGGAATGGGTAGTTCGACACACAACCTTCACAGGCGTGACTATGAAAGCCAGGTGAGAGGAACTTAGTCTTCCCGCGTCATGGACTACTGCAACCCGTGCCGACGGCACCTCAACGGCGCCCTCGCCTGCCCGGGGTGCGGCACCTCGATCGAAGAGCTACGCGCGTACACCCCCCGCGTCCCGGCCCAGGGCCGGCCGCAGGACCCTCCGATGACCCCCGCGTACGCGACGTACGAGCCCGAGGGGCAGTACGGCGGCGCTGTGGCGGCAGGTCCGCTCGCGGGTCACGAGGCGTCGCCGTACGGGGGAGAGGCCCATGGTTCCGCCCGGTACGGCACAGGAGCGTACGGCGAGGACGGCGGGGCGTACGGCGAGGGTGTCGGGAGCGGTGCGGCGTACGGCGGCGACCCCCACGGGGCGTACGGCACGGCCGGTCAGGGTGACATGACGTACGGCGGAGGCGGCCACGAGAGTGTCCCTCGCGCGGGTGATCCTCTGGGTGCCGGTTCGGCGGAGGCCGGCGCGGCCTACGGCTCGACCGGAGCCGACGGCGGGACCGGCTTCGGCGCAGACGCGGGCCCGGATGTCGACTCCGAGCCCCGTGTCGACGCCGACCTGGGCGACGGTCCCGCCGAAGAGGCCGTCGAACCGGGCGCCGGCCGAGCGTCACGTCGACGTGCACGCGGCCGTGGCGGCCGCGGTGCCGAGGGTGCGGAGCGCCTCGCGGAACCCGAGGACACGCACGACGACGAGTACGGCGACGAGGACGACCCCGAAGACCCCACCGCCGGAGCAAGTCGTCGCGATCGCAAAGCGGCCGCGCATCGCCGGCGCCGCCGCCGCACCCTGCTGATCGCCGCCGGCTTCGTGCTCGCGGCCGGCGGTCTGAGCCTCGCGGAGCTGGGCATGGACGCCCCGGGATCCTCCCCCAAGCCGGCCGCGGCGGGCGGGGAGTCGGCCGAGGGCGGCGCCTCCCCGGAGGCGAGCGAATCGGCGTCGACGGAGGCCGGCTCCCGTGGATCCGTTCCCTCGGGCTCGCCTTCGCCGTCGACCTCCGGGTCCCCGTCGCCGTCCGCGTCCAAGAGCGGGGACGCCGACGCGAGCAAGAGCCCCGACGCCCAGTCGGCGACCACCAAGCCCCCCGGTGCGCGGACCCCCACCGCCGCGCCCACGGCCACGAGCGGCGGCTCGGCCCCCAGTGCCACCCCCACCTCCGCGGCCCCGAGTCCGGACCCGTCCCCGACGGAGTGCAACCGCTTCCTGTGGTGGTGCACCTGAGCTCTTCGCTCATGTGAAGCGAAGACCTGTAGCGGCCCCCTCCGGCGCCCCTACGCCTCCAGCATCCGGCGCAGCAGGTCCCGCAGGGAGGTCCGCTCGCCCTCCGACAACCCCGCCAGGGGCGCCCGGGCGAACCGCAGCCCCTCCCGCAGCTCCCGGGCCACGTCGAGCCCCGCCTCCGTCGCCGCGGCCACCTTGACCCGCCGGTCCGCGGGATCGGGTCGCCGCTCCACCAGCCCGCGTGCCTCCAGACGGTCGACTATCCCGGTGACGTTCGACGGCTCACATTTCAGTTTCTGGGCCAGTTTGCGCATGGGCAGCGCCTCCAGGGACAGCAGACTCAGCAGCCGCGCCTGCGCCCCGGTGAGGGCGTGCTCCGCGGCCGCGTCCTCGTAGTCCGAGTAGAAGCGGGCCACCACGTCCCCGATGAGCTCCACCACTTCCATGGTCAGCGCGTCGGGCCGGGTCTTTTGAGGAGTGGGCATGCGCTCCAGGGTACCCCTTTACTTGACAACCTGAAATATTCAGGAGCATGGTTGTTTAAGGCACTGAAGTAAATGGAAAGGTCGCAGGCATCATGATCAACCGCGAATGGCACCTCGTCTCCCGCCCGGTCGGCTGGCCGAAGCCCGAGGACTTCGCCCTGGTCGAAGCCGAGGTCCCGACCCCCGGCGCGGGCCAGGTGCTGGTCCGCAACACGTTCCTCTCCGTCGACCCGTACATGCGTGGCCGCATGAGCGCCGCGAAGTCGTACGCCGCGCCCTTCGAGCTCGGCAAGGTCATGCAGGGCGGCGCGGTCGGTGAGGTCGTAGCCTCCAACGCCGAGGGCATCGCCGTCGGCGACCACGTCCTGCACTTCTTCGGCTGGCGCGAGTACGCGGTCATGGACGCGAAGCACGCCGTCAAGGTCGACGCCGACGCTGCCCCCCTGTCGACGTACCTCGGTGTCCTCGGCATGACCGGCCTCACCGCCTACGCCGGCCTCCTGCGCACCGCCTCCTTCAAGGAGGGCGACTCGGTCTTCGTCTCCGGCGCCGCGGGTGCCGTCGGCAGCCAGGTCGGCCAGATCGCCAAGCTCAAGGGCGCCTCCCGGGTCATCGGCTCGGCCGGCTCCGACGAGAAGGTCAAGCTGCTCGTCGAGGAGTACGGCTTCGATGCGGCCTTCAACTACAAGAACGGCAAGGTCAGCGACCAGCTGCGCGAGGCCGCCCCGGACGGCGTCGACGTCTACTTCGACAATGTCGGCGGCGACCACCTGGAAGCCGCCATCGGCTCCCTCAACCAGGGCGGCCGGATCGCCGTCTGCGGCATGATCTCGGTCTACAACAACACCGAGGCCGCCCCCGGTCCGCGCAACCTCGCCCGTCTGATCCAGACCCGCGGCCGCATCGAGGGCTTCCTGGTCGGCGACCACTACGACCTCCAGCCGGAGTTCGTCGCCGAGGTCGGCCCGTGGGTGGCGTCCGGGCAGCTCAAGTACCGCGAGACGGTCGTCGAGGGCATCGAGAACAACCTGGAGGCGTTCCTCGGGGTCCTGCGCGGCGACAACACCGGAAAGATGATCGTCAAGCTCTGACATCCTCAAGGATTTTCCATCATGCGGTAACTTCTTTCCGAATTCCGCCGTCGATCGTGGGCGCGAGTCGCGGTGGACCGAGGAGGAAGACAACCGCATGCCGGAAATCCAGCAGTCCGACGTCCTGTACACCGCTGTCGCCACCGCCGAGAACGGTCGCGACGGCCGGGTCGCCACCGACGACGGCAGGCTCGACCTGGTCGTCGGCCCGCCCGAGGAAATGGGCGGCAGCGGCAAGGGCACCAACCCGGAACAGCTCTTCGCCGCCGGGTACAGCGCCTGCTTCCAGGGCGCCCTCGGCGTCGTCGCCCGCCAGGAGAAGGCCGACATCTCCGGCTCGACGGTCACCGCGAAGGTGGGCATCGGCAAGAACTCCCACGGCTTCGGCCTGATCGTCGAGATCTCGGCGACGATCCCCAACGTCGACACGCGGACCGCCCGGGCCCTCCTTGAGAAGGCCCACCAGGTCTGCCCGTACTCGAAGGCGACCCGCGGGAACATCTCCGTGACGCTCGCCTGACGGAGCTCGTTGGTCGTACAAGGCGGAGGCGGCACCCCTGGACGTGGGGTGCCGCCTCCGCTCCTGTCATACGGCTCACACGGCCAGAGCCGCTTTGTGTACGGCCCTCACGAACCGCTCGTTCTCCGGTGCCGCCCCGCCCGGGAACGCCATCCGGCGGCGGGTGTAGCCGTAGGCCAGACCGCTGCGGGGGTCGGCAAAGGCCTGGGAGCCGCCCGCGCCGCTGTGGCCGAAGGAACCGGCCCCGAGGAACGGGTGCCACATGTCGGCCGTGGCCTGGAAGCCCAGGCCGTAGGACTTGTGGGCCCGGGCCACCAGGTCGTAGCCGACGGACTGGATCTGGCCCACCTCGGCGATGGTGTCCGGCTTCAGCAGGGGCGGCCGGTCGGCCACTTCGCTGATCGCCGCCGCGTACATCCCGGCCAGGCCCCGCGCGGCCGCCACTCCGCCCGCCGACGCCGGCCCTTTCGCGCGTACGGCACGGGAGTTGGCGTAGACCGTCAGGTCACCCGGGTCGGGCACCTGCTGGTTGAAGGCGATCGCGGTCAGGGTGTGCGGACCCGTCGCCGTGGCGTCCAGCAGGGCCTGCTGTGTGGCCGTCGGCACCATCGGCTGCACCGAGCGGTAACGCGGCTCCAGGGACTCGGGCAGTCCCAGGTGGAAGTCCAGCCCGTACGGGGCCCGGATCCGCTCCTCGTACACCTCCTGGAGCGTCCGGCCCGTCGCCCGCCGCACGATCTCGCCGGTCAGCGCGCCGATCACGAGCGCGTGGTAGCCGAAGGCCGTGCCAGGGCGCCAGAACGGCTTCTGGTCCGCGAGCCGTTCCGCCACCACCCGGTCGTCCGCCAGCTCCTGCGCGGTGAAACCGGTGTCGAGGCCGACCACCCCGGCCCGGTGCGCCAGCAGATCCCGCAGGGTCAGCTGACCTTTGCCCTCGGCGCCGAACTCCGGCCAGTAGTAGGTCACTTTGCGGTCCAGCTCCAGGGTGCCCTCCTGGACGAGGAGCGCGACCACCAGATGGGCGGCACCCTTGGTCGACGAGAACACGCCGTAGAGGGAGTCCGGTCCGGCACCCTCGCCGGCCCACAGGTCGACGACCCGCCTGCCGTGCACGTACGCGCTCAACTGCCCTTCATAGTCGGGCCGTTCGCTCGCCACGAAGGCGGTGAACTCCGCGCGCACCGCCTCGAAGCCGTCCGCGACGGTGCCGTGGATCTCCTGCGTCATCCGCTCTCCTCAACCTCAGCCGGTGCTCGCGTGTGCCATGGTGAACAATGCCCGCCCGACCTGGGCGAACTCCCCCTTCGGGTGATCCCGGAAGAGCGGCTCGGTGCCGAACAGGACGGCTCGCGGACCACTGACGACCGAGGCCTGTCCGGCCGCGGCGGCGGGACCGCCCGAGCCGTCCGGCAGGGCCCGCCAGTGCCCGGAGACCAGCGGGTTCCCGGCGGCGTACGACTGCTCGACCCGCACCCCCGGCCCGAGGTCGGTGAACCAGACCGGGGCGTAGACAAACCCGTGATCCGGGGCCCCGCCCGTCACCGGGCCCGAATTCACCACGCGCACCACGCCGTTGGCGTCCCCGTTGCCCTCCACCGGCTTCGCGGCCAGCAGCCCGGTGTCCGCGCTCAGTTCGGCCCCGGCGACCCCGCGCCCGACGAGACCGTGCCCGGCGCCCAGGAAGGCGTCCAGGGCCGTACGGGCGCCGCCGGTGAGGGCGTCGCGGTCCAGCCCCGCCGACACGAACAGCACGTCCACCGACGACCAGTCGAAACCGGCGTTCAGGACGGCCGTCGAGACCGGGGTGACCTCGAAGCCCATCTCCCGCAGCGCGAACAGCTCGCCGGGGGTCACGGCGGCGGCCACCCGGGTGCGGCGCAGTCCGGCCGTGCCCTTCTGCCCCGTCGCGTCGAAGACCACGTCGTAGGTGCGAGCGGCCGCGGCGGCGAGGGCGCGCGCCGACGCGGGCACGATCGCACTGCTGTCGGGGGCCCGCCGTACCGAAACCCCTTGCCCCAGCAGCGAGTTGAGCGCCGCGATCTCCTGCGGGTCGGTCAGCCGCAGCCGCAGGTCGCCGCGCGGGGCCACCTGACCGACGTGCGTGGCGGCCCGCACGGGCCTCAGGGACGCACCGGCCAGGCTCCCGGACGTCACCGGCGTGACCGTCGCGCCCCACAGTCGTCCCAGGCTCCAGCCCGAGATGTCGTACATCACCGATACCTTGGCGCTGATGTCCCGCCCGTCCGCGAGCAGCGCGTTCGCCAGGCACCGCTTCGGCTGTCGCATGTCGACGACGTACGAGCCCTTCGGATACGTCCGTCCGCCGAGCCGGACGTCACGGCTCGCGCGCGCGACGCGGACGTCGTTGGCGAGGAGGTGGTCGACGAGGCGGGCGGCGGCCGTCGAGCCCGGCGGAATCACGTACGCGTGGGGGAAGTCGGTGGTGTACACGTCCTCGGGCCCGATGCCCGGCACCCCGGGTACGGTCTCCTTCGACACCGGCACCTGAGCGGCTCCCGCCGCCCCGCGCCGGAAGACCTCGATCTGGTCGGCGATCAGTGAGGCGCGCTTCTCCCGCACGAAGTCGAGGGTCGCCGTGATGGCCGCGCCCGCCACAGCCGTGTTGATCGCGGACCGGCGCCGCAGCTCCGCGACGGGCAGGCTGTCGTAGAGGGAGTTGTTGACGGCCAGCGGGATCTCGACCGTGTGCGCGGCGACCGTGCCGTGGAAGGCCGCGTACTGCGGGGTGAAGATCGGCGGCCAGTCGTCCCAGCCCTCCTCCTGGTCCCGGAAGGGGATCTGCGCGGGCTCGACACCGTCCTTCGCGGGTGTGTGGCCGAGCCCGTTGACGGCGGCCTCCATGCCGAGGGCGTTGGCGTAGGTGTTCTTCAGGAAGAGGTCGTACTCGTAGTTCTCGCCGTGCGGGGGAGTGGTGGGCTCGATGAGCGTGCCGTTGACGTAACCGTGCAGGTCGAGCATGACGGCCGGCTGCTTGTCAATCTCGATCTGCCGCATCGCCCGCGTCTCGGGCTGCGAGGCGGTCACGAAGTCCCGGTTCAGGTCGAAGCCGTTGGCGTTGGCCCGGGTGCCGGCGATCCGGCCGTCGGGGTTGGCGGTGATGTCGAAGTACAGCCGGGAGTGGGCGAGCAGGTCCTTCGTGCGCGTGTCCTTGGCGGTCGCGAGCCGCTCGATGATCTTCAGGGAGGCGTCCGTGCCCTCCCACTCGTTGCCGTGGATGTTGCTGTTGAAGAAGACCGGTGCCTTGTAACCCGCCTTGATCTCCCTGGACTTGGCGGCGGTCGCGGGGGCGTTCTCGATGAGCTCGCGCATCCGCTCC
Organism: Streptomyces sp. NPDC005303; assembly: GCF_040607335.1. Classification (NCBI taxonomy): domain Bacteria; kingdom Bacillati; phylum Actinomycetota; class Actinomycetes; order Kitasatosporales; family Streptomycetaceae; genus Streptomyces; species Streptomyces sp. NPDC005303. The sequence goes on along the minus strand of NZ_JBEXGM010000008.1, from coordinate 197,107 downwards.
TGGGCGCGGGCCCGGGCGGGGGTCTCCGGTGCGGTCACGGTGACGAGGTAGAGCCGGTGCCCGCCCGCCGAACGCCCGGCTACCTCGACGCTCACCCGGTCGCCCAGCCGCTGCAGGGCGTTCAGCTCGGTCGCGATCGCGTGGTACGGGGTGAGGCCCAACTTGAGGGAGCGGTCGGCCGGGTTCACGGGGTCGGGGGTGAGGACCTGTTCGCGGGGATAGCCGCGGGTGGTGTCCGTGAAGCCGGTGGTCGGGGCGGTGAGCGCGCGCCGGGCGGCGCTCTCCGGTGCCCGGGCCGGGCCCTGGTCGCCGGCGTTCTCGCGGGTGGGGGGCTCGGGGTCCGCGGTCGCGCTGTTCGGGGCGAGCAGCAGTGCGCTCGTGAGGGCGATGAGCAGGACGGGTCTCGCAGGAACGGTTCTCGTGGTGTGCACGCGTACCTCCTCCGGGGCTTCCTGAGATCGGTACGGCGAGATGTACCTGTTCGACTCAACCGCAACAAGAGGGAGTTCGCGGCGCGGATGCCCCGGATGGCGCAACTCGGGTGTCGGGACGGGGCAGGTGGCCGTATCCGCAGCTCGCGGGGCACCCGATAGGGTGCGGGGCATGCGTGATCTCGGGGCGGGTTTCCACTATCTCCTGAAGGGCCAGCGGTGGGTGGCCCGGCACGGCAAGCAGTACGGCCTCGGACTGGTCCCGGGCCTGATCACCCTGGTGCTGTACGTGGCGGCGCTGGTGGCCCTGGCGAACTGGGGCGGGGACGCGGTGTCCTGGGCGACCCCGTTCGCCGACGACTGGTCGAGCCCGTGGCGGGGCCTGTTCCGGGATTTCCTCACGGCGGTCCTGTTCGCGCTGGCCCTCCTCCTCGCCGTCGTGACCTTCACGGCGGTCACCCTTCTCATAGGCCAGCCCTTCTACGAGAACCTCTCCGAGAAGGTCGACCGCGACGTCTCCCCGGACGGCACCGCCCCCGAGTCCGGCCTGCCGCTCTGGCGCGAGCTGTGGATCTCGGCGCGGGACAGCCTCCGTATCGTCGTCCGAGCCGTCCTGTGGGCGGTCCTGCTCTTCGCCCTGGGCTTCGTCCCGTTCGTCGGCCAGACCGTGATCCCGGTGATCGGCTTCTTCGTGACCGGCTTCTTCCTCACCGAGGAGCTCACCGCGGTCGCCCTCCAGCGCCGAGGCGTGGACCTCCGGGCCCGTCTCACCCTCCTGCGCTCCCGCAAAACCCTCGTCTGGGGCTTCGGCACCCCGCTCGGCCTGGCCTTCCTGGTTCCCTTCGTCGCGGTGTTCCTGATGCCGGGAGCGGTGGCGGGGGCGACGCTGATGGCCCGGGACCTGCTGGGGGAGGAGACGCGGGACGGGGACGACGACTCCGACGACTCCGACGACTCCGACGAGCGGACCGTGTCCGGCGGGCTCGGAAGCTGAGACGACGAAAGCGGACGCCGTCACACCTGGCGGCAACCCCCACCCGCCCCGAGAGCCCTACGCCCCCACCGCCACCGCAACTATCGCCCGCACCTGCGCGATGATGTCCAGCCGGTTGCGCACGAACCCGGGATCTGTCACCGCGCCGGTCGCCGGATCCGTGTTGCCCGGCCCGAACTCCAGCACAGGCGTGTGCACATGGCCGCCCGGCAGTACGTCGTGCCGTCCCAGCCGGTCCCGCAGCAACGTGGCCCGGTACGCGATCTCGTTGGACAGGTAGTCCCCGCCGCCCCCGGCCCGTGCTGTCGACCCCGGGCTCGGGCCGTCCGGACGCACGACCGGCTGTGTCCCGCCCGCGGGGATCTCGGTCACACTCGTGTGGTCGTAGACGGGAAAACGCCCGGTGTCCGCGTCCACGATCGCCTTGTACGGCAGAGTCGTCGTGGTCCACTGCGGCTGCGAGCCGGGATCGGTGACCGGCACCGTCCCCGTCACCCCGATGTTGTCGTTGTCCGGGAAGCCGCCCCGCCAGGCCCCGTTGGTCCGCTCGACGTCGAACCGGCCCACCCGCCCCTGACTCACGGTCGTGAAGAGATCCACCCGCTTCAGATACGGCCGCAGCGTCCGCTCCACGGTCTGGTCCGTGAAGTCCTGCCATCGCACCGGGAACACCACGGTCTCCACCCGCGCCGGCCCCTCCGCCGTCTCGATCACCGTCCCGTCGAGCGCGAGCGCACTCGCCCCGGACGGGTTCGAGATCCGTATGTCCCGGTCCAGCGTGAACGGGTCGAACCCGGTGAGGAGCACCCGCTTCAACCGGTCACCACCCGGATACCGCACCGTCGTCTGCCCCCGCGAGGTCCGCTCCAACTCGCCCAGCAGTGCCTCGCGTCGCTCGTCGGACAGCCCGAACGACGGCTCCCAGGTCCGTACTTCACGCGTCATCACCAACCGCGCCCAGTACAGGGGCCGGTCGTCGTCCCGGCTGAGATCGCCACCGGCCGGCCCCCGCCCCTGCGCCCGGTCGACGGCCCGCTTCCACAGCGCGGACCCCTGCCGTGCGACGACCTTCCGCGCCTCCACGTAGGAACGCGCCGACCCGAGCGCCCTCGTGAAGCGGAGCGGCACGGCGTCGAATCCGGACCGTTCGAGGATCTCCCGCGGCACGGCCTGGTCGAGCCGCCGCTCCTCCACCGTGGGAGAGGGTGTGGTCGCTGCCGCCGCAGGGCTCGCGGGGGCCACCGGCCCCGCCAGCAGGGCCAGTCCGAGGATGCCGATCCGAACACGTAGGGATGTCAAGGGAGTTCAGGCCCTTCCGGTCGCTGTGGGGCGCGAGTGGTGCCGGACGAGGGCAGTATCGCGTGACGGAAGTGGTCTACGCCATGGGGGGCGAGGTCCGGGGAATGCGCCCCGCGGCCTCCCGCAACGCCCCCACGAACGCCTCCACGGCCGGCGAGGTCGACCGTCCCCGCGCCGTCGCCGCGTACACCGCTCGCGCCGGAGCCCCCTCGTCGTGCACCGGGAGCAGTACGACGTCCGGCCGTACCGACTCCGCGGCGAGCGCCGGGACCAGAGCCACCCCGAGCCCGGCGGCGACGTACCCCTGCTTGGCGGTCCACTCGCCCACGACATGCGCGATCCGCGGCCGGAACCCCTGCCGCAGCGCCGCGTCGAGCAGGGTGCCCTCGGGCCGCGGGCTCCCGGAGATCCAGTCGGCGTCCGCGAGCCGCCCGAGCCGCACCGGGCCACCGCCCTCACCGACCAGCGGATGCCCGGCCGGGACGGCGACGTACAGCGACTCGTCGAGCAGATGACGCAGCTCGTACGCCGACAGCGGCGCCCCGCCGGTCGTGGAGACGACCGCGAGATCCAGCCGCCCCTCGGTGAGCCGGTCCAGCAACGAAGGCGTGAGCCCCTCCTCGCGGGAGACCCGCACGCCCGGATGACGGGTGCGGAAGGCGCCGAGGGCGTGCGGGACCAGCGCCGCGTCCGCCGTCGGAAACGCCCCGAACCGCAGTCGCCCGCTCGCCGCTTCACGCAGCGCCGCCAGCTCGCGCACGGCCCCGTGCAGCGCCCCGCTGACGGTCTCCGCGTACGGCACGAGCACCCGCCCCGCCTCCGTCAGCCGCACGCCCCGAGGCAGCCGGTCGAACAGCGGCGCTCCGCCCAGCGCCCCCTCCAGCGAGGCGATCTGGCGGGACACCGCCGACTGCGTCCAGCCCAGCGTGCGCGCGGCCACGGTGAACGACTCGTACCGGGCCACCTCCAGGAAGACCCGCAGCCAGACGGTGGCGAGGTCGGCGGGCGGATCCGGGCGATGCGGGTTCGGCATGGCAGCCATGCTGGACATTCGCTTGTCGCATCGCAAGGGCGGATCTAGCGTCGACGGCATGCGGATCACCCTGGACAACCCCGTCGGCGCGCCCCAGCCCCTGAGCCCCTACTACTCCCAGATCGCCCGCGTCGAACAGGCCGACGGCAGCGCCCTGTTGTTCGTCTCCGGCCAGATCGCCGAGGGCGCCACGCTCGCCGAACAGTCCCGGGGCGTCTTCGAGACCCTCGCCGCGCTGCTGGCGGCGCACGGGGCGAGCCTGGCCGACGTCATCAACATCCGCACCTACCTCACGGACATCTCGGAGCTGGACCAGTACGGCGCCGTACGACGGGAGTTCCTCACCGGCACCCCGCCCACCAGCATGACCTTCGAGGTGTCCCGGCTGTTCCGGCCCGAGGCGCGGATCGAGATCGAAATCGTGGCGGCGGTGCCGGTGGCCGGGTGATACTGCGGCCCATGAAGGCAGCCAACTTGGGCGTTCTCTTCCTCATCGAACTGGGCGCTCTGGCGGGTGCCGCGTACTGGGGGTTCACCCGGGACGTCGGCGCCTCCTGGCTGCTCGGTCTCGCCGCACCCGCCGTACTCGTCGCCCTGTGGGCGCTGTTCGGCTCACAGCGCGCCAAGTACAAGGTGCGCGGAGCCGGTCGCTTCGGTTTCGAGCTGCTCTGGTTCGGGGCGGGTGCCCTCGCCCTGTTCGCCGCCGGGGCCCATGTCTGGGCGTTCGCGTTCGCCGTCGTCTGCGTGGTGAGCAAGGCACTCGCCGCGGCCTGGAGCCAGTGACCCTCACTCCACCGTCTCGCCCAGCAGCCGCAGAAAGTCCCGGAAGGCGCCCGGCATGTCCACCGACTCCGGGTCCAGCAGCCACTGGTACTGGAGGCCGTCCATGACCGCGACCAGGAGTGGCGCGGTGCGTTCCGGGGTCAGTCCGTTGGGGAGGCGGTCGCCGTACTCGGCGCGGAGGGCGACCGTCATCGACGCGCGCACCCGGGTGTAGCGGTCGGTGAAGTACCCACGTGCCGGATGCCCCTCCGTCACGCTCTCGCCGAGCAGCGCGGAGAAGGTCTGGATGATGGCGGGCCGCATCGCGTTGTACTCGACGAGCGAGGCGAGCAGGTCGACGCGCCAGCTGCCCTTCGGCACGGCGTCCCACTTGTCCCGCTCCTCCAGGACGGCGACCAGCAGCGCGTCCTTCGTCGGGAAGTGGTGCAGCAGCCCCTGCTGGGTCAGCCCGACCCGTTCGGCCACCGCGGCCAGGCTCGCGCCCCGGTAGCCGCGCTCGGCGATGACCTCCAGGGCCGCGCGGACGATCTCGGCCCGGCGCTCCTCGCTTCTGGTCCTGGCACTCATGGCGTCACCGTACGTCATGCCGCCCCCGCCTTCATAACGGCAATATAACGAAACCTACCGCTCGCCAGGTAATCGATGCACGATGAGGGGACCGCACGGACTTCAACGAGGAGGCACCGCCATGGCGGCACCTGAGGCATCCGAGGCCACCACCCCCGCCGACCAGGCCCGCGAGACGGCCGTCGAGGCGGCACTCGCCGCGCTCGACCTCGATGCCAAGGCGGCGCTTCTGTCCGGCCAGGACATGTGGACCCTGCCCGCGCTCCCCGAGATCGGCCTGGCCTCCCTCGTCATGTCCGACGGCCCGATCGGCGTCCGGGGTGTGCGCTGGAGCGCCGACGACCCGTCGATCGCCCTGCCGTCCCCCACCGCCCTCGCCGCCACCTGGGACCCCGAACTCGCCCGCAGGGCCGGCGTCCTGCTCGCCCAGGAGGCCCGCCGCAAGGGCGTCCACGTCCTCCTCGCCCCCACCGTCAACCTCCACCGCTCCCCGCTCGGCGGCCGCCACTTCGAGGCCTACAGCGAGGACCCGTACCTGACCGGACGGATCGGGGCCGGGTACGTCACCGGCGTACAGGAGGGCGGTGTCGGCACCACCGTCAAGCACTTCGTCGCCAACGACGCCGAGACCGACCGCTTCACGGTGAACAACCTGGTCTCCGAACGCGCCCTGCGCGAGCTCTACTTGGCGCCCTTCGAGCACATCGTCGAGAACGCCCACCCGTGGGGCATCATGACCGCCTACAACACGGTCAACGGCACGACGATGACCGAGCACCACCACCTGGTCAACGAAGTCCTGCGCGGCGAATGGGGCTTCGACGGCTTCAACGTCTCCGACTGGATGGCCGCCCGCTCCACCAAGGGCGCCATCGAGGGCGGCCTCGACGTCGCCATGCCCGGCCCGGCCACCGTCTACGGCGAAGCCCTCGCCCGGGCGGTGCGCGACGGCGAGGTCGAGGAGAGCGCGGTCGACACCGCCGTACGCAATGTGCTGCGGCTCGCCGCCCGCGTCGGCATCCTGGACGGCGCCGAACCCGTCGTCACCGCCCTCCCGGACACCGTCGACGGCGCCGAGCTGGCCCGCGAGATCGCCCGCCGCGCCTTCGTACTGGTCCGCAACCAGGGGGCGCTGCCGCTGAAGGCGGGCACGGTCGCCGTCATCGGCGCCGCCGCCCGGGACGCCCGGGTCCTCGGCGGCGGCTCCGCCACCGTCTTCCCGGACCGTGTCGTCTCCCCGCTCGACGGCCTCACCGCCGCCCTCCCCGAGGGCACCCTGACCTACGCCGTCGGTGCCGACCCCAACACCGAACTCGCCGTCGCCGACAAGGGGTTCACCCTGCGGGCGGTGTGCCGGGACGCGGCGGGGGAGGTCATCGGCACGGCGACCGTCCCCAGCGGTCAGATCCAGTGGATGGGCTCGGACCTCCCCGAGGGCGTGACCCACGACCGGCTCCACACCGTCGAGCTGACCGGCACCTTCACCCCGCGCGAGAGCGGCGAACACACCTTCGGCATCAAGGGACTCGGCGCCTTCAGGCTGGTCGTCGACGGCACGACGTACTACGACGACGTCCAGAGCACCGACAAGGACGATCCGTTCGTCACCTTCTTCGGTGCCCCCGAGCCCCGCGCCCAGGTCGAACTGACCGCGGGCGAGCCGGTCGAGGTCTCCCTGACCCATGCCGTCGTCTTCCCCGACGACGTGCCGATGAAGCTTGTGGCGTTCTCCCTCGCCCACCAGGACCCGCGGCGCGACCCAGACGAACTGATCGCCGAGGCCGTCGAAGCGGCCCGCAACGCCGACACAGCCGTCGTCGTGGTCGCCACCACCGAGCGCGTCGAGTCCGAGGGCTACGACCGCCGGGACCTCACCCTGCCGGGCAGCCAGGACGACCTGGTCCGCGCGGTCGCCGCCGCCAACCCGAACACCGTCGTGGTCGTCAACGCCGGCTCCCCGGTGGAGATGCCCTGGCGCGAGGACGTCGCCGCCGTCCTGCTCGGCTGGTTCCCCGGCCAGGAGGGCGGATCGGCCCTCGCCGACGTGCTGACCGGCGCCCACGAGCCCGGCGGCCGGCTCCCCACCACCTGGGGCGCCCTGGCCGACGCACCGGTCACCCGGGTCGTTCCCGAGGGTGGCGAACTCCCCTACAGCGAGGGCGTGTTCATCGGTTACACGGCCTGGGAGAAGGAGGGCCGCACCCCGGTCTACCCCTTCGGCCACGGCCTCGGCTACACCGACTGGACCTACGAGTCGGTCGAGGTCCGCGGCACCACCGTCCGGGTCCGGCTGCGCAACTCCGGCGCCCGCCCGGGCCGCGAGGTCGTCCAGGTCTACCTGGCGCCCGCCGAACCCGACGCCGAGCGCCCGGCCCGCAGGCTCGCCGGGTTCGCGGGGGCCGAGGCCGGCCCCGGCGAGAGCGCCGAGGTCACCGTGGAGATCCCGCGCCGGGCCTTCGAGATCTGGGACGAGAAGACCTCATCGTGGTCGTATGTGAAGGGTTCGTACGAAATCCAGGTGGGGCGCTCGATCGGGGACCGCAGGGTCACCGCGACGATTAACGTCTGATCGCAGGGGGCACAGCCCTCACACAAGCAGCCCCGGCCCGGGACCTGACCCCTGGGCCGGGGCTCGTTCGTGCTCAGCGCGTACCGAATCCGTACACCGTCTGCGACCGGTACACCTCGCCCGGCCGCAGCACCGTGCTCGGGAACTCCGGCCGGTTCGGGGAGTCGGGGAAGTGCTGGGTCTCCAGCGCGATGCCGTCGCCCGGCGCGAAGGGCTCGGGCAGATGGTCCGCGGTGTACAGCTGGAGCCCCGGCTCGGTGGTCGCCACCGTCAGCACCCGCCCGGACGCGGGGTCGTACAACTCGGCGACCTCGACGGCCTGTTCGGTGATCCCCTTGTCGAGCACGAAGTTGTGGTCGTAGCCCGCCCCGACCTTGCGCGACTGACGGAAGTCGAACCGGGTGCCCGCGACCTCCTCGACCCCCGTCGGGATCAGATCCGCGTCGACCGGGGTGAACCGCGAGGCGTCGATCCGCAGTTCGTGCCCGCCCGCGTTCCCGGAACCGGCCAGGTTGAAGTAGCTGTGGTTGGTCAGGTTCACGAGGGTCGCCGCGTCGGTGACCGCCTCGTAGGAGATCCGCAGCGCCCCCGACTCGTCCAGGCTGTACGTCCCCGAGACCTCGAGGCGCCCCGGGAAGCCCTCCTCGCCGTGCGGGCTGACCCGGCTCAGTCGCACCCCGTGCTCGCCGGCGGGCTCCATGTCCCACACCCGCTTGTCGAAGCCGTTCTCGCCCCCGTGCAGGGAGTTGGGCGCGTTGTTGGGCGCGAGCGCGTAGGTCACCCCGTCCAGCTCGAAGCGGCCGCCCGCGATCCGGTTGGCGTACCGCCCGATGAGAGCACCGAGATACGGACCGGAGTGCTCCAGATATCCCTCCAGCCCGGCGAAGCCCAACACCACGTCCGCAGCCAGCCCGTCCCGGTCCGGGACCTCGACCGACTGCACGATCCCGCCGTACGACAGGATCCGCACACGGACGCCCGCGCGCTCCAGGGTCCAGCGGTGAACCGGTGTGCCGTCGGGAAGTGTGGCGAAGAGTTCGTTCATGTGCGGAACTTTAGGACACGGACCTGACCTTGCGGTATGCGATCTCCGCCAGCCGCGCCTGTCCGTTCACGCTCGGATGGAACCAGTCCCAGTGGCTGAGCTGGTCGGTGCCGAACCGGTAGTCGTACACCGCGCCCCCGTCGTACCGGCACCGCTCGTCCTCGGCGCACACCTGCCTCAGCACGGTGTTGTAGGCCTCCACCCGCTCCTGCACGGTGTCCCGCCGCTCGGTCGCCGCCGCGTCCAGGGCGTCCGCGTCGGCCAGCATCGACGGGCACACGCCCAGCTTCCACACCTGCTTGCCCAGCGGATTGCCACGCCCCTGGGACCACAGCCGCTTGAGGTTCGGCACGCTCGCCACGTAGACCTGCGCCTTGGGCGCCGTCTTGCGCAGCACGCCGAGCGCGTCCTCGAAACCGGCGCGGAAGTCGGAGACCGACGTCATCGCCGCCGTGGAGTCCCGGCAGGCGTCGTTGGCGCCCACCATCACGGTGACCAGCGCCGGTGCGCGCGAGGCGGCCTGCGCCATCTGGGTCGGCAGATCGGCCATCCGCGACCCCGACACCGCGTAGTTCCAGCTGCGCCCGGCCGCCTTCGCCCTCCCCAGCAGCCGTACGGCCAGGGAGTCGACCTGCGTACTGCTCCCGGTGGCCCAGGACACGTCGGGGCAGTCCTTCAGCACCCCGCACGCGTCGAAGCCGCGGGTGATGGAGTCGCCGACGGCGGCTATCGAGGCCGGGCTGCTGTCCCACGCCGGAGTCGGCTTCGGCGAAGGCTTGGCCTTCTGCGACGGTCCCGCCGAGTCGCCGCCCACGGCGTCACAGCCGGCGACGCCCACAAGAGCCGCCGTCAGGACGGCGACGACGGCCCGCGAGCGGTGGCCCTGCTTGCGCATCCGTGGTGTTCCCCTCGTGAAATGGTGGTCCTCTCATAACAACGCACGGGAGTTCCCGGAGGCCGCGAGGGAACGATCGACACCCGTACTAGCGTCCTGCCGGGTGAATGGCGGGCGTTTCGGGGCATCGGGACGGACGGTACGTCACACTCCTTGCGCCGCCGCACGGTAGCCTCGCCATCAACGTGGCTGCCCGCCATCGCCGCCATGCCAGCCAGCAAGACTTGTCCCGCTCTGCCCGGAGGTCCCGGTGACGACACGTGGAGTTCTGTACGTGCACTCCGCGCCGCGCGCGCTGTGCCCACACGTCGAGTGGGCCGTCGCCGGGGTGCTCGGCACGCGCGTCAACCTCGACTGGATCCGGCAGCCGGCCGCGCCGGGCACCTGGCGCTCGGAGTTCTCCTGGAAGGGCGAGGTGGGCACGGCGTCCAAGCTCGCCTCCGCCCTCAGAGGCTGGCACCTGCTGCGCTTCGAGGTCACCGCCGAGCCCTGCCCCACCGCGGAGGGCGAGCGCTACAGCTGCACCCCCGAACTCGGCATCTTCCACGCCGTCACCGGTATCCACGGCGACATCCTGATCCCCGAGGACCGCCTGCGGGCCGCGCTCACCCGCTCACAGCGGGGGGAGACGGACCTGGAGGCCGAGCTCGCCAAGCTCCTCGGCAAGCCCTGGGACGACGAGTTGGAGCCGTTCCGGTACGCGGGCGAGGGCGCCCCGGTCCGCTGGCTGCACCAGGTCGTCTGAGCCTCCGTACACGTGAAGGGCCCCCACCGGCCGGTGGGGGCCCTTCAGTTGCGTCCAGACGCTTCTCAGACCGTACGGAACGCCAGCACCACGTTGTGCCCGCCGAACCCGAACGAGTCGTTCAGCGCGGCGATACGGCCCTCCACGGGCAGCTTGCGGGCCTCGCCGCGGACGACGTCGGCGTTGGCCTCCGCCTCCGGGTCGAGGTTCTCGACGTTGATGGTCGGCGGGGCCACCCGGTGGTAGAGGGCGAGGACGGTCGCGACCGTCTCCACGCCGCCCGCGCCACCCAGCAGGTGACCGGTCATCGACTTGGTGGCGGACACGGCCATGTGGTCGGCGTCGTCGCCGAACACCTTGCGCAGCGCCTTGAGCTCGGCGATGTCACCGGCCGGGGTCGACGTGGCGTGCGCGTTGACGTGCACGATCTCCGCCGGGTTCAGGTCGGTGCGGTCCAGCAGGTTCTGCAGCGCGTGCGAGATGCCGCGGCCCTCGGGCTCCGGCTGCACGATGTCGTGGGCGTCGGCGGAGATGCCCTGGCCCACCGCCTCGGCGTACACCCGCGCACCGCGCGCGGCGGCGTGCTCGGCGGACTCCAGGACGACGACACCGGCGCCCTCGCCGAGGACGAAGCCGTCCCGGGCGACGTCGTAGGGACGCGAGGCGCCCTCGGGGTTCTCGTTGTTCTTGGACATCGCCATCATGTTGCCGAACGCGGCGATGGGCAGCGGGTGGATCGCCGCCTCCGTGCCACCGGCGACGACGACGTCGGCGCGGCCGGTACGGATCATCTCGATGGCGTAACCGATGGCCTCGGCGCCCGACGCGCAGGCGGAGACCGGGGTGTGCACACCTGCGCGGGCCCCGACGAGCAGACCCACGTTGGCGGACGGGCTGTTGGGCATCAGCATCGGCACGGTGTGCGGGGAGACGCGGCGGACGCCCTTCTCCTTGAGCACGTCGTACTGGTCGAGCAGGGTCGTCACACCGCCGATGCCGGAGGCGATGACGGCGCCGAGACGGTCGGGGTCGACCTCGCCGACCGAGCCGTCCTCACCGGCCTTGCCCTCGAAACCGGCGTCGGCCCACGCTTCCTTGGCCGCGATCAGCGCGAACTGCGCCGAGCGGTCCAGACGGCGGGCCTGCGGCCGGGGAATGACCTCGGTCGGTTCCACCGCGATCTGCGCGGCGATACGGACCGCCTGCTCGGCGGCCCACTCCTGCTCCAGGGGCTTGACGCCGGACTTGCCGGCGACCAGACCCTCCCAGGTAGAGGCTGCGTCGCCACCCAGCGGTGTGGTTGCGCCGATACCGGTGACGACCACGGTGCGATTGGTCGGGCTCACGGGAAATCTTTCTCCAACGTTACGAGGATTAAGCGGCGCCACCGCCGGGTGGCGGGGCCGGGCACGTCCGGCCTGGAGGGCTCCCGGAAGGAGCCCGGGAGACTCAGGCCTGGTGCTTGAGGATGTAGTCGGTGGCGTCGCCGACCGTCTTGAGGTTCTTGACGTCGTCGTCCGGGATCTTGACGTCGAAGCGCTCTTCGGCGGCGACGACGACCTCGACCATGGACAGCGAGTCGACGTCCAGGTCGTCGGTGAAGGACTTGTCCAGCTGGACGTCCTCAACCGGGATGCCGGCGATCTCGTTCACGATGTCGGCGAGACCGGCGACGATCTCTTCCTGAGTGGCGGCCATTGGGCGCTCCTTCGTTTTCTTGATCAGAGGGTTGGCAGTGCTTCCCGTCCCGGACCGGTCGATCCGGCACGGAGTGCCTAGGGGAGGGTAACGACAGTGGCGGCGTAGACGAGACCCGCCCCGAATCCGATGACGAGCGCGGTGTCGCCGCTCTTCGCCTCACCGGTCGCCAGAAGCCGCTCCATCGCGAGCGGGATCGAGGCGGCCGAGGTGTTGCCGGTGGTGCGTACGTCACGCGCGACCGTGACGTGCTCCGGCAGTTTGAGCGTCTTCACCATCGAGTCGATGATCCGCTCGTTGGCCTGGTGCGGAATGAAGACGTCCAGCTCGTCCGGGCTGATTCCGGCCGCGTCCAGCGCCTGCTGGGCGACCTTCGCCATCTCGAACACGGCCCAGCGGAACACCGCCTGGCCCTCCTGCGTGATCGCAGGGAACTTGCCCGTGGAGTCGTACTCGGTCCATGCCACGGTCTGCTTGATCGTCTCGGACTTGTCACCCTCGGAGCCCCAGACCGTGGGGCCGATCGCGGGCTCCGCGGACGGACCGACGACGACCGCGCCCGCGCCGTCGCCGAACAGGAAGGCCGTGGCGCGGTCCTCCAGGTCGGTCAGGTCGGACAGCCGCTCCACGCCGATGACAAGTACGTACTCTGCCGAGCCCTCGACGATCATGCCCTTGGCGAGGGTGAGGCCGTAGCCGAAGCCCGCGCAGCCCGCCGAGATGTCGAAGGCGGCGGCCTTGTTCGTGCCCAGCTTGTCGGCGATCTCCGTCGCCACGGCCGGGGTCTGCTTGAAGTGCGAGACGGTCGAGACGATCACGCCGCCGATCTGTTCGGCGGAGATCCCGGAGTCGGCGATCGCCTTGCCGGACGCCTCGATCGACATCGCGGCGACGGTCTCCTCGGCATTGGCCCAGTGCCGGGTCTGGATGCCGGAGCGCGAGCGGATCCACTCGTCGGACGAGTCGATCGTCTCGAGGATCACCTCGTTCGGCACGACCCGGGTCGGGCGGTAACCGCCGACACCGAGGATGCGCGCGTACGGGGCGCCCTTGCTGGGCTTGATCTTCGACATTGCTCAGGTGCTCCTTTTCAGGCGCTGTGCTCAGCGATGAGCTCGCGAGCGGCGTCGAGGTCGTCGGGGGTCTTGAGGGCCAGCGTCTTGACGCCGGGCAGCGCGCGCTTGGCGAGGCCGACCAGCGTGCCGCCGGGGGAGACCTCGATGAACGCGGTGGCGCCGAGCTCCTTGAAGGTCTCCATGCACAGGTCCCAGCGGACCGGGTTGGCGACCTGGCCGACCAGCCGCTCCAGCACCTCGGCGCCGGTGGCGACCGCCTGGCCGTCCTTGTTCGACACATACGTCACGCTCGGGTCGGCCGGCGTCAGATCGGCGGCGGCCTTGGCCAACGCGTCGACCGCGGGGGCCATGTGATGCGTGTGGAAGGCGCCGGCGACCTTCAGCGGGACGACCTTGCGGACACCCTCGGGCTTGTCCTCGTTCAGGACGGCGAGCTGCTCCAGCGTGCCCGCGGCGACGATCTGCCCGGCGCCGTTGACGTTCGCCGGGGTCAGCCCCAGCTTCTCCAGGTGCGCGACGGAGACCTCGGGGTCGCCGCCCAGCAGCGCCGACATGCCGGTCTCGGTGATCGCGGCGGCGTCGGCCATGGCCAGACCCCGCTTGCGTACGAGCGTGAGGGCGGCGGAGTCGTCCAGCACGCCCGCGAAGGCGGCGGCGGTGATCTCACCGACACTGTGCCCGGCGACGGCGCCCGGGGCGATCGTGGCCATGTCACCGAGTGCCGAGGCGGACAGTATCCCGGCCGCGACCAGCAGTGGCTGGGCCACGGAGGTGTCGCGGATGGCGTCCGCGTCGGCCTGTGTGCCGTAGTGGGCGAGGTCCAGTCCGATGGCGTCGGACCACGCGGCGACGCGGTCCGCGGCACCGGGGAGTTCGAGCCAGGGGGTCAGGAAGCCGGGCGTCTGGGCGCCCTGGCCGGGAGCGACGAGTACGAGCACTCTCACACTCTCTCTTGAGGGCGGCCCAAGCCGCCCGTGGGGACAAGGACGAAGAACACGAGGGGGTTTTGTGGGCCCCCGACAAAAGCCTAGGGCTGGAGATCCCCGTCGGCCAGACGCCCCAGGATGAGCGCGATCCGCAGGGTGAACGCCGAACGTACATCGGAGGGCGACCAGCCGGTGACGTCAGTCACACGTCGAAGCCGGTAGCGCACGGTGTTGGGATGCACGAAGAGCATCCGGGCCGCACCCTCCAGACTGGACGCCTGTTCGAGGTAGACGGAGAGCGTCTCCAGGAGCGCGGAACCGGCCTCCTCCAGTGGTCTGTAGATCTCCTCCACCAACTGCTCGCGCGCACTGGGGTCACCGGCCATCGCGCGTTCCGGAAGGAGGTCGTCCGCCAGCACCGGGCGCGGGGCGTCCTGCCAGGCGGAACACGCCCTGAGCCCGGCCGCGGCGGCCTGCGCGGACCGCGTGGCGGCCAGCAGATCGGGTACGACGGGCCCGGCGACCACGGGTCCGGCCGCATAAGGCCCGATCAGCGACTTGGCCACGGCGAGGGGGTTGTCGCTGCCGCCCGCGATCACGACGAGCCGGGCTCCCAGCACCCCGGTCAGCACCTGGAGCTTGGCGTGCCGGGCGGCCCGCCGGATGGCCTCGACGGTCAGTTCGGAGTCACCCTCGGGAGCGGGACCGAGAACGACGCACACATGCTCGGGAGAGTTCCAGCCCAGCGCGGCGGCCCTGCTCACGGCCCCCTCGTCGGCCTCACCGCTGAGCACGGCGTTCACGACCAGCGACTCCAGCCGGGCGTCCCAGGCACCGCGTGCCTCGGCGGCCTGGGCGTAGACCTGGGCGGTGGCGAAGGCGATCTCGCGGGCGTACACGAGCAGGGCCTCACGCAGCACGGACTCGTCACCGGGGGCGGCGACCTCGTCGATCGCGCTCTCCATGACCTCGATGGTGGTGCGCACCATCTCCACGGTCTGCCGCAGCGTGATGGCCCGGGTCAGCTCACGGGGAGCCGTCCCGAACACGTCGGTGGAGATGGCCTGCGGGGCGTCCGGACGCCGGAACCACTCGGTGAAGGCCGCGATGCCGGCCTGGGCGACCAGCCCGATCCAGGAACGGTTCTCCGGGGGCATGGCCCGGTACCACGGCAGCGTCTCGTCCATGCGCGCGATGGCCTGCTGCGCGAGAGACCCGGACGACTTCTCCAGCCGCTTCAGGGTCGCGACATGAGCGTGGGCGCCGGGCGCCGAGGGGTCGGACTTGCGGTGTTCGGGTTCGGGCACGGGGACAAGACTGCCTTATCCGGACGTCAGTGCGCGCCGCCGGGTACCGACAGCCGCATCACCTTCGGCCCGCCCCGGCACTACCGTGGTCCCGTGACGGACGTACGGCGCGCCGCGGAGCGCTATCCAGGCGGGGATCCCGGGGCCGGGATCGAGTCGTGGCACGCTTTCTCGTTCGGGCCGCACTACGACCCCGACAACCTCCGGTTCGGCGCGCTGATCGCCTGCAACGAGGAGCGCCTGGTGCCCGGGGCCGGGTTCGACGAGCATCCGCACAGTCACACCGAGATAGTGACGTGGGTGGTCGAGGGGGAGCTGACGCATCGCGACTCCACCGGGCACGAGACGGTCGTGCGGCCCGGTGACGTCCAGCGGCTGAGCGCCGCCGCGGGCGTCCGGCACGTCGAGCGCAACGACGCCGGGGCCCCGCTGACCTTCGTGCAGACCTGGCTGGCGCCCCTGGAGCCCGGCGGCGAGCCGTCGTACGAGATCGTCCGCGGGATCGCCGACTCGACGCCGTACGCCGTCCCGGAGGCGGGCGCGATGCTCCATGTGCGGCGGCTGGGCGCGGGGGAGCGGACGGCGGTGCCGGACGGGCGGTTCCTGTACGTCCATGTCGTGCGGGGCGAAGTGCGGCTGGACGGCGAGGAGTTGGGAGCCGGCGACGCGGCCCGGGTCACCGACGCCAAGGAGCTGGACGTGGTGGCGGTGGCCCCGGCCGAACTGCTGGTGTGGGAGATGTCCTAGAGCTCGGCCAGGACGGCGTCGGTGAACCCCGGCCACGCCTCGATCGCCCACGGCCCGAAGGCGCGGTCCGTCAGCGCCACACAGGCCGCCCGCGCGTCCGGGTCGATCCACAGGAACGTACCGGACTGGCCGAAGTGCCCGAAGGTGCGCGGGGACGAGGAACTCCCCGTCCAGTGGGGGGACTTGGAGTCGCGGATCTCGAAGCCGAGGCCCCAGTCGTTGGGGTTCTGGTGGCCGTAGCCGGGCAGCACGCCCTTCGTGCCCGGGTACTGGACCGTCATCGCCTCCGCGACCGTGCGCGGATCCAGCAGCCTCGGTGCCTGCACCTCCGCCGCGAACCGGAGAAGATCCCCGAGCGTCGACACACCGTCCTTCGCGGGGGAGCCCTCCAGGGACGTCGAGGTCATGCCCAGCGGCTCCAGCACCGCCTGCCGCAGATACTCCCCGAACGGGATGTCCGTCGCCTTGGCGACATGGTCGCCGAGCTGCTCGAACCCCGCGTTCGAGTACAGTCGCCGCTCCCCGGGAGCAGCCGTCACCCGGTGCTCGTCGAAGGCCAGCCCCGAGGTGTGCGCGAGCAGGTGCCGCACCGTCGATCCGCTCGGCCCGGCCGGCTCGTCGAACTCGATCGCCCCCTCCTCGTACGCGACGAGGACGGCGTACGCGGCGAGCGGCTTGGTGACCGAGGCCAGCGGGAAGCGGTGACCTGTCGGACCGTGGGTGCCGAGGACCGTGCCGTCGGCTCGGACCACCCCCGCCGCAGCGGTGGGAACCGGCCAGTTCTCGATCAACGCGAGGCTCTGCAAGGACATGCCGTCGAGCGTAAGCCGCTCACAGCTTGAGCATCATCGTGGGGTCCGGCTTGGGGACGAAACCGAGGGAGACGTAGAGCGGCTCGGCCTCCGGGGACGCGGTCAGCATGACCTGCCCGGCGCCCCGCTCGCGGAACCACGCCAGCAGTTCGTCCATGCACGCGCGCGCGTACCCGCGCCGACGCGCCTGCGGGTCGGTGGCGACGCTGAAGACGTACCCGGCGAGCCCGTGCGGATTGCCCGCCTTCCCGATCCGGTAGTCGACCGTCCCGACGACCAGCGCGGCCAGCGCCCCCGGCCGGTCCGGGTGGTCGACGACGAAGGCCGCGAAGTCCCCGTCGGCCTCGCCCAGTTTCCTGCGCAGCGACGGCAGCGCCTCCGTGTGCCACGCTGTGGAGGCGTCCCCGCCGGGCAGTGCGTCGATCATCACCTGGCGCAGACGCAGCACTTCCCCGGCGTCCTCGGTCGTGGCACGGCGTACGAGACTCATGGCCCGCACGCTAGCGACCGCACCTGTGGCGCGTCCTGCCGATTTCTTACCGGTTCCGCTTGCTTGGAGTGCACTCCAAGGTCATAGCGTTGGGGTCATGACGGTGATGGAGACCACGGGTACCAGGACCGACAGTTGCGCCGCCCCGCCGCACCCCCACCGGCGTCCGGCGGGCCAGGACAGCTACACGATCAGCGAGGTCGTCGCCTTCACCGGCCTGACCGCGCACACCCTGCGCTGGTACGAGCGCATCGGCCTGATGCCGCACATCGACCGCTCGCACACCGGCCAGCGCCGCTACAGCAACCGCGACCTGGACTGGCTCGACTTCGTCGGAAAGCTGCGGCTCACCGGCATGCCGGTCGCCGACATGGTCCGGTACGCGGAACTGGTGCGGGAGGGCGACCAGACCTTCGGCGACCGTTTCAAGCTGCTGGAGGCGACCCGCCGGGACGTGCTGGCCCGGATCGCGGAACTCCAGGACACCCTCGCCGTGCTCGACTACAAGATCAGTTTCTACGCCGAGGCCGGCAGCACCGACTGGGAGAAGGAGAAGACAGGATGACGGACGGCAGGATCCCCACCGCACGACTGGGCGAGACCGGGCCGGAGGTCGGCGTCCAGGGACTCGGCTGCATGGGCATGAGCTTCGCGTACGGCCCGACGGACGCGAAGGAGTCCCGCGCCACCCTGGAGCGGGCCCTGGAGCTCGGCATCACGCTCTACGACACGGCGGACGCCTACGGCAACGGGGAGAACGAGAAGTTCCTGTCCCCGTTCTTCAAGGCCCACCGCGACGAGGTCGTGATTGCCACCAAGTTCGCCCTGTCCATACCGCCGGACGACCCGACCAGGCGGATCATCCGCAACGACCCGCCGTACATCCGCCAGGCGGTCGAGGCGAGCCTGAAGCGCCTGGACGTCGACGCGATCGACCTCTACTACATGCACCGGCGCGATCCGGACGTGCCGATCGAGGACTCCGTCGGCACCATGGCCGAGCTGGTGCGCGAGGGCAAGGTCAAGCATCTGGGCCTGAGCGAGGTCACCGCGGCGGAGCTGCGTGCCGCTCAGGCCGTGCACCCCATCGCCGCCCTGCAGTCGGAGTGGTCCCTGTTCAGCCGGGACATCGAGGCCCAGGTGGTCCCGGCCGCCCGCGAACTGGGCGTGACCCTCGTCCCGTACTCCCCGCTCGGCCGCGGCTTCCTCACCGGCTCCTTCACCAACGCCGACAAGGACCTCACCGCCGACGACTTCCGCCGCCAGCAGCCCCGCTTCACGGGCGACAACGCCGCGGCGAACGCGGCCCTGCTGGAGCCGATCCGCACGGTCGCCGAGGCCCACGGAGTCTCCCTGGGCCAGGTCGCCCTGGCCTGGGTCCAGCAGCAGACGACGGTCCACGACCTCCCGGTGATCCCGATCCCCGGCACCCGTAAGCCCGGCAGGGTGGAGGAGAACGCGGCGGCCACGGGCGTCGAGCTCACGAAGGAGGAGCTGGAGCTGCTGGAGCCGATCGCGGCACAGGTGGCGGGCGACCGGTACGCGGACATGCGGTTCACTTCGGCGGGCAGGGAGTGATCTAGAGCTCCGCCAGCAACTCCGCCTTCTTCACGGCGAACTCCTCGTCGGTGACCAGCCCGGCCTGGTGCAGTTCCCCGAGATGGCGAATCCGTTCGGCGATGTCCGCGGGGTCCCGGCGTGGCGCGGTCACGGCCGGGACCACGGCGGCGGCGGGACCCCGTTGCCGTACGGCCGCGAGAACCGCCGCCGCGAACGGCAACGACTCGTGGACGGGCCCGTACCCGAGCCCGAACACCACGGCAGCCGGGTCCTGGTCCGCCTGCACCGCCCCCGGCTCCCCGCGCAGCAACCGCAGGTGTCCCTCGAAGACCTCCGGTGACCGCCACTCGACGCCCGTCAGCTCGGACACCGGGAAACTCTGGTCGCCGGCCTTCCACTTCGCCGAGGACGCTCCCGTCCAGAACCAGCGGAAGCGCACGGTACGGCCGTCGAAGGACGCCTTGCCGTCGTACGCCTTGAACTGCAACGGCACCTCGGGGGCCGGCACCAGGAAACGTTCCGCCGGCTCGTCGTCCTCCTTCAGGAGCGTGCGCAGCTCGTCCGCGTAGTACTCGGCGAGCGTCTCCTTGTCGGCCGGCAGCACCAGCCGGTACGGATCGCACCCTTCCTTCAGCTGCCCCGCCGCCGCCTCCATGAGCGGATCCGCCCCCGGTCGCGGCTCGGCGTGCAGGACCACTGTGCCCCGCTTGCCGGGAGTCAGCGTCACCCCGGAGATCGCCTCCAGGGGGATGCGGCGTTCCCCGAGCGCCTGGAAGAGCTTCGGTGTGCGAATCCCCCGTTCGTAGCGGATGAGCACGGAGTCGGACTCGAACTCCCAGGCGGCATGAAATCCGGCCAGTACGTCACCCATGCGGGTCATCGTATTCGGCACGAGCTCCTTCGTCCCTCCTCGCGCAGACCGCACTTCCTGCGGTCTCTACGCGCGTCCGGCCGTGGCCGCGCCGGACAAACCGGCGCGGCAGGCTTCGTCCTCGTGGGCGCAGTGCACCGAGCGGTACGCGCCAATGCCGATCTCGGCGAAGTTGAGCAGACTCTCCGTTCCGGGCTCGAAGTAACCGGCGTGACCGTCCGCACCCCGCGCGGACAGCACGCGCGCGCCGAACGCGGAGGACACCGGATCGGCTCCGTGGCCGAGCCCGCCGACCTCCATGTACGGCACGTCCTGGATCCAGTCGTCGGTGTCCCGCATCGCCCACACCCGCGCGGTGGTGCGCAGATGGGAGGCGTTGGCGACCCGCATCCCGGGGCTGCCGGCGACCGCGATGTCGGCCACCCGGTCGGGCAGCGTGTGCGCGGCCACCCCGCACACCACGGAGCCGTAGCTGTGGCAGAACAGGGAGACGGGCGCGGTGCCGGGCAGCGCGCGCACCAGCGCGTTCAACCGGACGGCGCCGTTCTCGGCGCGCATCGCGGTGGCCGAGTCGATGCCGAGTCCGGCGGGTGCCGTGTAGTCGGCCCAGGCGATCACCGCGGTACGTGTGGACGGGCTCGCCTCCCGCTCGGCCCCGTAGAGGGCCTGGGCCATGCCGAACGGAGCGGACCAACTGCGGTTGGTGCGCTGGAAGGTGAGCACGTCGGTGTCCACGCCTGGCACGACGACGGAGATCCGCTCCGCCGTGCCGAGATCGCCGAAGACCTCGGCGACCCGGCCGGAGCCGTCGGGGTCGAAGGCGAGGATGTGGCGCTCCGGGGCCGTCAGCGACTCGAAGCGGTGCATACGGCGGCCCGCCTCCCGCTGACCGGCCGGCGTGAGCCGAGTGTCGTGCATGCGGGTGCGCTCGACGGCACGGGCCTGCAGGAGCGCGAGCCGATTGGCCTGGTAGCGCAGTCCGACGGGGGCGCCGTTCATGTTGCCGACCGCGAGCGGATAGCGCTGGGCGAGGCGGACCCGCTCCTGGGAGCTGAGAGAGGCGAAGAAGCGCGCGAGCTGGGCGGGGGCCGTGTCCGGGTCCGGCAGCCGGTGCCCCTGGAGGCGGCCGTGCCCCCAGGACTCGAGCGAGGCTTGGAGCGGACCGGCCTCCCTCTGGTTGCGCAGAGCGGTCCAACCGGTGGTCGCCAGCATCACGAACACCACGGCCAGCGCGAGCAGTGCGCGCCAGACGTTGAGTTGCGGGGAGGTGTCGAAGGAAGTCACTGAAAGGACACACTAGGAGAACGGGACGGTCTCGGGTTAATCGAGTGACAGGGATCACGTTTTGATGTAGGGGTCCCACTTGCCGGTCAGTGCGGGACCCAGCAGTTCGAGGTGGGAGACCGTCAACGCGCGCATCGCCTCCAGGCTGAACTCCCCGTCGGTCGACCACTGCCGCTCCGTCACCCGCATCACGCCGCCGAAGACGGCCACCAGCAGCCTGGGTCGAGGGTCGGTGGCCGCGTCGAGGCCCTCGCGTTCGGCGAGCACGCGCGTGAGCACCTCCTCGACCTCCATCGAGCGGCGCAGATGCGCGGCGAGCAGGACGGGCGTCGACTCGATCACCCGGTACAGGGCCAGGAACCGCTCCACCGGCACGACCGACTCCACGACCTCGTGCAGCGTGTCCCAGCCCTCCAGTACGGCCTGGCGCAGCGCCTCCAGCGGGGGTTCGTGCGGCGGACGCGCGCGTACGGCGTCGACGAAGCGCGTCACCGTCATCTCGTCGAGCGCGAGCGCGGCGTCCTCCTTGCCGGCGAAGTAGCGGAAGAAGGTGCGCTGCGAGACCCCTACGGCGTCGGCGATGTCGTCGACGGTCGTCCGCTCGTAGCCCCGGGTGGTGAAGAGCTCGACCGCCACCCGAAGCAGTGCCTCCCGGGTGCGCTGCTTCTTGCGTTCGCGCAGTGTTTCCATTGGTGTCAGTTACCGACTTGTGAATTGGTTTGTCAATTGTCAGTGGCTGTCACTAGCCTCGAACACATGACTAGTCAGACCACCATCGGTACGACGGGGCCGGGGGACAGGGCGTCACAGTCCCCGTCGGATCAGCCGCCCTCCTCCGGGCTGCGCGGCCACCCTTGGCTCACCCTGCTGACCGTGGCCGTCGGGGTCATGATGGTGGCCCTCGACGGCACCATCGTGGCCATCGCCAATCCGGCCATCCAGGCCGACCTCAAGGCGAGCTTCGCGGACGTCCAGTGGATCACCAACGGCTACTTCCTCGCGCTGGCGGTCGCCCTGATCACCGCGGGCAAGCTCGGTGACCGCTTCGGCCACCGCCAGACGTTCCTGATCGGTGTCGTCGGCTTCGCGGCCGCCTCGGGCGCGATCGGGCTGTCCAGCAGCATCGCCGCGGTCGTCACCTTCCGGGTCCTGCAGGGCCTGTTCGGCGCCCTGCTGATGCCGGCCGCGCTCGGTCTGCTGCGGGCCACCTTCCCCGCCGAGAAGCTCAACATGGCCATCGGCATCTGGGGCATGGTCATCGGCGCCTCCACCGCCGGCGGCCCGATCCTCGGCGGTGTCCTCGTCGAGCACGTCAACTGGCAGTCGGTGTTCTTCATCAACGTGCCGGTCGGTGTCCTCGCCCTGGTCCTCGGGGTGCTGATCCTGCTCGACCACCGCGCCGAGAACGCCCCGCGCTCCTTCGACCTCCTGGGCATAGCCCTGCTGTCCGCCGCCATGTTCTGCCTGGTGTGGGCGCTCATCAAGGCCCCGACCTGGGGCTGGGGCGACGGACTGACCTGGACCTTCATCGTCGCCTCGGTCGTGGGCTTCGGGCTGTTCGCCGTCTGGGAGACGAAGGTCAAGGAGCCGCTGATCCCGCTCGGGCTGTTCCGTTCGGTGGCGCTGTCGGCGGGTGTCGTGCTCATGGTCCTCATGGCGATCGCGTTCATGGGCGGCCTGTTCTTCGTGACGTTCTACCTGCAGAACGTGCACGGCATGAGCCCCATCGACGCCGGTCTCCATCTGCTCCCGCTCACCGGGATGATGATCGTCGGCTCCCCGCTCGCGGGTGCGCTGATCACCAAGCTCGGCCCGCGGATCCCGCTGGCGGGCGGCATGGCGGCCACCGCGATCGCCATGTACGGCATGTCCACGCTGGAGACGGACACCGGCAGCGCCCTGATGTCCCTCTGGTTCGCGCTGCTCGGCCTCGGCCTCGCGCCCGTGATGGTCGGCGCCACCGAGGTCATCGTGGGCAACGCGCCCATGGAGCTCTCCGGTGTGGCCGGCGGTCTCCAGCAGGCCGCGATGCAGATCGGCGGCAGCCTCGGCACGGCCGTCCTCGGCGCCGTGATGGCCTCCAAGGTGGACGGCGACCTCGCGGGCAACTGGAAGGACGCGGGTCTGCCGGCGCTGACGCCGGCCCAGCTGGACCAGGCGTCGGAGGCGGTCCAGGTGGGCGTGGCCCCGGTCGCCAAGGGCACCCCGGCGGAGATCGCGGCGAAGATCACCGGCGTCGCCCACGACACCTTCATCTCCGGGATGAGCCTCGCGTCCCTGGTCGCCGCGGGAGTCGCCGCGTTCGCGGTCCTGGTCGCCCTGCTCACCAAGCGCGGTGCGAACGCGGAGGCGGGCGCGGGCGTGGGCCACATCTGACGGGACTTCAGCGTTCTTCCCCTATCAGGGTGAAGAGGCTAAAGATTTCTCGCACCCGGTGCGCGCCGCAGGTCACAGTAAGTCAAGTCCTCCGCACGGCACGCCCGTGCGACGCGGAGGGCGGACGGCGCTGCGGCGCGCTGCCGGAGGGGGGCGGCGCGCCGCAAGGCCGGAGGATTAACCGCGGGGAGCGGGGTACTCGCATCGTTGAACCCGAGACGAACCCAACCAACCTAGGGTGTCAGGGAGTTGATGATGGCGGGCTTCGGACACGGAACGCGCAGGTACCCCCGATCACGTGGCCGGACGTGGTCACGGACCGGGCCGGATCGCGCGACGCTCGGAATCATCGGAGTCATCTGCGCGATCGCGGGATTCTTCGTACTGGGCATCATTCTGGGGCCCGTCGCGCTCGTCTGCGGCTGGCTCGCCATGGGCCGCACCTGGTCGGGCGCCAACGGTGCCTGGCCCGCTCTGGTCGCCTTCGTACTGGGCGCCATCGACACGCTCCTGGCGATCATCTGGCTCGTCGGAGCGGCCACCCCGGGCAGCGGGTTGTTCTGACCCGGGGCGCGTGAGGGAAGGGCCCCCGGTGGGACGACCGGGGGCCCGCCCATGTCCGCCGACGGCTGTGCGGCTCCTGGGACGCCAGGTCGGTCACGGACCGGGGATTCATCGCCGGGGGTCTGGGGGTGCCCCCCGAGGGGCCGTCTCCGTCCTGGGCCCGGGGCTTCCGTCATCCGTCTGCGGGATCGCCCCCGGTGAGAGCCTGAGCCGGCCCCGCCCTCGACGGAGTCCCCGTCAGCCCCCGACGGATGTCTTGCGCAAGGCCGCCACCTCGGCTCGCAGCGCACGGACCTCCTCGGTCAGGGCTCTGATCGCCTCCGTCTGCTCGCGTTCCTCCACGTCGTCCTTCTCGAAGCGCTCGATGAACCATGCCGCGATGTTCGCGGTCACGACACCGAGAAGGGCGATACCCGAGAGCATCAGGCCCACCGCGATCATGCGGCCCAGGCCGGTGGTCGGGGCGTGGTCGCCGTAGCCCACGGTCGTCATGGTGGTGAAGGACCACCACACCGCGTCACCCAGTGTGCGGATGTTCCCGTTCGGTGAGTCCCGTTCCACCGAGAGCACGGCCAGCGAGCCGAACATCAGCAGCCCGACGACCGCCCCGCCGACATACGTCGTCACCCTGATCTGCGAGGCCATCCGCGCCCGCCGCCCCACCAGCAGCAGCGTGGAGACGAGCCGCAGCAGCCGCAGGGGCTGTATGAGCGGCACCACCACGGCGCACAGGTCCATCCAGTGCTGCCGTACGAATCCGCGGCGGTCCCGCGAGAGCGACAAGCGCATGAGGTAGTCGACCGCGAAGACCGCCCACACCACCCACTCGGCCACCGTGCACGCCGCCGTCAGCGAATGCCCCGCCGAGGTGTCCACGATCGGCACGGCATAGGCGACGGCGAACAGCACCGCGAGCGCCAGAAGGGGCCGCTGGGTGTGCTGTTCCCAACGGGCCTGCGCCGACTGTTCCTTCATGACCGCATCGTAGAGAAACGGTAAAGGGCGGTGCGCGTCGAGCGCACCGCCCTTCAACTCCTCGGGGGCGCGGGGAACTGCGCGACCAGCCCCCACGCACCCGCAGCCGAACGACTACGCGTCTCCTCCGGCAGCCCCCGGGTCCGCCGCCGAGACATCCAGCAACTGGTACCGGTCGATCGCCTGCTTCAGCACCGACCGGTCCACCTTGCCCTCCCGTGCCAGCTCCGTCAGCACGCCCACCACGATCGACTGCGCGTCGATGTGGAAGAACCGCCGCGCCGCACCCCGCGTGTCCGCGAAGCCGAACCCGTCGGCGCCCAGCGACTGGTACGTGCCGGGTACCCACCGCGCGATCTGGTCGGGAACCGACCGCATCCAGTCGGACACGGCCACGAACGGACCCTGCGCCCCGGCCAGCTTCCGCGTCACGTACGGCACCCGCTGCTCCTCCTCCGGGTGCAGCAGGTTGTACTCCTCGCAGGCCACCGCCTCACGCCGCAGCTCGTTCCAGGAGGTCGCCGACCAGACGTCCGCCTTGACGTCCCACTCCTCGGCGAGGATCTTCTGCGCCTCGACCGCCCACGGCACGGCCACACCGGACGCCATGATCTGCGCCGGGATCGACCCCGAGGTGCCCTCGGAGAAGCGGTGGACGCCCTTGAGGATGCCCTCGACGTCGACGTTCTCGGGCTCGGCCGGGTGCTGGATGGGCTCGTTGTACACGGTGAGGTAGTAGAAGACGTCCTCACCCATCTTGCCGTCGGCGGTCGGCCCGTACATCCGGCGCAGACCGTCCTGCACGATGTGCGCGATCTCGAACCCGAACGCCGGGTCGTACGCCACGCAGCCCGGGTTGGTCGAGGCGAGCAACTGCGAGTGGCCGTCCGCGTGCTGGAGCCCCTCACCGGTCAGCGTCGTACGTCCGGCGGTCGCGCCCAGGACGAATCCGCGCGCCAACTGGTCGGCCATCTGCCAGAACTGGTCACCGGTGCGCTGGAAACCGAACATCGAGTAGAAGACGTAGACCGGGATCAGCGGTTCGCCGTGCGTGGCGTACGCCGAACCCGCCGCGATCAGTGAAGCCGTGCAGCCCGCCTCGGAGATGCCGTCGTGCAGCATCTGACCCGTCGGCGACTCCTTGTACGCGAGCAGCAGCTCCCGGTCGACCGACTCGTACTGCTGCCCCAGCGGGTTGTAGATCTTCGCACTCGGGAAGAACGAGTCCATGCCGAAGGTGCGGTACTCGTCGGGCGCGATCAGCACGAAGCGCTTGCCGATCTCATTGTCCCGCATGAGGTCCTTGAGCAGTCGTACGAAAGCCATGGTGGTGGCGATCGACTGCTGACCGGAACCCTTCTTCACGGTCGCGTACGTCTTGTCGTCCGGCAGTGCGAGCGGTTCGGCACGCACGACACGCGTCGGGACATAACCGCCGAGACCCAGTCGGCGGTCGTGCATGTACTGGATCTCCTCCGAGTCCCGGCCCGGGTGGTAGTAGGGCGGCGCGCCCGACTCCAGCTCCTTGTCGGAGATCGGCAGGTGCAGCCGGTCGCGGAAGCCCTTGAGGTCGTCGACCGTCAGCTTCTTCATCTGGTGCGTGGCGTTGCGGCCCTCGAAGTTCGGGCCCAGCGTCCAGCCCTTGACGGTCTTGGCGAGGATGACCGTCGGCTGGCCGGTGTGCTCGACGGCCGCCTTGAACGCCGCGTAGATCTTCTTGTGGTCGTGACCGCCGCGGCCCAGGTGCAGGATCTGGTCGTCGGTCATGCCCTCGACCATCGCGCGCAGCCGCTGGTCGTCGCCGAAGAAGTGATCGCGGATGTAGGCGCCGGACTCGGTGGCGTAGGTCTGGAACTGGCCGTCCGGGGTGGTGTTCATCCGGTTGACGAGGATGCCGTCGCGGTCCTGCGCGAGCAGCGGGTCCCAGGTCCGGTCCCAGATCAGCTTGATGACGTTCCAGCCGGCGCCGCGGAAGACCGACTCCAGCTCCTGGATGACCTTGCCGTTGCCGCGCACCGGGCCGTCGAGGCGCTGGAGGTTGCAGTTGACGACGAAGGTCAGGTTGTCGAGGCCCTCGCGCGCGGCGATGGTCAGCTGGCCGAGCGACTCGGGCTCGTCCATCTCGCCGTCGCCGAGGAACGCCCATACGTGCGACTTCGACGTGTCGGCGATCCCGCGCGCGTGCATGTAGCGGTTCATCCGCGCCTGGTAGATCGCGCCGATCGGGCCGAGACCCATCGACACGGTCGGGAACTCCCAGAAGTCCGGCATCAGCCGCGGGTGCGGGTAGCTGGAGAGCCCGTACGGGGCCTTCGACTTCTCCTGGCGGAAGGCGTCGAGCTGCGTCTCGCTGAGGCGGTCGAGCAGGAACGCGCGCGCGTAGATGCCGGGGGAGGCGTGGCCCTGGAAGAAGACCTGGTCACCGCCGTCGCCCTCGTCCTTGCCGCGGAAGAAGTGGTTGAAGCCGACGTCGTAGAGGGACGCGGAGGACGCGAAGGTGGCGATGTGGCCGCCGACGCCGATCCCGGGACGCTGGGCGCGCGAGACCATCACGGCCGCGTTCCACCGGGTGGCGTTCAGGATCTTGCGCTCGATCTCCTCGTTGCCCGGGAAGAACGGCTCAGCCCCGGTCGGGATGGTGTTCACGTAGTCCGTGCTGCGCATCTCGGGCACGGCGACGCGCTTCTCGCGGGCCCGCTCGATGAGCCGCAGCATCAGATAGCGGGCCCGCTGCCGGCCGCGCTCGTCCACGGCGGCGTCGAGGGAGTCGAGCCACTCCTGGGTTTCCTCGGGATCGAAGTCAGGAACCTGACTCGGAAGGCCGCCAATGATGATCGGGTTGCGATCGGATCCGGAAGCCACGCTGTTCCTTACCTGTCAGAGGGCCGTATTTCTGTATGTCTGCACCGCTCCCCATCGTGTACCTCGGGGGGCCAAACGTCATCTCTACTGCGGGGTAACCCGGAGGTCCGTACCCGGGTATGGTTCCCAAACACGCAAAGAGGGCAGAAAGGTGTGGCATGTGTCACGACGCGACCGCGATGATGTGCCTGGGGTTGGGGTGACACGTTCCGGAACGTCACCGTTTCGGCGGTCTGAAACGCCGGGTACTTGCGCGATCCGCCCCGCCCGTGTGGACTACGGCCAATGCTTCGCGCACGCGCGTGGCTGAGACATACCCAAAGACAAGATCAGGAGGCAACCCGTGAGCGCGACCGCGGACCACGCGGAGACGAGCCCTGCCGTGAGGCTGGGGTTCCAGCCCGAGCAGGTGGTCCAGGAGATCGGCTACGACGACGACGTAGACCAGGAACTCCGCGAGGCCATCGAGCAAGTAATCGGCAGCGACCTTGTGGACGAGGATTACGACGACGTCGCCGATGCCGTGGTGCTCTGGTTCCGTGACGAGGACGGCGACCTGACCGATGTGCTGGTGGACGCCACCACGTACATCGAGGAGGGCGGCTCGATCCTGTTGCTGACGCCGAAGACCGGCCGGGACGGCTACGTGGAGCCGAGTGACATCTCCGAAGCCGCGACGACGGCAGGCCTGTCCGCCTCCAAGAGCGTCAGCGTGGGCAAGGACTGGAGTGGCAGCCGGCTGGTGACGCCCAAGGCGGCCAAGTCCAAGAAGTAGCCCCGTACAAACGGACGGGCCGGCGCGACCGGCCCGTCCGCTTTCCCTGTGGTGATCGCTGCGTAGGGTGGTCTCGTCACTCGAACAGCCCCCGAAGGGACATCCACGCGATGGCGATCCAGGTCGGCGAAAAGGCCCCCGACTTCGAGCTCAAGGACAACCACGGCCGGGCCGTGAAGCTGTCCGACTTCCGTGGCAGCAAGAACGTCGTGCTGCTCTTCTACCCCTTCGCCTTCACCGGCGTCTGCACCGGTGAGCTGTGCGAGCTGCGTGACAACCTGCCCACCTTCGTGGACCGCGACACCCAGCTGCTCGCCGTCTCCAACGACTCCATCCACACCCTGCGCGTCTTCGCCGAGCAGGAGGGCCTGGAGTACCCGCTGCTCAGCGACTTCTGGCCGCACGGCGAGGTCTCCCGGGCCTATGGCGTCTTCGCCGAGGACAAGGGCTGCGCGGTGCGCGGCACCTTCGTCATCGACAAGGAGGGCGTGGTCCGCTGGACCGTCGTCAACGCCCTGCCGGACGCCCGCGACCTGAACGAGTACGTGAAGGCGCTCGACACCCTGTGATTGTTCGCCCTTAGGGACTGCGTGGGCCGGGAACCCGTCACTAGGATCGAAACGTTGATCCGACATCATCCGACATCGCACGCACTGTGGGGCTCCCGGCCCCCGGACACCAAATGGAGGACTCGTGGGAGTCAGCCTCAGCAAGGGCGGCAACGTATCGCTGACCAAGGAGGCCCCGGGCCTTACCGCGGTCATCGTCGGTCTGGGGTGGGACGTCCGCACCACGACCGGCACCGACTTCGACCTGGACGCCAGCGCGCTGCTGCTGAACGCGGCCGGCAAGGTCGCCAGCGACGCGAACTTCGTCTTCTTCAACAACCTCAAGAGCGCGGACGGCTCGGTCGAGCACACCGGCGACAACCTCACCGGTGAGGGCGAGGGCGACGACGAGCAGATCAAGGTCGACCTGGCCGCCGTCCCGGCCGACGTCGACAAGATCGTCTTCCCGGTCTCGATCTACGAAGCCGAGAACCGCCAGCAGTCCTTCGGCCAGGTGCGCAACGCGTTCATCCGCGTCGTCAACCAGGCCGGCGGCGCCGAGATCGCCCGCTACGACCTCTCCGAGGACGCCTCCACCGAGACCGCCATGGTCTTCGGCGAGCTCTACCGCAACGGCGCCGAGTGGAAGTTCCGCGCCATCGGCCAGGGCTACGCCTCGGGCCTGCGCGGCATCGCCCAGGACTTCGGCGTCAACGTCTAGGACCTCACCGGGCCGGTCCCCGGACCGGCCCCGGCTCTCTTCGTCCGGCGCCGCACCGTGTGCGTGCGGCGCTTGGGGACGCCCCCTTCGGGGGAGTGCAGGAACAGCACGGAAACACTCTCGGGGAGGGAACAGCACATGGGCGTCACGCTCGCCAAGGGGGGAAACGTCTCCCTGTCCAAGGCCGCACCCAACCTCACCCAGGTGATGGTCGGACTCGGCTGGGACGCGCGCTCCACCACCGGAGCCGACTTCGACCTCGACGCCAGCGCCCTGATGTGCAGCAGCGGGCGGGTCCTGGGTGACGAGTACTTCATCTTCTACAACCAGCTCAAGAGCCCGGACGGTTCGGTCGAGCACACCGGCGACAACCTCACGGGTGAGGGCGAGGGCGACGACGAGTCGATCCTGGTCGACCTCGCCAAGGTGCCGGGCTCCTGCGACAAGATCGTCTTTCCGGTGTCGATCCATGACGCCGACAACCGCGGCCAGACCTTCGGCCAGGTCAGCAACGCCTTCATCCGGGTGGTCAACCAGGCCGACGGCCAGGAACTGGCCCGCTACGACCTCTCCGAGGACGCCTCCACCGAGACCGCGATGATCTTCGGCGAGCTCTACCGCTACCAGGGCGAGTGGAAGTTCAGGGCGGTGGGGCAGGGGTACGCGTCGGGCCTCAGGGGCATCGCCCTCGACTTCGGAGTCAACGTCTCATAACGCGATATGAGCAAAAGGCGGGGCCGGGTGGGGCTTCGAGGGTGCCCGACTACACTTCGCTTCAAAGTTTCGTAAAGCCGAGTGCGGCACGGGGGTCCCCCGTACACGTACGGATTGGGTAGCCAGTGGTTCTCAAAACCTTCGGCTGGTCGTTCGCGGTCACCGCGCTCGGCCTGGTCGCTGCGGTCCTCTACGGGGGGTGGGAGGGTTTCGGGATCGTGGCGATCCTCTCGATCCTCGAGATCTCCCTGTCGTTCGACAACGCGGTGGTCAACGCCGGAATCCTGAAGAAGATGAATGCCTTCTGGCAGAAGATCTTCCTCACGGTCGGCGTGCTGATCGCCGTGTTCGGCATGCGGCTGGTCTTCCCCGTGGTCATCGTCGCCATCAGCGCCAAGATGGGGCCCATCGAGGCGGTCGACCTCGCCCTCAACAACAAGGACCACTACCAGGAGCTGGTCACCGACGCGCACCCGGCGATCGCCGCGTTCGGTGGCATGTTCCTGTTGATGATCTTCCTGGACTTCATCTTCGAGGACCGGGACATCCAGTGGCTGCGCTGGATCGAGCGGCCGCTGGCCAAGCTCGGCAAGGTCGACATGCTGTCGGTCTGCATCGCGCTGGTCGTCCTGCTGATCACCGCCTTCACCTTCGCCACCCACGCCCACCAGCACGGCGGCGCGCACGTCGACAAGGCGCAGACCGTCCTGATCTCCGGCATCGCGGGTCTGATCACCTACATGGTGGTCGGCGGACTCTCCGGCTACTTCGAGGACAAGCTCGAAGAGGACGAGGAACGCGAGCACGAGGAGGAGGAGCAGGCCGAGCGCCAGGGCAAGCCCAAGTCGGCGGTCCTGATGGCCGGCCAGGCCGCGTTCTTCATGTTCCTCTACCTGGAGGTCCTCGACGCCTCCTTCTCCTTCGACGGTGTGATCGGCGCGTTCGCCATCACCAACGACATCGTCCTAATGGCGCTGGGCCTGGGCATCGGCGCGATGTACGTCCGGTCGCTGACCGTGTACCTGGTCCGCCAGGGCACCCTCGACGACTACGTCTACCTGGAGCACGGCGCGCACTACGCGATCGGCGCCCTCGCGGTGATCCTCATGGTGACCATCCAGTACCAGATCCACGAGATCATCACCGGTCTCGTGGGGGTCGTCCTGATCGGCTGGTCCTTCTGGTCCTCCGTGCGCCGCAACAAGGCGCTCGCGGCCGCAGAGGGAAAAGCCGCGGGCTCGGACGAGAAGACTGAGGTCTCGTCCGGGGTGTGACACCCTTCCCGGTGAGGAACGCTCTGAGCGGGGCGGCCGGCCTCCGGCCGCCCCGCCGGTTTCTCCAAAGTGAACATGGGGGCGGGAATGGGCTTCTTGGACGGACTCCGGGGCGGCCGCGAGGTCGACTTCGACTCGGGCAGCGCGGCCAGCAACGCGATCGAACTGACCAAGCGGCACAACCGGGTCTCGCTCACCAAGCAGGGCGCGGCGACCGGGAACCTCCGCGTCAACCTGACCTGGCGGATGCGGACC
This sequence comes from Streptomyces sp. NPDC005303, assembly GCF_040607335.1. Lineage (NCBI taxonomy): Bacteria > Bacillati > Actinomycetota > Actinomycetes > Kitasatosporales > Streptomycetaceae > Streptomyces > Streptomyces sp. NPDC005303. The sequence continues at coordinate 164,911 of NZ_JBEXGM010000008.1, read as the reverse complement.
TCCGACATCGGGGGCCCACAGCGGCAGTCACTGCTGCGGCACCCCTTCAAGGCGCTCAAGCCGCCGGAGGTCCTCGGGCACAGCCAGAGCATGGTCAACGTCGACCTCGACCTGGGGTGTCTGTACGAGCTGGCCGACGGCACGAAGGGGGTCGTCCAGCCCCTCGGCGGCCTGCTGGGTGACGTCAACGCCCCGCCGTACGTGAAGCTCAGCGGGGACGACCGGTTCGGGTCGGCGTCCGGCGAGACGATGTACGTCAACCTCGATCACCGGGACCAGATCAAGCGGCTGCTGGTCTTCGTGTACATCTACGACCAGACACCGGCGTTCGACCGTACGCACGCGATCGTGACGCTGTATCCGAGCAACGGGCCGCGTATCGAGATAGGCCTCGACGAGCGGCACCCGCAGGCCCGCTCGTGCGCGGTGGTGATGATCGAGAACATCAAGGGCGAGCTCGTCGTACGGCGTGAGGTGCAGTTCGTGTACGGCTTCCAGGGCGAGCTGGACCGGTTGTACGGGTGGGGGCTGCAGTGGGGGCGGGGCTACAAGGCGAAGGCGGACCGGTGAGAGCCGCTACCGCCCGATGAACTGCGGTCCCTGGGGTGGCAGGCGGAACTCCGCCCCGGCCGGCACCGGAGGCACCGGGGGCGGGTAGCCGTAACCCGACGCCGGCACCGGGGCTGTCGCCGGGGTCGCCTGCTGCGGGTAGCCGTAGGCCTGCTGGGTGGGGACCGAGGTGGCCGACTGGGCCGGCTGCTCCGGGGGGAGCGGGGACGACGTGGGCTCGGGCTGGGAAGGAGCCTCCGGGGAGTCGGACTCGTCCACCACGATGCCGTAGTCCGTGGCCAGGCCCTGCAGGCCCTCCACATAGCCCTCGCCCAGGGCGCGGAACTTCCAGCCCTCGCCGCGGCGGTACAGCTCGCCGCAGATCAGGGCCGTCTCCTGGCCCGTCTCCGGCTTGATGTCGAAGCGGATCAGCGGCTCGCCGTCGGCGACCGAGGCGTCGTACAGCAGGATGCGCAGGCCCTGTACGCGGGCGAACGTGGCCTCGTCGTCCACCGAGGCGACCAGGAGAATCTGGCTGACGTCGGGCTCGACACCGGCGAGATCTGTCTGGATCGTGTCGGTGGGACCCTCGGCGAGGCGTTTCTTGCCCAGGAGCCAGACCTTCCCGGAGGGGTGCCGGGGCTGGTTGTAGAAGACGAAGTCCTCGTCGGATCGCACATGACCGTCGGGGCCGAGGAGAAGCGCCGAGGCGTCGACGACCGGGACCCCCTGCCCGGGCGCCCAGCACAGTACGGCGCGTACCGTGGTGGCTTCGAGCGGGACGTTCGACCCCTTCAGCATGGCGTGCGTCATGCGGTCATCCTGCCCTCTCGGTCCTGATCACGACAACGCGGGGGTACGGGATACCGGTTCATGTCGTACCGGTGTCGACATGGCCGTGTTTGTCTGCGTTACCTGAAATTCATGCCCGGTGGGAACCTCGGACATGGGTACCTACGTACTATTACCGGCCACCTGTGAGCCCTTTACGGGTGACACAGCAACCACGGGGGAGTCATATGCGTCATTTCGGGCACATTGCCCCTGAGGTGCGTCAGCGCCTCTTCCACCAGGAGCCCTGCGAGTTCACCTCGGACTCCCCGGCCCGGCTGCTCTCCGCGGCCCTGGGCGCCACGCTCTACAGTCCGGCCACGCGGCCGCGGCTCGCCGACGACATCGTCAAGCAGACCGGACGCGGTGTGGTCTCGATGGTGCTGTGCCTGGAAGACTCCATCGGTGACGAGGACGTCGCCCAGGGTGAGGAGAACCTCGTCCGGCAGTTCACGGACCTCGCGCAGCGGCAGGTCGACCTCCCGCTGCTCTTCATCCGGGTCCGCCACCCCGAGCAGATACCCGATCTCGTACGACGGCTCGGTCCCGCGGTCCGGCTGCTGTCCGGATTCGTGCTCCCGAAGTTCACCGAGGAGCGCGGCATCCCCTTCCTGGAGGCCCTCTCCGGTGCCGAGGCCGCGAGCGGACACCGGCTGTTCGCCATGCCGGTGCTGGAGTCGCCGGAGCTGCTCTACCGGGAGACGCGCGTAGAGACCCTGGAGGGCATCGCCCGCGCGGTCGACAAGTACCGCGAGCGGGTCCTGGCACTCCGCCTCGGCGTCACCGACTTCTGCTCCTCCTACGGCCTGCGCCGCGCCCCCGACATGACCGCCTGGGACGTCCAGATCGTCGCCTCCGTGATCGCCGACGTGGTGAACATGCTGGGCCGCGCCGACGGCACCGGCTTCACCGTGACCGGGCCGGTCTGGGAGTACTTCCGGGTCCAGGAGCGCATGTTCAAGCCGCAGCTGCGCCGCAGCCCCTTCCTGGAGGGCCAGGCCGAGGAACTGCGCGAGGCCCTCATCGAGCACGCCATGGACGGCCTGCTGCGCGAGATCACCCTCGACCAGGCCAACGGACTGCTCGGCAAGACCTGCATCCACCCCTCCCACGTGCTGCCCGTGCACGCGCTGTCCGTGGTCAGCCACGAGGAGTTCAGCGATGCGCAGGACATCCTGCGCCCCGAGCGCGGCGGCGGCGGGGTGCTGAGGTCGCAGTACACCAACAAGATGAACGAAGTGAAGCCGCATCGCGCCTGGGCCGAGCGGACGCTGCTGCGCGCCGAGGTCTTCGGGGTGGCCAACGAGGACATCGGCTTCGTGGAGCTGCTCGCCGCCGGGATCTCCGGCTGAACATCCGTGGACACCAAGGGACGCATGAACAAGGCAGTGAACGACGGGACGCCGGGCGAGGTCTGGTCGGGGACGTGGGTCGCCGACCGGCTGGGCGTCGAACTCGTGGGTGACGACCGGTTGACCGACCTGCTGGGACTGGCCCTGCGCCGCAACCCCAAGCGGGCCCATCTGCTGGTCTCCAACGTGCTGGGCAAACACGTCCCGCAGTCGCCGAGCGTGGTCTACGGCCACGGATTCGCCCTCGGTCGCCGGGTACGGGAGCTGCTGGGCGACGAGGAGGCCGCGAGGGCGGTCGTCCTGGGGTACGCGGAGACCGCCACCGGCCTCGGCCACTCCGTCGCCGACGGCATCGCCCTCGCCCCCTACCTCCACTCCACCCGCCGCCCGGTCCCCGGCGTGGCCCCCGCGGGCGGCTTCGAGGAGTCCCACTCCCATGCCACGAGCCATCTCCTGCTGCCGGAGGACCCGGCCCTGCTGACCGGCGACGGCCCCTTGGTCCTCGTGGACGACGAGTTCTCCACGGGCAACACGGTCCTGAACACGATCAGGGACCTGCACGACCGGTATCCGAGGGACCGGTACGTGGTGGTCGCCCTGGTGGACATGCGGTCGGAGGCGGACGCGGGGCGGCTGTCCGCGTTCGCTGGGGAGATAGGCGCGAGGGTGGATTTGGTGGCGGCGGCCTCCGGCACCGTAAAGCTGCCGGAGGGGGTGTTGGAGAAAGGGCAGGACCTTGTAGCGAGGTTCGAGGAAACCCACTCAGGGGCGCGGGGCTGCATTGAATCTGCGGCTACCGCCGCGTGGGCGCGACCAGCCCCCACACACCCGCACCCGGCAATCAACCGCATAGACCTCTCGTGGCCCCGAGACCTCCCCGACGGCGGCCGCCACGGCTTCACCCCGGCACACCGAATACGCCTCGAATCCGAACTCCCCGCGATGGCCGCCCGCCTGGCAGAAGCCCTCCCGGGAGACGCGCACCGCGTGCACATCCTCGGCTTCGAAGAGCTGATGTACGCCCCCCTCCGACTCGCCCGCGAGCTGGAACAGGTCGCCGAAGGCGTCGAGGTGACGTTCTCCACCACGACCCGCTCCCCGGTGCTCGCCGTGGACGACCCGGGATACGCGATCCGCACCCGCCTGACCTTCCCGGCCCACGACAACCCGGCGGACGGCCCCGGCGACCGTTACGCCTACAACGTCGCCGGCGCCGGTTTCGACGCGGTCGTCGCCGTGATCGACTCCGCCGCCGACACCCCCGAACTCCACGCGCCGGACGGCCTCCTGGCCCAACTCGCCGCGCACACCCGGCAGGTCGTCCTCGCCGTCGTCCCCAGCCACACCCCCGAAAGGCCCTCCATGCTCCCTGAGCCCCTCCGCGGCCCCGCCTTCTCCTCCTACGCCCCGGAGGACGTCGGCTGGCTGCTCCAGGATCTCTCGGACGTCACGCTGGAGGCGCCGACCGAGGAGCGCGAGGAGGCCATCCAGAGCGGCGGCGCGCACTACGCGGAGTCCCTGCCGATGGAGTACCAGCCGAGCGACCAGTACCAGGAGCTGTTCCGGACGGCCCTGACGGAGTCCTCCGCGAGGCTCGCCCAGGCCGTCGGCGCGGTCACGGAGATCGTGCTCCAGGAGCGCTCGCCCCGGCCCGTCCTCGTCTCGCTCGCCCGGGCCGGCACCCCCGTGGGTGTCCTGATGCGCCGCTGGGCCCGGTTCCGCCACGGTCTCGACCTGCCGCACTACGCGGTCTCGATCGTCCGCGGCCGCGGCATCGACGCCAACGCCCTGCGCTGGCTGGCCGAACACCACGACCCCGCCGACGTCGTGTTCGTGGACGGCTGGACCGGCAAGGGCGCGATCACCCGCGAACTGACGGAAGCGGTGCGGAAGTTCGAGGCCGAGGGCGGCCCCACCGGCTTCGACCCGGAGATCGCCGTACTCGCCGACCCGGGCTCGTGCGTGCGCACGTACGGCACCCGTGAGGACTTCCTCATCCCCTCCGCCTGCCTCAACTCGACGGTCTCCGGCCTGATCTCGCGTACGGTGCTGCGCGCCGACCTGGTCGGCCCGCACGACTTCCACGGCGCGAAGTTCTACCGCGAACTCGCGGGCGCGGACGTGTCGGTGGACTTCCTGGACGCCGTCGCCGCCCGTTTCCCCGAGGTCGCGGACGCCGTTGACGCCACCGTGAAGGAACTGCTGGCCGGCGACCGCGAGCCCACCTGGGAGGGCTGGGCGGCCGTCGAACGCATCAGTGAGGAGTACGGCATCCACGACGTCAACCTCGTCAAGCCGGGTGTCGGCGAGACCACCCGGGTGCTGCTGCGCCGGGTGCCCTGGAAGATCCTGGCGCGGGCCGGCGCGGGCGCGGACCTGGACCACGTACGCCTGTTGGCCGAGCAGAGAGGTGTCCCGGTGGAAGAGGTCGCCGAACTCCCGTACACCTGCGTGGGGTTGATCCACCCGAAGTACACGCGCGGCGCCACTGGTGCCGACGGCAGGGCGGTGTCGCTCTGATGCCGGTCCAGGCCCCGGTGCTGGTCGCGAGCGACCTCGACCGTACGCTCATCTACTCCGCCGCCGCCCTCGCGCTGACCATGCCGGACGCGCGGGCGCCCCGGCTGCTCTGTGTCGAGGTGCACGAGAGCAGGCCGCTGTCGTACATGACGGAGACCGCGGCCGGACTGCTCTGCGAGCTCGGGGACGAGGCGGTCTTCGTGCCGACGACGACCCGCACCCGTAAGCAGTACCAGCGCATCAACCTCCCCGGCCCCGTGCCGAGTTACGCGATCTGCGCGAACGGCGGCCACCTGCTGGTCGACGGGGTCACCGACCTCGACTGGCACGGGAGCGTCACGGCCCGCCTCGCCGACGAGTGCGCCTCGCTGGCCGAGATCAGCGCGCACCTCCAGGCGACGGCCGACCCCCTGTGGGTGCGCAAGCACCGGATCGCCGAGGACCTCTTCGCCTACCTCGTCGTCGAGCGCGAACTGCTGCCCGAGGACTGGGTGAAGGAGCTCGCGGTGTGGGCCGAGCCCCGCGGCTGGACGGTCTCGCTCCAGGGCCGCAAGATCTACGCCGTCCCCAAGCCCCTCACCAAGAGCGCGGCCGTGCGCGAGGTGGCCCGGCGTACCGGGGCCACCCTGACGCTGGCCGCGGGCGACTCCCTGCTCGACGCCGATCTGCTGCTCGCCGCCGACCGGGGCTGGCGGCCGGGGCACGGGGAGCTGGCGGACGAGAACTGGACCGCGCCGGCGATCAGCGCGCTGCCGGAGCGAGGCGTGCTGGCGGGGGAGCGGATCCTGCGGGAGCTGCTCAGGACGGTTCGGACGCCTCAGTAGAGGAGGGCCGCCGCAGCAGTCGTACGGCGACGAACGCCACGACCGTGAGTGCGGCGGCCACGAGCACGACCTTCGAGTACGCGGACACGATGTCGGTGACCTGGGTCCAGTTGGCGCCCAGGGCGTGGCCCGCGAGGACGAACGCCGTGTTCCACAGGGCGCTGCCCAGGGTGGTCAGGGTCAGGAACACGGGCAGCGGCATGCGTTCGACGCCTGCCGGGACCGAGACGAGGCTGCGGAAGACCGGGATCATCCGGCCGAGGAACACCGCCTTGGGGCCGTGCCGCAGGAACCAGGCCTCGGTCCTCTCGATGTCCGAGACCTTCACCAGGGGCAGCCGGGCCGCGAGCGCCACCGTGCGGTCCCGGCCGAGGAGCGCGCCGATGCCGTAGAGCGCGAGGGCGCCGATCACCGAGCCCGCCGTCGTCCACAGCAGCACGGCGACCAGGCTCATCCGGCCGGTGCTCGCCGCGAAGCCCGCGAGCGGCAGGATCGCCTCGCTCGGGATGGGCGGGAAGAGGTTCTCCAGGGCGATGGCGACCCCGGCGCCGGGCGCGCCGAGGGTGTCCATGAGGCCGTTGACCCAGTCGATGGCTGACATGGGCCCACGCTAGGTGCGGGGACCTGAAGGCAGCCTGAAGAGGGTCGCGTGCTCGGTTCTCGTGCTGGGTTTCGCGTGCGGCGGTCAGCCGCAGCAGCCTCCGCCGCAGCAGCCGCCCCCACCGCCGCCGCCCGCCTGGGGTGCGGGGGCCGACGCGGACGCCGAGCCGCCCACCGCCACCGTCGACAGCAGCTTCACCGTGTCGTCGTGACCGGCGGGGCAGTCGGCGGGGGCGGAGGACTCGGCCATGGGGCGGCTGAGTTCGAAGGTGTCGCCGCAGGTCCGGCAGCGGTATTCGTAGCGAGGCATGAGGACAGGTTAACCGGCGCTCCGACAGGCATGTCCGAAATCTGATCATTGTCTGGTTAGCATGCTGGGGTTCTCTGCCGGCGATCAACTGCGGGAGGAGCCCCCTTGGCTTCACGACACGACCCCGAACTACGTGCCGCCGCACGGTACTTCGGGCGGCGCCGCTTTCTCACGGTCACCGCGGCGGCCGCCGCTCTCGCGTTCAGCACGCAGCTGCCGGCCCAGGGTGTGTCCGGCTCCGGCGAACTCGACGCGGCGAGGATCGACAGTGATCCGTTCACGCTCGGCGTCGCCTCCGGGGACCCGCTGCCCGACTCCGTGCTCCTGTGGACCCGGCTCGCCCCCGCCCCCTTCGAGCCCGACGGCGGCCTGCCCCAGCAGTACGTCGTCGTCCAGTGGGAGCTGGCCTCCGACGAGAGCTTCGGTGCTCCCGTCCGCAGCGGCACCGCCGTCGCCTACCCGGAGTACCACCACACCCTGCACGTCGACGTCGACGGCCTCGAGGCCGGCCGGGTCTACTACTACCGGTTCAAGGCCGGGACCTGGATCAGCGAGACGGGCCGTACCCGCACGGCGCCGCTCACCACCGCCGCCGCCGCGTCGCTCACCTACGCCGCCGTGTCCTGCCAGGCCTACTTCGACGGGTACTACACGGCCCACCGCCATCTCTCCCAGGACGACGTCGACGTGGTCCTCCATCTCGGCGACTACCTGTACGAGTACGCCGTCAGCTCCGTGGGCGGCCACCGCGCCTACACCGACCGGAAGCTGCCCGCCCTCTTCAACCGTGAGGCCATGACCCTGGAGGACTACCGGCTGCGGTACGCCCTCTACAAGAGCGACCCGGACCTCAGGGCGGTCCACGCGGCGCATCCCTTCGTCGTCACCTGGGACGACCACGAGACCGAGAACAACTACGCGGGCGCCATCAGCGAGAACGACGACCCGCCGGAGGAGTTCCTGTTGCGCCGTGCCGCCGCCTACCGGGCCTACTGGGAGAACCAGCCGCTGCGCGCCGCACAGTTGCCGAACGGCCCCGACGCCCAGCTCTACCGCCGGCTCCAGTGGGGCACGCTCGCCCAGTTCGACGTGCTCGACACCCGCCAGTACCGCTCCGACCAGGTGTACGCGGACACCAAGCACACCGGCGGCCCCCTGCAGGACGACCCGGCGCGCACCATGACCGGGGCGGAGCAGGAGAGCTGGCTGATCGACGGCTGGCGTGCCTCGCAGGCCCTGTGGAACGTGATGGCGCAACAGGTCTGCTTCTCCCAGCGGAAACTGGACCTGACCGCGCAGCCGCAGATGTCCATGGACGCCTGGGACGGCTACCGGGCCTCACGTCGCAGGATCCTCGACGGTGCGAAGTCGGCCGGGGCCGAGAACCTGGTGGTGATGACCGGGGACGTGCACGCCGCGTACGCCTTCGACATCAAGGACGACTTCGACGACCAGGCCTCCAGGACCCTGGGCACGGAGTTCACCGCCACGTCGGTCGCGAGCGGCCGGGACGGCGCCGAGAAACCGTCCACGTGGGACACCTACCTCAAGGCCAATCCGCATCTGAAGTTCTACAACGGGCGCCGCGGCTATGTGCGGGTCACGCTCGACCGGCAGAAGGCGCGGGCCGACTTCCGGACCGTGTCCGCCGTGACGACTCCGGGCGCGCCGATCTCGACCGCCGCGTCCTTTGTGACGGAGGCCGGCAAGCCGGGGCTCGCCCCCGCGTGAGCGGCCGCGGGGCGCCGGTACCCGGTGTGGCGCCCCGGCGGCATCCCGTGCTCCGCCGGGCGGCCCCAACTTGTCGTCCGATGCGCGGAACGAGCGGGTGACGGACATCGACTGAGCCGTTTTCGGCAAAACCTAGGGATTCGAGACCTCTTGCAACCCACCCGAGGAGACGCCTGATGGCCCACAGACACGTTTCAGCCGGCTGTGCCGCGTTGACGGTACTCGGCGCACTCGTGCTCACGGGGCTGCCCGCGGCCGCGGCCGTCGAGCCCCCCGCGCCGACGCCGGCATCTTCCGCCGCCGAGACGCTCGGCGCGGACAGCCCCGCACCCGTGGTCCTGCGGGCCATGGAGCGCGATCTGCGCCTGACCGAGGCGCAGGCCAGGACCCGCCTGGTGAACGAGGCCGAGGCGGGCACCCGGGCCGGCCGGCTCCACAACGCGCTGGGCAAGCGCTTCGCGGGAGCGTGGGTGAGCGGCGCCACCTCCGCCGACCTGACCGTCGCGAGCACCGACGTGGCGGACACCCCCGCCATCGAGGCCGTAGGAGCACGAGCGGTGGTCGTCAAGACGCCGCTGGCGGACCTGAAGACGGCCAAGACGAAGCTGGACCGATCCGTCACCGGCCAGGGCCTGGACACCCCGGTCCGGTACATCGACGTACGGACCAACCGGGTGACGGTGCAGGCGACGAGCCGCGCCGCCGCGGACACGCTCATCAAGGCCGCCGGCGTCGACAGCGCGCTCGTGGACGTCGAGGTGACGGCCGATCAGCCGCGCACGCTGTACGACATCCGGGGCGGGGACGCCTTCTACATCGACGACACGGCCCGCTGTTCCGTCGGCTTCGGCGTCACCAAGGGCGCCCAGCAGGGGTTCGCCACGGCCGGCCACTGCGGCAAGGCGGGGGCGAGGACCGACGGGTACAACCAGGTCGCCCAGGGCACCTTCCAGGCGTCCGTCTTCCCCGGGCAGGACATGGCGTGGGTGGGCGTCAACAGCGACTGGACCGCGACGCCCGCCGTCAAGGGCGAGGGCGGCCAGGACGTGCAGACCGCCGGTTCGGTGCAGGCCCTGACGGGTGCCGCGGTGTGCCGGTCCGGTTCCACCACGGGCTGGCACTGCGGCACGATCGAGCAGCACGACACGAGCGTCAACTACGCCGAGGGCACCGTCAACGGCGTGACCCGTACGACGGTGTGCGCGGAGCCGGGTGACTCCGGTGGCTCGTTCATCTCGGGGGTCCAGGCCCAGGGCGTTACCTCCGGGGGCTCCGGCGACTGCACAAGCGGTGGAACGACCTTCTACCAGCCGATCAACCCGCTGCTCAGCACCTACGGCCTCACGCTCAGCACCAGCACGAGCGGGAGCGGCACCTCCGCCCCCGAGGACGGCCAGGAGGGTGGCTGGGCCGTGGGCCGGGTGTACGAGGTCGGGGATCGGGTGACCCTCGACGGTGTCACGTACGAGTGCCTGCAGTCCCATCAGGCGCAGGCCGCGTGGCAGCCCGCCCTCGCTCCTGGGCTGTGGCAGCGCGTCTGAGCATGCGGTGACGTCGCGGCGGGGGGCAGGGTTCACGAATGCTGCCCCCGCGCCGTGCCATGACCTGGGCGGCGCCCCGTCCGTCGTCCCTCGTCTACAACTCGGCCAGCAGGGCGTACGCGGTCGGCACGAAGGCGTCGCGGACGCGGAAGCGGCGGGTGCACATGGCGGCCAACGCCGTACCGGTGTCCGGCCGGAACCCCAGGAAGGCCTGCTGGCCGAGGGTCGCCCCGCCGTGGAAGTACATCCGCCCACGCTCCGTGGGGTGCTGGAACCAGGCCACCGTGTGGACATGCCGGTGCCCGACACCGCGCCGGAGCACGGGGCGGCGCACCGCGCGCAGCGCACCGGTCAGGGGCCGGTCCGACGGGTCCAGATGGGCTTCGAGGAACGTGAGCAGGTCGTACGGGGTGGCCCGGACGGCTCCGGCCGCCTGGAAGCCGCCCACGGTCAGCGGGGGCACGGGCGTCGTACCGTCCCTGCGGTGCCCGACGGCGTCGGTGTCCGGGCCGCCGGGGACGAGGGTGGCCCCGTTCAGCCCGAGCGGGCCCAGCACCTGACCGGTGATCAGGTCGTCCCACGGGGTGGCGGTCGCCGCAGTCAGGGCGTGACCGAGGACGGCGACACCGAAGTTGGAGTAGTGCCAGCGGGTGCCGGGCCGGTGGCGGCGCCGGTGGCGCAGGAAGGCGTCCACCACGCGCTCGGCGGGATAGCGGGCGTAGGGGTTGGTACGCCACGTGGGCAGCGCCCGGACGAAGAAGTCGGCGGGCAGGGCGGGCAGCCCGGAGGTGTGGGTGATCAGGTGGGCGAGGGTGACGGGGTCCTCGCCGGGCCGCCGGGCCGGATCCAGCAGGGCGGCGGCCGGCTCGCCGGCGGACAGCACCCCCGTATGGGTCAGCTGGGCCAGCAGCAGTCCGGTGAACGTCTTGGAGGCCGATCCCATCTCGTAGCGCAGCCGATCGCGCGGCACGGGCGGGGGTGGCGCGGTGCCTCCGCTGCGCACGGTGCGGCGACCGTGCCGGGACAGGGCGAAGACGACGTCGGGCGCGTCCACGGCGTCGACGGCTGCGTCGAGCCGCCGCCGGGTCTCCTCGTCGTCGAGGGGTGCCTCCTTGGACGTCACGCCGGTGAAGTCGAGCGGGGCGCCCGGCCAGGGAACGGGACGCGTGAGGCGTGCGGCGGCCGTCATGAGGGTGTGTGGGCCAGCCGCGTCAGGGCGCGGGACATGGCCAGTACGGAGGCGAAGGCGGCGACCAGCGTCGGGTGGTAGACGACGTCGAAGACCTCGTCGGGTTCGCCCTGCGGCATCGTGCGCACGGCGGGCATCGCGCCGTCGGGCTGCTGGGCGGCGGCGAAGCCTTCCCACGCCCGCTCGTCGAACGTGGGACGCGGCAGACAGGCGTCGACGACCAGCAACTCGCCGAGCAGGTCCCAGCGTTGCAGGTCGAGCCAGTCGTCCAGCCAGACCGGCAGCCAGGTCGCGAGGTAGTCGGCGATCCCGGCCGGCAGACCGTCGGGGTTCTCACCCCAGTCGGTGAGGTGGAAGACGGTGTGGGTGATGTCGTAGGCGATGTGCCCTTCCACGGTCCAGGGTTCGGGCGACCGCCCCAGCCATGTCGCGCCGACGAGGTCGGTTTCCGGGAGCCTGGGCGGCAGACCGAAGCGGCGCCGGAAGGCGGACAGGCCCAGGCGGCGGACCGGCGACACCTCCAGGGCGGCGAAACTGTCCAGCCGGTGGTTGAGCCGGAAGGCCCGCTCGGCCTCGGGGCAGCTGTAGCCCAGCTCCTTGAACGGCAGGTACACCTCGAAGGGGACGGGCGAGAGGGGCTCGGTCTCCTGGCCGAGCACCAGCATCCGGCCGCCGTCCAGCGTGTGGCACCAGGCGTGGTCGAGCAACTGCCGTGCCAGGGTGGCCTGCCGGGACCCGGCCACGCCCTCGCGGAACAACACCTTGCAGATGAGGGCGAGTTCACCGACCGGCTTGAAGCGTTCCAGGAAGCCGACCTCCGGGTCGGCGTCCAACTCCAGCCGGAATCCCTCGCGGTGGGCGTGCAGCCACTCCAGGGCACCGAGCCCGACCTGGTGGACGAGACGCGTGTCGATCATCCTCGCACTCCCTGTCCGCCGTCCACCGCGGCCGACCCCGCTTCGTCCCCGGCCGCCTCGCGCAGCCGGTTGAGGGTCAGCACGGCGGCGAAGGCCGTCATCAGCGTCGAGTGGTAACAGTCGATGAAGGCGGGCGCTGTCGTACGGCTGCCTCGGGCGCCGACCTCCGGGACGGCGCCCGAATCGTCCTGCGCCACCGAGAGTCTCGCCCACGCCTCCTCGAACAGAGCGCGTTCCGGCGGGCCGGGCAGACTGCTCGCCACGGCCAGCAGTTCGCAGCTCAGGTCCCACTGCTCGTCCTCCAGACATGTGTCGAGCCAGGGGGCGAGCCAGTGGTGGAGATAGTCCGCGACCGGCGCGGGGACGGACTGCGGGGTCAGGCCCCAGTCGGTGAGATGGAAGATCACATGGGTGAGCGTGTAACCGGCGGCCAGCTCGAACGTCCACGGCTCGGGCAGACCGGCGAGCCAGGTGCGGCTCAGGGCCGGCGCCATGTCGTCGTGTTCCGGGATGCCGCCGCGCCGCTCGGAGTTGAGCACGCTCAGGCGCCGGTTGGGTTCCTGCTCCGTCACGCGCCAGCTGCGGGTGCGGGCCACCGTCGCGGCGGCGCGCTCGTAGCCGGCGTGGCGCAGGCCGGCCGACGCGAACGCCGCGTACACCTCCAGCGGATACGTCGCGAAGGGTTCGAGACGCTGCAACTCCACGAAGAGCGCGCCGCGCCCGGTCTGTTGCCAAGCGAACGACAGCAGGTCGGACGCCAACACATGGAGTGGGTCGGCCGGATCGGTGTGCCGTCGTACACAGACGCACACCTGGGCCAGCTCACCGAGGGGTTTCCAGGTGGTGTTCACATTGCCGTGCTCGGCGAGGGCGTCGTCGCCGAGCGTGAATCCGTCGCGGTGGGCGGACACCCAGGTCAACGCGGCCTCGCCCACATCCCGGACCTCGCGCGTCGCCCGTGCCGCGGGCGCCGTCACACCAGCACTCCGGTCCGCATCAGTTGAGCGGCCTCGACCTGCAACGCGACTCGGGCGTCCGCGCCGCCCATCTGCGCCACGAACTCCAGCCCGGTGTCCAGGCCCAGCGTCTGCGGCACATCGTCGAGGAGCACCAGCCAGCGTCCGGCACCGGCCGCCTGGAGCCAGTCGCGGCGGCGGACCGCTCGTACGAAGCCCCGGGCGACGTCGACCGGGCGGCGCCGTGCCGCACGGGCCACCGCGCAGTCCTCGCCGGGCAGCGCGAGCGGGGCGAGCACGGCGAGTTGGTGGGTCAGGAACTGCCACGGCGCGTCGTCGAGCCAGGCCGCTTCGGGCTCGCTGTCGTCGCCCGGCGTGCCGTCGAGGGACGCGTTCAGCCGCAACAGCGCCCGCCTCATGGCCCAGTGGCTCCACACCGAGGTGGGAGGGGCGTCGGCGGGGGGCGGGTAGGCGTGTACGGCTCTGCCGAACACCGTGAGATCGTCCGGATCGGGGGGCGCACAGCGCAACAGGACGCTCGGCAGGACGACATCGGCGCCCACCACCCGTACGGCGGCGAGGGACGGGTCGGCGGTCGCCCCGGAGCCCAGCCCCTTCGCGACCGTGCCTGCCAGCCGGAAGCGGTCTCCGCTCCGAAGAGCGGAGACCAGTTCCGACGTGAGGCCCTGCACCGCGCCCGCGAGGCGGGTCGAAGTGCCTGACTGCTCCATTCGGGTTCTCCCGTCAGCCCTTCTTCGGCCGTGGCGTCGGAGGCGACAGCAGGAGTTGGCTGTGCGACGACACCAGAGCGAGCGCCGCGCACTGGCGGCTGTCGCGGTAGTAGCCGTCGGCCTCGACGGGGTCGAGAGCCGCTTCGACGTCGGTGCCGGGAACCTCGGTGAGGTCCTCGAGCTGGAACTCGGTGGAAGACATACCACCATCTCCTTTGCGAGAGATATGCGGGTCTCAATCCATGTCACCGCATTTGGGCGATCTATGCAAAAAAGGGTGATTTGTCCAGTTCGTGCGAGATTCAATCTCCTGCTCGCGAGTAGTTGACGAGCAGCTCTCTAGTGCGCGCCCCCGCGCTCCTCACGGATCTGCGAGACCACGCGCGCCACCGTCTGCCGTACCGCTTCCGTCTCGGTGAGGAAGCGCCAGTAGTCGGGGTGGCGGCCCTCCAGGCCGGCGATCGCCCGGTCCAGGCGGCCCACCGAGTCGTCCAGGGGGCGCGCGTGCCGTGGGTCGGGGGTGGTGCGGCCCGTCATGGCGAGGCGCTGGGCGTCACGGATGGCGAAGCGGGTGCGGTCGATCTCCTGCTGAGGGTCCTTCTGCACGGCGTTCAGCCGGCGCAGCCGGTCACCGGCGGCGGAGACTGACTCGTCGGTGGTGTTGAGCAGGGCTCGGACCGTGGAGAGCAGGGAGGTCGCGTCCGGCCAGCGCTGGTCGTCGCGCGCCGCGCGGGCCTCGCGGAGCTTCTGCTCGGCCTGCCGGACGTTCTCCGCGGCCTGGTCCGGGACGTGCTGGAGGTCCTGCCAGCAGGCGGCGGTGAACCGGCGGCGCAGTTCGCTGAGAACCGGATCGACCTGGCCCGCGCGGGTGGTGAGGGCCTCGGCGCGGGTGCGCAGGGAGACCAGCCGGTGGTCGATCTCCGCGGCCCGCTCCGGCAGCCGCTCGGCCTCGACCCGGACCGACTCGGCCTCCCGCGCGACCCGTTCGGCACGCTCCAGGGTCTGGGGTACACCGTGCTGTCCGGCGCCTTGGTTGAGCTTGGTCAACTCCGGCCCCAGAGCGGCGAGCCGGGCTGCGAGGTCGTCTGCCTTGAGCCCCGACTCCCGTACGGCGTCCAGGGCGTTGGAGGCGGCCAGCAGTCCCTGCCGGGCCCGCTCCACGGCCGGGGCGAGGCGGGCGAGCTGGGTCTCGGCCTTGCCTAGCAGCGGGCCGAGGCTGTCACCGAAACGGTCCAGCTCGTTCTTGACGTTGCCCAGCTCGTCCTTGGCCCGGGTGAGCTCGGTACGCGCGTGTGCGGCGACCGCGGCCTCCAGGTCGTCCCGGTCGAGGTCATGGGCGTCGACGGCCTCGATGTAGTGACTGCTGGCCTCGTCGATGCGCCCGCTGATCGCCTGGAAGTCGGCGACCGCCCGCCGGGCGGCGGGGGAGTCGTCGACGGCCGTGATCGTCTCTATCGAGATCCGCAGATCCCGCTGGGCGGTGTCCAGTTCGTAGAACGCGGCCGCGGCGGCGTCCTTCGCGGCCTGCGCCTCGGCCCGCTGGCTCTCCGCGCGCCCGCCGAACCAGCGCCGGGTGCCGCCGCCGGCGAACGCGGCCGGCAGCGCGAGGGCGGCGAGCAGCGGCAGGCCGACGAGAGTGAGGGTGTCCCTGAGCGCCTGGCGGTGTGCGCGCGGCACCGACGACGACGAGTCCGGCTGCGATGGTGTCGCCGTCACATCCCTCTCCCGTGCTGTGTTCGTCCTGGCGGTGCCCGGTGTCATTCTCCCACCGGTTAGGGACGAACACACGGGCCGGTCAGTTCGCGGTTCGCACCGTGACCTTCCCGTCTCCGCTCTGGGCGGACACGAGGTGGTCGCTGGAGTCGGACCGGGGGACGGACACGTCGACCCCTCCGTCGCCGGTCTTCGTGTCCACGCGGTAGGTGGCTTTCGGCAGCTCGACGGTCACGGAGCCGTCGCCGCTGCGGGTCTCCACCCGGTCCGGTACGGCGCCGAGTTCGAGGTGGAGCGAGCCGTCCCCGGTGCGGGCGGTGACCTGGCGGGAGGTGACCTTCGCGCGCATCGATCCGTCGCCGGTGCGCAGCTCCAGCGGTCCGCTGGAGTCGGTGACCCGCGCGGAACCGTCCCCGGTGCTGATGCTCAGCGGGCGGGTGAACCCTCGGGCCCGCACACTGCCGTCGCCGTCCTCGACCCTCACGCTGATGTCCCGCGGCACCTCGATGCGGTGCTTGGCCGCGCAGTCGGCCACGACACCGCTGCACTTCATCCGCAGCACCAGCCGGTCACCCTTCATCGACCAGGTCACCTTCGGGCCCTCGCCGAAGGCGACGCTTCCCTGGAACCAGCGGGTGACCTCGACCGTGCCCGACCTGTTCGAATCGGCGGCGACGATCTCCAGCGCCGAGTCGTCGGAGTCGACGGTCAGGGTGCGGCCGTGGAGGGCGAAGGACTTGTGGTCCGGGGTCTTGTCGTCCCCGGCGGAGGCACCGCAGGCGGTGGCCCCCGCGACGACGAGCGCGACGACCCCGGCCGCGGCGGCGGCACGTGCGGGAACGGAACGGACCATGACGATCTCCCCCTGATCTAGCCCTGAGCGGGCGGTCGCGGGCACTCCGCGACCCTGCTTCGACCCTAGGGACCGGGGCCTTTGAGGGGGATCCGGGCCGCTCCCGGATCGGGGGTGGGGTTTTCCCCCGTATCGACCCTGACGTCCTCGGGCTCCCGAGTAAGGGTTTGCAGGACAGGGCCTTGGGCAAGGTAGGCTGTCGACTCGTCTCGGGTGCGTAGCTCAGGGGTAGAGCGCCTGCCTTACAAGCAGGATGTCGGCGGTTCGAAACCGTCCGCGCCCACCTCACGGAAGGACCCCGGCCGATCGCGGCCGGGGTCCTTCGTCGTTCCTTGCCGTGCCTTGGGCATGCCCGGGCCGTTCAGCCCGCTTCCTGCCCGCGCGACGCGTGCTTCAGCCCGGTGCGGGCGTCCACGCGGTCCGGGGTCTCCACTTCCGTCCAGAAGCGGTGGGTGGTGACGAAGACCGCGAGCTCGTGTTCGCGCTGCCGGAGCTTCTCCACCTCGGCCTGTTCGTCGGGGGTCCAGCCGGGGGAGGCGGGACGCTCCACCTTCCGCCAGCCGTTGTGGTCGCTGAAGCCGTCCAGAGGCGCGACCGACCAGGGGAGCCGCTTGAGCAGGGCCGACAGCTCGGCCCGGACCTGATGCAGCTCCTCCTGACCGGCGAGGAGGTCGCTAGGAAAGTCATAGGTCTTAGCCACGGCACAATGCTACGCCTGTTCGATTTTGGGTTGCGAGTCGCTTCCGGAGGTTCATGCGAACGGGCGGCCGGTCGACGGTCCAGGAGCAGGGCGGGCGGGCAGCGTCCGCCCCAGCCGGGCCAGCGGCGACAGGGCCATCACCACCGGGGACAGCAGCATGCCCGCGGCCGTCACAAGGAGGCTGGTGCGCAGCCCCCACTCCTGCGCGAGGAATCCGCCGAGCAGGGAGCCGAGCGGGGTCAGGCCCATGCCGACGAACGTGATCGTGGCGGCCGCACGGCCCTGCATCCCGTCCGGGGTGACCGCCTGCCGGACGGCCATGACCGTGACGTTCACCAACTGGCCCCCCGCCCCGAACACGAAGCCGACCGCGAGGAGCGCGGCGACCGTCACCGCGGAGGAGCCGTGCAGCGCGGGCACCCACAGGAACGCGCCGTCGCCGACGGCCGCCGCGGACAGGAGTACGGCGCCGTACCCGAACCTGCCCGGTAGCCGGGCGGCCAGCTCGGAGCCCAGGAGCGCGCCCGGCCCCGTCGCCGCGAGCGACAGTCCCACCTCGCTGCCCGACAGGTGCAACTCCCTTGGCAGGAAGAGCAGATAGACGGTCATCAGCGCGGCGAAGGAGAACTGGAAGGCGGCCGAGGCCAGGCACACGGTCCGCAGCGAGGTGTCGCCGACGACGAAACGGAGGCCCTCATGAATCCGCCGCCCGATGCGAGGGGGACGTTCGGAGCGCTCCGGGACCGACTCGATCCGCCGGATCCGCCGGATCGACAGGAACGACAGCGCGAAGAACAGCGCACCGCAGGCGGCAGCGAAGGGCGCCGACAGGAGTGAGACCAACGCGCCGCCGAGGGCCGGGCCGCCGATCTGCGCCGCGGACCGGCTGCCCTCGAGCGCGCTGTTGCCCCGCACCAGCTGATCCCGTCGTACCAGCCGCACGAGCGAGGACTGGTAGGCGACGTCGAAGAACACGGACAGGGCCCCGACCGCGAAGACGACCACGAACAGCGCGGGCAGGCCGAGCAGGCCGAGGAGCCCGGCGAGGGCGGCGGCGCCCAGGGCCAGGGTGCGCCCGGCGTCCGACAGGACCATCACCGTGCGGGTCCGCCATCGGTCCACCCACGCGCCCACGAGGAGCGAGAGCAACAGGATCGGCGCCTGCCCCACGGCGCGCAGGACGCCCAACTGGCCGGCATCGGCGTCGAGGGTCAGGACGGCGAACAGCGGCAACACCAACAGGCTGGTGTGCTCGCCGAGTTGAGAGGAAGTCTGGCCCAGCCAGAGGCTACGGAAGTCGCGGTCCCGCCAGAGGCTCGACGGGGCGGGGCGACCGGAATCGGACACGGCGGAGGAAGGGGACGGCACAAGGATCCTCGGATCGAAGGCTTGCTGTGCCACACCGTGAAGGGCAGCACGCGATGACGGGCCGAACGGCCCACGACGTCAACGCGTGCTCGGGAAACCGGGCATGTCCTCGCCCCTCCTCGGTGACTCGCCGGCCCCGAACATTAGCCGGGCGAGGCGGGGTAATGGAAGGTCGATCAGCCTGGTGAGAAGGAGCCGAGGATGACCGACGACGCCTACCTGTTCCTGCTCGACGACGCGTCCGCGCAGCTCGGCGTGGCCCCCGCCGCCGTCGGTGGGCTCGCGTGCATGGAGACCCCCGCGGTGCGCGCGTGGCTGGACGCCCAGGGATCCACGCCTACCTCCCCGCACCTGCGGCTGCTGCCGCCGGAGGAGACCGCCGCCGTGCCCGAGGGGGCCGAACGGCTGCCCGTGCCGCTGAGCGACGAGGAACTGAGCCGGGTCCGCCACCACCTGGCACCGCAGTCGCTCGCCGGGGTCGAGGAGGAACTGCTCGCCTACCGCGACCGCGCCGACGGCCTGGACGCACTGATCGGCCGCGCGCTGGCCGCCGGTGTGCCACCGCACCGCATCGTAGAACTGACCGGCGTGGACCCCGCGACGGTCACCGCCGCCGCGCAGGGCTGACCGCGGGACCGCGGGATCGCCTCCCGGCCTCACTCACCCGGGCCGGGGTCCGGGTGCACGGCCGACTCGATGCCGGCGCGGGCCGCTTCCAGCTGGGCGGCGAAGGCGATGCCGAGGAACAGCGCGACAGCGGTGAGGTTCGCCCACAGCAGCAGGGCGATGAAGGCCGTGAGCGGCCCGTACACGGCGCCGAAGGCACCGCTCTCCTCGACGTACAGCGCGAGCAGCCGGGTGGCCGACACCCACAGCAGCAGATGCACGGCGGAGCCGAAGGCCAGCCAGGTGTAGCCGGGCTGCACCCGGCGCGGCGACCAGCGGAAGATCACCGCGGAGGCCACCCAGGCCAGCACGAGCCCCACCGGCAGGTCCAGCACACCCCACCAGCGCGGCCCGCCGCCCTCCCGCCCCGCGGACTCGGCCACCGCGTCGCCCACCGCCTCTCCGGCCACGAGCACGACGAAGCCCAGCACCAGGGGCAGACCGGCGGCGAGCGCGAGCACGATCCCGCGCGCGTACTTGCGCGGGAAGGGACGGTCGCGCTCGATGCCGTAGATCCGGTTCGCGCCGCGTTCGATCTGGCCCATGGCCGAGGCGAGGGTCAAAAGGGCGAAGCCCAGGCCGAGCCACAGGGCGAGCGTGCTCCAGACACTCCCGTGGGCGGTGCGCCGCGTCCCGTCGAAGGCGTCCTTCACGACGTCGGCGCTCGCGCCGGGCACGATCCGGCCGAGCGTGAGCTCGATGATCCGGCCCACGCCCTCCGTGTGCACCGACGTGGCCAGGCCGACCAGCGCCACGGTGCACGGGACCAGACCGAGCACCACCTGGAAGGCGAGGGCCCGGGCGTTGGTGAAGCCGTCGGCGTAACGGAACCGCGCGACGGAGTCGGTCAGCAGCCGCAGACCGCCGTAGTGACGCAGGGCGGTGAACGCCTCGTCTCCGGAGAGCTCGTCCCCGATCATGTCCCGGGTCTGCGGGACGCGGACGGCGGTACCCATGGCGTGGACGCTCCTTGTTCGTACGGCAGGTCCCTGTGCGGTTGCCCCGAGAACCGGGTTGTCAGCGGCGTCCGCCGAACTCCCACTCGTGGACCTCCACCGCGGCGTACCGGTCCGCGGTCAGCACGGCCCGCGCCCGGTCCGGACCCGGGGCGCGGACCAGGGCCGCCGTGCCCAGCCAGGTGGTGGCGTCGTCCGAGAGCAGGGGGCCGTACGCGATCAGGTCGTCCCTCTCGGGCGGTACGGCGAGGTCGACGGCCTCTCCCGTGCCGAGCCCCAGCACCAGATACCGGTCACCGCCGGTCCGGCCGCCGGGGAAGTCCCACATGGTGCGGCCCAGCAGATTGCGCCAACGACGGAGCAGCACGTCCCGGTACGCGCCCGCCTGGTAGTTGGGCTCATCGAACGCGAACGCGCGGGCGGCCGCCGGATCGGGCAGGTCGACGATGTGCACACTTCCGGTGAGCCTATCGCCGCCGTCGGCGAACGTCGGCCCACGGGCGATCAGTTCGGCCTCGTACCGGTCCATGTAGGACCAGTGCGCTTGCGTCAGCTCCTCACGCAGGGACAGGGAACCGGGCCGGTCACGGTGGTAGCAGAAGAACTCCATGCCCCAGAGCCTCGTCCACCGACGATCACATCTCAACGGAATTCGCCTGGCTGCGGGTTGGTCAGCTGCGCGAGCATCGGGGTCAGGCGGGGGGCGAGTTCGGGGCGTGAACGTGCGAGTTCGGCCGTGACGACGGTGATCGTGGCGCCCAGGGCGCGGTCGAGTTCCGCGGCGGTGAGCGAACGGACGAGCGTCGTCTCCAGCGCGGTCGAGAGGTCCTCGGGGATCAGATGGGCGCCCTTCGCGTGCGCGGCGGGGTGGCCGAGTCGTAGACAGGCCAGGGTGATCACATGGTCGCGCAGGGCGCTGATCCAGTGCTCGGCCTGCCACCAGCGGGCGCGTTCGACGCACACGCGCGCGTGGAGGGCGTGGTGCCACAGGAGGCCCACCAAGGTGTCGCCGTCCGGAGGAGTGAAGGGTTCGAGGGGGCGGGTCCGGCCGAAGACCGTCCGCCATTGCGGGCCCCGCGGGCCGAACTCGGCCTCCGGGGCGAACGTCAGGTCGATCTCCAGCCAGCCCGGCAGGAGGAACACCCGGATGACGCCGGCCCCGACGGGCAGGTCCCAGTGGTGCCGGGCGCCGAGATCGTCGTAGAGCCAGCCCGTCCACCGCTCGAGGGTCGGAGCTAGGTCGCCGCGGACGGCCAGCACCAGGTCGGTGTCCGACCAGCGGTCCCCCTCCCCGACGGCGTACGAGCCGGTGAAGGCGGCGCCCACGATGCTGTCGTCGGCTTCCGCGCGCGCGAGCAACCGCTCCCGCAGACGGTCCCGTTCCTCGATCGTGAACATCTGCCCCGCTTTCGTCCAAGTGCCGTCGCTTCTTTGTCCATGGACCGATCAGCCGCCGGGACGCGAGGGTCGGTCCATGGGCGCGGATCTTGAGGATTGTCGTGCATAGCCGGGCGATCGAACGGCGACGGACGCCAGGCGGGCTCGTCGCGCTCGCCGTCGGCGGGTTCGGCATCGGGCTGACCGAGTTCCTGATCGCGGGCCTGCTGCCGCAGGTGGCGTCGAGCTTCGCGGTGTCCGAGGCGGCCGCGGGACGGCTGATCTCGGGGTACGCGCTGAGCGTCGCGGTCGGCGCGATCGTCCTGACCGCGGTGACCGCGCGGCTGCCCCGCAAACACGTCCTGGCCGGCCTGGTGGTCCTCTTCGTCCTCGGCAACCTGCTGTCCGCCATCGCGCCGAGCTACGAGGTGATGCTGCTCGGGCGGATCGTCGCGGCCCTGTGCCACGGCTCGTTTTTCGGCATCGGCTCCCTCGTCGCGCGCAGCCTGGTCGCGCCGGAGCGGAAGTCCCGCGCGGTGGCCGTCATGTTCGCCGGACTGACGGTCGCGAATGTCCTCGGCGTGCCGTTCGGCGCGCTGGTGGGGGAGCGCTGGGGCTGGCGGGCCGCGTTCTGGGCGGTCACCGCGGTCGGCCTGCTCGCGCTCGCGGGAATCATCGCGTTCGTGCCGGGACGCGCCGCACAGACACCGTCGACGGCTCCCACCGCCCTGCGCGCCCAGGTCGGCGCGTTCCGGTCCGGGCAGGTCTGGCTGACGCTGGTGGCCACCGCGCTAGGCTACGGCGGGATGTTCGGCGCGTTCAGCTACATCGCCTACACGTTCACCGAGGTGGGCGGCTTCTCCTCGGCGGACGTCGCCTGGCTGCTCATGGTGTACGGCGTCGGCCTGGTCGTCGGGAACCTGATCGGCGGGCGGGCCGCCGACCACGACCGTGACCGCGCGCTGATCCTCGCCCTGGCCGGTCTCACCGTGACCCTGGCGGTGTTCGGGCTGCTCGCCGCCAGCGCCACGGCCTCGGTGGTGCTGGTGTTCCTCATGGGGGTGTTCGGCTTCGCAGGTGTACCCGGCATGATCACCCGCGTCACCGACCACGCACAGGGCGCGGCCCTGGCCGCCGGCGCCAACGTGTCCGCGTCCAACATCGGCAACGCGCTGGGCGCCTGGGCCGGAGGCCTCGCGATCACGGCGGGCCTCGGCTACACCGCACCGCTCTACGTCGGCGCGGTCATGGTGCTCACCGCCGTCGCCGTCATGGCCGCCGCCGCGCGGCGTGCGCGGTCGTCCGGGCGGCGGGACCGCGCCATGGTGGTCCGGCGGTGACTTTCGGGGTGGAACTGGCTTGCAGGGGGAAAGGGGCCGGCCGCGGCAGGGGTGCACCGCGCCGTCGCCGTGCTGGCCGTCCCCGCGCGCCGGGCGGAGCGTCCGGGCGGCCGGGCGGGCCCCGGCGCTGACTTTCGGGGGCGGGGCCGGTTTTCAGGGGAGGGACGGGGTGCCTCGGGGACAGGGTGCACCGCGCCGCGGCCGGCCGGCGATGACTTTCCGGGGCGGAACCGGTCTCCCAGGAGACGAGGAGCGCCCCGGAGAGGAACAGCCATGGAGAACCCACAGAACGTGCGCACGGCGTCGGTGCCGGACATGGAACCGCAGACCGCCGCCGGAAAGGTGCTCTGGCACTTCACCATGTCGTTGGACGGGTTCGTGGCGGGCCCCGGGCACACGATGGACTGGATGACGGGGTTCTCGTTCCGACCCGGCCTCGTCGAGGAGTACGCCGGCACGACCGGGGCCGTGCTGGGCGGCCGGGACGGCTGGGACGCCTTCCCCGACGCCGGTGCCATCTACGGCGGCGCCTGGCACGGGCCGCTGTTCGTCCTCACGCACCACCCCGAGGACGCGGGACCCGCCGCCGGCGTGACCTTCCTGAGCTGCGACGCCGACGACGCCGTCCGGATCGCCCTGGAGGCCGCAGGCGGCAAGAACGTGGAGGTCTTCTCGCCCACGATCGGTCGCCAGCTCCTGGAACGCGGACTGATCGACGAGATCGACCTCCACATCGCGCCGGTCCTGCTCGGCGACGGGATCCGGTTGTTCGACAACCCCGGCGGCGCTCCCATCCGCCTGCAACGCCTCAACGGCGACCGCGCGGCGACGGTGAACGTGCGCTACCGCCCCTTCACGACGGCTCCCAGCCAGTCGGTCAGGTGACGGCCGACCTCTGCGGGACGTTCCTGCTGGATCCAGTGGCCGCAGCCGTCGAGGAGGTGGGCCGCGTGCAGACCGGGGAGGGTGCCGGGGAAGGCGTCGATGGCGTCGGACAGCCAGGTGGTGGAGGCGTCCAGGGTGCCGCCCAGGAAGAGCGACGACTGGTGGATCGGAGCGCCCGCGTACGCGGCCAGGTCCTCCCAGTCCCGGTCCATCGCGCGGTAGCGGTTCAGGGCACCGGTCAGCCCCGTGCGCTCGAACTCCCCGGCGTAGACGTCGAGATCGTCCTCGGTGAGCCAGCCCGGGAGGCGGCCGACGGGAAAGCGGTCGCGCAGCTGCCCGCCGGGTGCGACGAAGTGCGGGTCGGCGGCCGGGAGGTGGGCGTCGGCCGTGGGCATCGTGTCGGCCGAGAGCGCGGCATAGAAGCCGGCCAGCCAGCCGCGTACGTCCGGCTCGATCTCCCGTTCGGCCCGGCCGGGCTCCTGGAAGTAGGAGACGTAGAACTCCTCCTGCCCGCCGATCCCCGCGAAGACCTCGCTGGGGCGGGGGCCGCCGGGCGGCGTGTACGGCACGCTCAGCAGGGCGACCGCGCGGAAGACGTCCGGCCTCAGCAGCGCCGAGTGCGCGGCGATCGTCGCGCCCCAGTCGTGCCCGACGACCACCGCGGAACGCTCGCCGAGCGCCGCCACCACGGCCGCGTTGTCCTCCACCAGCTCGGTCATCCGGTACGCCGCCACCGCCTCCGGCTTCGAGGAGCGGCCGTATCCGCGCACGTCCACGGCGACCGCGCGGTAACCGGCCGCCGCCAGCACCGGCAGCTGGTGGCGCCACGAGTACCAGGACTCCGGGAAGCCGTGCAGCAGCAGGACGAGGGGCCCGGTGCCCTGTTCCACGAGGTGGATCCGGCCGGCGGGACCGGGGACCAGACGGTGGGTGAGGTGCGGCATGTGTCCTCCGTACGTACGGATCACGGGTTACGACGATCCTGCGGGGTGGCGACCAGGCAGCGCGAGGTCTGTTGCCGGTTCGGCAAACCCGCAGGCCGGGGGCGTTGTCAGACCCGGCGCCTAGGGTGGCCGGCATGGAGACGGAGCAGGTGCGGCTGGTGCCCTGGGCGGAGGGCGACTTCTGGCTGCTGGAGCGGGCCAACAGCCCTGAGATGATGGACCACTTGGGCGGGCCGGAGAGCGAGGAGAAGCTCCTCGACCGGCATCGGCGGTACGTCGAGCTGTCGTCGGGGCGGATGTACCGCGTCACGCTCGCGGACGGCGGGGAGACCGTCGGCTCGGTGGGGTTCTGGGAGCGTGAGTGGCGGAACTCGCTGGTATGGGAGACCGGGTGGGGGATCCTGCCGGAGTTCCAGGGCCGGGGGCTGGCCGCGCAGGCGGCCCGTGCCGTCGTGGCGGAGGCACGGGCGGCCGGCGGACACCGGTATCTGCACGCGTTCCCGAGCGTGGATCACACCGCGTCGAACGGCGTCTGCCGCCGGGCGGGCTTCACGCTGCTCGGACAGGCCGAGTTCGAGTACCCGAAGGGGCACTGGATCACGTCGAACGACTGGCGGTTCGACCTGACGGGGGACGAGCGCTGAGAGCGTGCGTGGAGGCGGGCGGTGACGGTCCGGGCGGGCCGTCAGTCTTCGGCGGTCGCCAACTGCCGTACCACCCGCGTCGCGACGGGCACCTTCACCCCGTGCCGGTCCGCCGCGCGCAGCAACGCCCCGCCGATCGCGTCCAGTTCGAGGGGGCGGCCGGCCTCCGCGTCGCGCTGCATCGAGGACTTCATCCCGGGCGGGAAGGCGTCGTAGCGGGCGAGGGCCTGGGCGGGGTCGGCGGGGCCGCCGCAGGCTCCGCTGACCGCGGCGGTCTCCTCGACCAGCGCGGTCAGTTCCTCGCGGTGGTGGGTGCGCACCTCGCCGAGGGGGAGCGCGTGCAGCGTGGTGAGGAGGGCGAAGGGAGCGAGGAAGGACATCTTGGCCCACAGGGCGGCGGCCTCGTCGTCCAGGACACGGCTCCTGGTGCCGGCCGCGGTAAGCACGGAGGCCAGTGCGTCGAGACGCTCGCGCGGGACGCCGTCGCCGGTCAGGTCGAGCTCGGCGAAGGGGCTGCCGTGCTCGATGACGCCCGGCGCGATCCTCGTCGACTCGACGCGGATGACCGCGGGGGCGACCCGGTCCGGGCGGTAGCGGGTGCGCAGGGTCGCCGGGTGCTCGACGCCGTTCAGCAGGGGGACGACCAGGCCGTCGCCCAGGGCGGTGGGCGGGACGCGGTCGAGGGCGGAGCGCAGGGAGGTGTGCTTGACGGCGATCACGCAGGCGTCGACCGGTTCGCGCAGCTCGGTGTCTGCCTCGACGGGGGTCGTGAAGTCACCGAAGGTGCCGCTGCGGACCTGGATGCCCGCCGTGCGCAGGGTGTCCGCCGTGTCCTCGCCGGCCAGGCATATCACCCGGTGTCCGGTGCGGGCCAGGAGGGCGGCGAGCAGGCCGCCGGTGCCGCCGGGGCCCAGGACGGCCACGGTGAGTCTGCGGTGCGCGGAGTCGTGCGCCATGTCGAGTTGTTCCCTTCGCCGGTCGGCCCCGGGGTCGGTGGCCGCCTCGGCAAGGATCATGGCATCGGGAGCGGGCGGACGGAAGCGCCGATCCGCCCGGGGAGGGAGACTGACGGTATGTGCCGCAGTATCAAGACGCTTCGTCCGCCTGTGTTGCCCGAGGAAGCGACGGAGGAGGAGATCCGGGCCGCCGCGCTCCAGTACGTGCGCAAGGTGTCGGGCTTCCGGGCCCCCGCCGCCCACAACCGGGAGGTCTTCGAACGGGCCGTGGAGGTGATCGCCGAGGCGACGGCCGAGTTGCTGGCCGGCCTGGAAGTCCGGGGAGCGACCCGCCGCGAGGCGGGGTGACCTGGACGGCCCTCGGTGCCGTACCCGGTCCGGGGCCGACCGGGGAACAGGCCCGGCCCGTCGCAGGGCGGGCGCTGCCGTAGTCCGACCTTACGTGGGCGCGGGGCGTGCCGTTGCAAGGCGTACCCGGTGTGGGCCCGGCCGGGCAACAGGTCTGGCCAGTCTCCCGGCGAGGTGCTGCCTCAGCCTCGCCGCTGTGGCCGCGGGGCGGGTCGTTGCGCCGCACCAGCTTGCACGCGCCCTGCCGTCGCCGGGGGAGGTGCTGCCTCAGCGTGGCCGCCGTGGGGCGTGGGGCATGTCACGGGCAGCTCACCCGGCTCGCGGCCGCCGCGCGCCCTGCCGTCCCGGGAAGGTTCTGTCCTATCCCGCCCGTCGGCCCGTGCCGGTGCAGGGCTCCACCGCCCACCACACGACGTACGCCCGCAGACGCAGACGCCCCTGACGCCGAAGCCGCTAGCGCGCCTCCGCTCCCCCCGGACGTGGCCGCATCACATAGGCCGCCGCCGCCCCCGCCCCGAACAGGGCTGCCACCGACACCCCCGTCGCCAGCCAGGTCGCCCCCAGCCAGTGCGCGCCGAAGTAGCCGACGGCCACGCTGTACGCCGCCCAGGAGAGGCCCGCGAGGGCGGACCAGGGGAGGAAGTCACGGGCTCGGCGTTGGGCGGTACCGGCCAGGAGGGAGACCACCGAGCGGCCGGCGGGGGCGAAGCGGGCGAGGACCACCAGGGCCCCGCCGCCCGCGGAGAGCGCGTCGCCGAGACGTTCCTGCGCCGTGGTAAGACGACGCGAGCGGGCGATCGCGCGGTCGAGGCGCGCACCGCCCCGGAAGGCGAGGCGGTAGGCCGCCAGGTCGCCCAGCACGGAGGCGGTCGTCGCGCAGAGGATCAGGGCCATCACGTCGGGGACCTGCCCGGTCGCCGCACTGCCCGCGGCCGCCGCCGTCGCGGCCGTGATGACCAGCACCCCGCTGGGCAGCAACGGCACGAACACGTCGAGGAGCACCGACAGCGCGACCATGGCATAGATCCATGGACTGCCGGTCAGTGACCCCAGGCTCTCCAACACCGCGACTCCCCGTGATTCCCCCGTAGACAGCCATACAGCGTACGCGTGGGCAGTGACAGGAGATTCACGGGGGGCTCATGGGATGAGCGCGGCATGTTCACCCGGCTGCCTCGTACGGTGCCCTCCTCCACGGACAGGGGGAGGGCACCGTACGAGACGATCTCAGGCGGCCACGGGTTCCGCCGCCGGCTTTCGTTCCTCCGCCGAGCGGTGGGCGAACAGCCGGTCAAGGCCGAACGCGCCGGACCCGGTGAAGACCAGCAGCAGGAAGGCCCAGGAGAACATCGCCGCGGCCTCGCCGCCGTTCTCCATGGGCCACAGGGCCATGGGCTGGTGCACCTTGAAGTACGCGTACGCCATGGATCCCGCGGCGAGGAACGCGGCGGCGCGCGTGCCCAGGCCGAGCAGGACGAGGCCGCCGCAGACGAGCTGGATCGCGGCCGCGTACCAGCCGGGCCAGGTGCCCGCCTCCAGGGTGCCGCCGTGGGTGCCCGGGACGCCGCCGAGGACACCGAAGAGGGAGGCCGCGCCGTGGCAGAGGAAGAGCAGGCCGACGACGATGCGGTACAGGCCGAGGGCGTATGGCTGGGCGCTGTTCAGGCGTCCGGTCATTGTGGGGGACTCCTTCGGTCGGGTCGGTCCCACAGGGGGGTCGCCCCAGGGGGGATGGGACCGAGTCGGCTCTCCACGCTAGGTGTCCCTGATCTGTGCTTGCAAGTTCAACATTTAGCCACCGGTTTGCCTCTGACGCCCCTTCCGTTTCATCCGTAGTCGCACGTGGAGCGCCGGTCGCCACCCCGTCGACGTCTCCGAAAGTGTGTCCGAATCTGCACTCGGAAGGGTCGTGCCGAACGTGAACAGCCTTGCCTCGCACCGTTGTTGACGATGTGTCAGTGACGCATGGGTAATGCTCCGTCAGAGCCGGGACGCTTCCCGGCCGCTCTCCCCGGTGAGTTCGGACTCCGAGATCGTCACCAGCCGCGTCAGTCCCGCGCCCGACTCCCGCGCATGGTCCAGCCGCAGTCGCGCCGAACGCCCGCTCAGCGTCAGCGTCATGAGCTGGTTGCCGAACCAAGGGCCGCCCGTGTGCCGCCAGGAGACCGGCGGTCGCGCACAGCGTCCGTGCCGGGAGAGCCCCCGCCCGAGCGCCCGCGCCGTCGCGCTCCAGCCGAAGCGGAAGCCGAACCGGATATAGCCGGGCACGGAGTTGTGGACGGGGGAACAGGTGAGCTGGAGGACGCGCGCGTCCGGTCCGCCGGTGTGCCACTTGGGCTCTGCCACGTACGCGTGATGCACGTCCCCCGACAGCACCAGTACCGTCGCCGGCGCCTCGGGACCCGAACCCACCTCGGCGATCAGATCCGCCAGCGCCGTGAAGGAGTCGGGGAACGCCGCCCAGTGCTCCAAATCCGCCTTGCGCCGCAGATCCTCCCCGAACCGGGCCCAGCGCGCACCGCGCTCCCCGCGGCACAGCGCGGCGTCCCACGCCTCGGCGTCGTGCACCAGGTGTGGCAGCAGCCAGGGCAGCGAGGTGCCGATCAGGAGGTGGTCGTAGGAGGAGCGGTCCTCCAGCGCCTGTCCGCGCAGCCACTCGGCCTCGCCGGGGTCCAGCATCGACCGGTTGTCCTCGTCGAGGACGCGGGCCGCGCGGGAGTCGACCATGACCAGCCGCACCCGGCCGAAGTCGCGCCGGTAACTCCAGCGCACGGACGCCGCGTCGGCCTCGGCCCGGCAGGCGAAGGCGCGCAACTCGTCGGTGCCGTCGGGGGATTGACGTACGGCGGCGTAGAGCGGGTCGGCGGCCAGCTCGGCCGGGGCGAGGTTGCCCAGGTGCTGGTAGACCCAGTACGACATCAGCCCGCTCTGCAGCCGCTCCCGCCACCAGGAGACGGTGCGCATGTCCTCGACCCAGGCGGCGGAGGTGTTCCAGTCGTCGATGACGTCGTGGTCGTCGAAGATCATGCAACTGGGCACGGTGGACAGCAGCCACCGCACCTCGGGGTCGAGCCAGGACTCGTAGTAGAGGTGGGTGTACTCCTCGTAGTCCGCCACCTGGTCGCCCGGCGGGTCGCTCAGGTCGCGGCGGGCGGCCAGCCAGCTCTGCGTGGCCGGGGAGGTCTCGTCGGCGTAGACCTGGTCGCCCAGGAGGAGAAGGACGTCCGGGCGTTCGCCCTCCGGCTCGGCGGCGATCCGGGACGCGAGGGTGTCCAGGGCGTCGGGGCCGACCGGGTCCTTCTCGCCCTCCGGAGGCGCGGCCCAGCGGCAGGAGCCGAAGGCGACGCGGACGGGCGCCTCCTCGGTGGGCGTGTGGATCACGGAGGGCGGGAAGGGCGAGTTCGGCAACGGCCACACGCGTGTGCCGTCCAGGAACACCTCGTACGACCGCCCCGTGCCGGGGGTGAGGCCGTCGACCGGGATCAGGGCGTAGTAGTGGCCCGCGATCTGGAAGGTGGGGGCCTCACCGCCGGTGCCGTCCGAACAGCGCACCTCGGCGGTGCACGGACGGCTCGTCTCGACCCATACGGTCGCGGACGAGCCGTCGACGTACCTGAGCAGTGGTCCGACCCGCAGATCCGTCACGTGATCCTCCTCCGTCGCCCCGTACGGTACGGAACGACGGAGGTCCGCGGGGAGGTTCCGTTACGGAATCGTCAGCAGTTGGCGAGGTAGCTCGTGAGCGCGCTCTTCTCCGCGGAGTCGACGGAGAGGCCGTAGTAGTACTTCACCTGGACCCAGGCGCGGACGTAGGTGCAGCGGTACGAGGTGAGCGAGGGCATCCAGGTGGCCGGGTCCTGGTCACCCTTGGACTGGTTCACGTTGTCCGTCACCGCGAGGAGCTGCGGGCGGGTGACGTCGTTGGCGAAGGACTGGCGGCGGGCCGTGGTCCAGGCGCTCGCGCCGGAGTCCCAGGCCTCGGCGAGCGGGACCAGGTGGTCGATGTCGAGGTCCGAGGCGGCGGTCCAGGTGGCGCCGTCGTACGGGGAGTACCAGCTGCCGCTGGTGGCCGCGCAGGCGGAGTCGGTGACGACGTTGGAACCGTCCCGCTTGAGGATGTACTCGCGCGTGTTGCAGGTGCCGCTGATGGTGATCCACGTCGGGAACAGGTCCCGGTCGTAGCCGGTGCGGTTCTCGGTCGCCACGGTGAGCGAGGCGAGATAGGTGCGGGCGGTGGCCGCGCTGACCGGGGTGGGGAGGGCGGCGGAGGCGGTCGGGCCGTTGAGAACCGCGACGGAGGCTATGAGCGCGGTCAGCGCGCCGAGTATGCTGAGCCGTCGACGCGCGTAGAACTTCGGCATGCGAACTCCCTTGGGGGGCGGGGGTGTTGGAGTGCGAGCGCTCGAATGCTCGCGGCTCCGTGTTGCGGGGAGATGTGCGTACGGTGAGAAGTTAGTGACGCGTACATGACACGACAAGGTTTATGGCGAAACGATCACGTACGATGGATGGCGTTGAAGGGGAGTAGCTCTTCGCCGGACCGTCGACATACTGCTCAGCTCGTCTGAGCCGGCGCCCGGAGGCAGGTCTTCACGGACCGGCCAGCGAGACCTTCGGCCAGTAGTGCACTGACTGTGTGCTGCCGTGCCGAGGCGTCGTTTCGCAGGAACACTCTCGGCGGGGCAGCCCCGACCGATTGAGGACCCTTGATCAGCTTCACCGTGACGGCCGTCGTCTTCGGCGTCGTCTTCCTCGCCGAACTGCCCGACAAGACCGCGCTCGCCGGCCTCGTCCTCGGCACCCGTTACCGCGCCTCCTACGTCTTCGCGGGCGTCGCCGCCGCCTTCGCGCTGCATGTCGCGCTCGCCGTGGCGGCCGGGAGCGTGCTGACCCTGTTGCCGCAGCAGATCGTGCAGGCGCTGACGGGCGTGCTCTTCCTCGGTGGCGCGGCCGTACTGCTGCTGAAGAAGGACGACGGCGACGAGGAGATCCGCAATCCGGAGGACCAGTCCTTCTGGAAGGTCGCCGGAGCCGGGTTCATGCTCATCCTGGTCGCCGAGTTCGGGGACCTGACCCAGATCATGACGGCGAACCTCGCGGCCCGGTACGACGACCCGCTCTCCGTCGGCCTCGGCGCGGTGCTCGCGCTGTGGGCGGTGGCCGGTCTCGGCATCGTCGGCGGAAAGGCCCTGATGAAGCGGGTCCCGCTGAAGCTCATCACCAAGGTCGCGGCGCTGCTGATGCTGGGCCTCGGGCTGTGGAGCCTGTGGGAGGCAGTGACCGGCTGAGCTGAACGGCGGGTGAACTGTTCCGGGCGGTGTCCGGGGGGTGGTGGCGGGAACCCGCCCGATTTTGTACCGTGGAGAAACAAAGTGGCCTCCGCCCGTTTTCCCTGACCGGCGGGCGGGGCCGCCTTGTCCCTCCCGGGGGGCGCGGGGGAGACACCTCCGAAGCCCCACGTCCCGCGTCCTGGAGCTGCCGATGACGGCCACCGCCGCCCCCACCGTGCTCACCGCCCGCGCCCTCCTGCTCGACATGGACGGCACCCTCGTCAACTCCGACGCCGTCGTGGAGCGCATCTGGCGCCGCTGGGCCGAACACCACGGCCTGGACGGCGACGAGGTCATGAAGGTCGTCCACGGCCGCCAGGGGCACGCGTCGATGGCGGTCCTGCTGCCCGGCCGGGCCATGGAGCAGAACCTCGCGGACAACGCGCGCATGCTCGCGGAGGAGACCGCGGACATGGACGGGGTGGTGGCGATACCGGGGGCACCGGAGTTCCTGGCCTCCCTGCGGGGGCTGCGCCACGCGCTGGTGACCTCGGCCGACGTCCCGCTGTCCACGGCCCGGATGGCGGCCGCGGGGCTGGAACTGCCCGATGTCCGGGTCACCGCGGAGTCGGTCGGCGCCAGCAAGCCGGACCCCGAGGGGTTCCTCAAGGGGGCCGCGGAGCTGGGTGTGGCACCGGCGGAGTGCGTGGTCTTCGAGGACTCCGGAGCGGGGATCGCGGCCGGGAAGGCGGCCGGGATGCGGGTGGTGGGGGTCGGCCCGAGGGCCGGTCTGCACGGCCCGGACGTGGTGGTGCGGGACCTCACGCAGGTGCGGGTGGAGCCGGTGGAGGACGGCACGATCCGTCTCCACGTGAGCTAGACGCCCTTCACCGGCGGGGAACCGGGCGGCCGCTCCCTCCAACGGTGGCGCGCACCCCGAAAACGACCTACGGCTCGGTCGTCTCCGACTCCAACCGCTCCCGGGTGACCAGGTCGTACACCCCGTGCTCCGCCCCCTGGATCCCCCGCTGCCACTGATAGGCGGCGACCGCGTCCTCGACGCCCTCGTTGTAGTGCCCGGCCGCCTTGCGTGAGTACAGCCCGACCTGGCTGAGCCGCAGTTCGAGCTCGACCACCTCCGGACCCTCGGACCCCCGGCGCAGCACCGGCGGAGTCACCTCGCGCGCCGCGTCGGACCCGGCCGCCGGTTTCGTCGCGGCGGAGGCCGACGGGGTCGCCGAGGGCTCGACGGACCGCGACGGGGCGGGGGAGGCGCTGGATCTCGACGGGGACGGGGAGGCCGACGGGCTCGCGCTCGCCGTGGCGGGCGGGGGCGCGGAGGACGGCCGTAAGGACGCCGTGGCCGTGGACGGGGGTGCCGACGCCGCGCTCGTCGTCGCGTCCGGGACCGCCGGTCGTACGTCCCGCGGCGCCGCCTGGTCCCGCGACGGCGGCTCGTACGCGAACAGCCCACTGGCCAGGCCGGCCGCGGCGACCACGGCCACGACCGCCCCGATGGCGGCGAGGAGGACCGTACGGCGTCGGGTGCGGTGCGGGTGCGCGCCCGTGGTCTCGCCGCGCGAGGAGGAGCCTCCCGCGGCCTCGAACAGGCTCAGGTCGGCGGGGCTGGGGGTGGCCGCCGGCGGGGTCGGCACGCGCAGCGGCATCGTGGCGTCCGGCGCGGGCACCCTCGGCACCGGTGCGGTCTCGTCGTCCAGCTCCACGTACGGCCGTATGCGCAGCGGATCGAAGTCCTCCGCCGCGGCCGCCTCCGCCGTACGCGCGTCCCGCAGCGCGTCCGAGGCGCGCTGGGTGCACCCGCAGGACGGGGTGTTGTCCGTCCCTCTCGGCGCCCCGCACTCCGGGCACAGATGGCCGCTCGGCTCCGCCATGTGTTCGTCCCTCCCCTCACAAACTCCAGAGATTATGCAGAACCCCTCCACAGCCGACTTTCGCAAGCCCCCGGAATATCGGCTTCCAATGGGACTCAACAGGCCGTAACCGGTCACACCGACCACGATGGAGGGACGACTGGAGCCTCGGGAGGTCTTCATGGCCGCGGATGCGCACGGTATGACGGAGGATGTGCGAGACGCGCGAGAACCCCATGTGTCCGGCAATGTCCTCGTCTCGATCGGGGCGCTGCTGCTCGGCATGCTGCTCGCCGCGCTGGACCAGACGATCGTGTCCACCGCGCTGCCCACCATCGTCAGCGACCTCGGCGGCATGGAGCATCTGTCGTGGGTGGTGACCGCGTATCTGCTGGCCTCCACGGCGGCGACCCCGCTGTGGGGCAAGCTCGGTGACCAGTACGGGCGCAAGCGGCTGTTCCAGACCGCGATCGTGATCTTCCTGATCGGGTCGGCGCTGTGCGGCATGGCCCAGGACATGACCCAGCTGATCGCGTTTCGGGCGCTGCAGGGGCTGGGCGGCGGCGGGCTGATGGTGCTGTCGATGGCGATCGTCGGCGACCTCGTCCCACCGCGCGAACGCGGACGCTACCAGGGACTGTTCGGAGCGGTCTTCGGGGCGACGAGTGTGCTCGGACCGCTGCTGGGCGGGCTCTTCACCGAGCATCTGAGCTGGCGGTGGGTGTTCTACGTCAACCTTCCGGTCGGCGTGGTCGCGCTGTCCGTGATCGCTGTCGTCCTGCGCATTCCCCGTAAGTCGACGAAGCACGTCATCGACTATCCGGGAACCTTCCTCATCGCCGCCGTCGCCACCTGCCTGGTGCTGGTGGCCTCGCTGGGCGGCAACACCTGGGCCTGGGGGTCCCCGCAGATCGTCGGGCTCGCGGTGCTGGGGGTGCTGCTGGCGGTCGCGTTCGTGGCGGTCGAACGGCGGGCCGCCGAGCCGGTGCTGCCGCTGAAGCTGTTCCGGGTGCGGACCTTCACCCTGTCCGCCGTCATCAGCTTCATCGTCGGGTTCGCGATGTTCGGGGCCATGACCTATCTGCCCACCTTCCTCCAGGTGGTGCAGGGGGTCTCGCCGACCATGTCCGGGGTGCACATGCTGCCCATGGTGTTCGGTCTGCTGCTGTCCTCGACCGTGTCCGGGCAGATCGTCAGCCGTACCGGGCGCTGGAAGGTGTTCCCGGTGGCCGGGACCGCGGTCACCACGCTCGGGCTCCTGCTGCTGCACCGGCTGGACGAGAGCAGTTCCACCTGGCGGATGAGCATCTACTTCTGTGTGTTCGGGCTGGGGCTCGGGCTGGTCATGCAGGTGCTGGTGCTGATCGTGCAGAACGCCGTCTCGTACGAGGATCTCGGCGTCGCCACGTCCGGCGCGACCTTCTTCCGGTCCATCGGGGCGTCCTTCGGCGTCGCCATCTTCGGCACGGTCTTCGCCAACCGGCTCGGGGACAAACTGGCCGAGGCCCTGCGCGGGGCCCAACTGCCGCCCGGCGTCTCGGTGTCGGGGATCGAGGCCGACTCCCGGGGGCTCGCGGACCTCCCGGGCTCGCTCAGGCCCGAGGCACTGCACGCGTACGCCTCCTCGATCACCGACGTCTTCCTCTACGCCGCGCCCGTCGCGTTCCTCGGGTTCGTGCTCGCGTGGTTCCTCAAGGAGGACCGGCTGCGCGGGTCGGTCACGGCGCCCGACGTCACGGAGACGCTGGCCAGCAACCCCGTGGAACGGTCGTCCTACGACGAGGTGTGCCGGGCGCTGTCGGTGCTCGGGACCCGGGAGGGGCGGCGGGAGATCTACCGGGAGATCACCGTGCGGGCCGGGTACGACCTGCTGCCCGCGTCGAGCTGGCTCGTGCTGCGCATGCGCAAGTACGGGTGGGTGGAGCCGGCGTTGCTCGCGGACCGTACGTCCGTCCCGCTGAGCGCGATCATCGAGGCGGCCCGGCAGGTGGAGGGACGGGGGCTCGCGTCCAGGGAGGGCCTCGATCTGACGCTCACCGAGCCGGGGCAGGAGGTCGCCGCGCGGCTCGCCTCGGCTCGGGAGGAGTCGCTGGGGGAGCTGCTGGGGGACTGGTGGGGGCCCGACCGGCCCACGGATCTCGCCCAGCTGGTGAAGGACCTGAACGACGAACTCTGCGGCTCCGACCGGGAACAGCCGCGTGAGGGGCCCGCGGCGCGGCTGTGACGGGCGGGCGGTTCCGGGTTCGGTTGTCGGGTGGGTGCGGACCGGTGGGGGCTGGTCGCGCTCACGCGGCGGAGCCGCATATTGATACAGCCGCGCCCCTGAATGCCTGCGGCGGCCTGCGCGGGTTCGGTGGGCCCGGCCCTTCTCGCTACAGCGTCTTGCCCAGGGTGTGGTCCGCGTAGATGTCGTCGCTGTACGGCTCGATCTCCTCGTAACCGAGTCTCGCGTACAGGGCCAGGGCCTCGGTCAGGTCCTTGCGGGTCTCCAGGACCAGGCGGGTCGCGCCCAGGTCCCGGGCCGCGGACTCCGCCGCCGCGACGAGGAGGGCCGCGCCGCCCTTGCCGCGCATGCCCTGGTGCAGATAGACCCTGGTGAGCTCGGCGCTTCCGTCGGAGCGCAGGCGTATACCCGCCGTGCCGGCCGGTTCCCCCGCGTATCTGGCCACCAGCAACAGGCCTTTCGGAGGCGTCAGTTCGCCGCCCGTGTGTCTCGCCACCTCCCTCTCCAGCTCCGCCGGATCTGTCCTGCGGTTCTCGTGGAGGAGGTAGTAGCGGTCGCTGACCTCCGTGTAGTAGGCGCGCCAGAGGGCCGCTGCCGTGGGGGAGTTGGGATGTTCCGGAGTGACGGTCCAGGTCATGGCCTGATTGTCGCGTGCACATATGCGGAGACGGTTTGAACGAACCGTTCACGGCAACCCGGCAGTTATGTCAACAGGCCTGATCATCGCTCTGATCGTGATCGTGGCGGCCGTCGTCGTAGTGGCGGCCGTCCTGTCCCTGCGTGGCCGGGGCGCGCAGCACGGCCGGGGCCTGAAGCGACGCTTCGGGCCCGAATACGACCGTACCGTGGCCCGGCACGACGGGGACGAGAAGGCCGCCGAGCGCGAACTCGCCGAGCGCGTCGAGCGGCACGGATCCCTGCGCGAGCAGCCACTCGAACCGGCGGAGCGCCAGCGGTACGAGGACCGCTGGACGGCCGCCCAGGAACGCTTCGTCGACTCCCCTCGGGAGGCCGTCGCCGAGGCCGACCGGCTGCTCGCCGAGCTCGCCGAGGCCCGGGGCTTCCCGGGCGGCGGGCAGTACGACGAACAGTTCAACGCGCTGTCCGTGCATCACGCGGACCATGTGCACGGCTACCGGCGGGTGCACGCGGTGGTCAGTGCTCACACCAACGCCCGGCAGGACGGCGACGGCCGGACGGACACGGAGGACATGCGCGCCGCCATGGTCGAGGCGCGGGCCCTCTTCGAGGATCTCGTGGGCCCGCCGCGGAGCCGCGAGGAGTCCCGTACACCCAACGGCGAGTCCCAGGCGCGCGCGGGTCAGCCCCGCGACGGTCGCCATGACAGCCGTGGACTTCTGCCGGGGGCATTCAACAGGCGTCACGCGAAGGGGAGTTGAGCTGACATGACGGATGCCACAAGCAGGCCGGGCGCCGACGGGGCCCGGGGTGAGGGACGGACCGGCAGGGGTACGGGCAACGACCCCGCGGGTTCGCACAGCCCCCTGGTGACACCCACCGAGACCGAGGCGCCGGACCTGGACCAGGAGAAACGTCCGGCTGGCACCACCGGCACCGAGCGGGGCACCACCGGCACCGAGCGGGGCACCACCGGCGCCGAGCGGGGCACCACCGGCGCCGAGCGGCGCGGGCCCGGCGTCGGTGACGAGGGCGGCTTCGGCGGCGGCTCCGCCGCCGTCCGTGACAAGACGTCCGGTTTCGGCCGCGAGACCGAGCGGGGGCGGGACGCCGGTTCCGCCGACGCCGTCGGCGGTGTCGGGACGGGAGTGGGTGGCCCCTCCGGCCACAAGAGGCACGAGGGCTCCATCGGCCACGAGGGCCACTTGGGCCACGAAGGCCACGAAGCCGGGCTGCTGCCGCACGACGAGTGCGACAAGCTCAGCACGCGGCTCCAGCACGCCGTCGCCGGGTTCGTGGACGAACCACGGTCCGCCGTCGAGGAGGCCGACCACGTGCTGGAGGAGGCCGCCGCCCGGTTCACCGAGGCCGTGACCCAGCGCCGACGCACCCTGCGCAACTCCTGGCAGAGCGGCGACGGCGGCCAGAACAAGGCCATGAGCGCCGGCGACACCGAGCAACTGCGGCTGGCGCTGCGGGACTACCGCGAGCTGACGGAGCGGCTGCTGCACAGCTGACACATCGTCCATACGTACGAACGGCCTGCCGCCCGGATTCGGGCGGCAGGCCGCTTTGGGTGCCTTGCGCCGGACACCGCCGTGCCGGGCGATTTATCATGCGGCGGCGGCGAGCCGACGTGGTTGCCGCGCAGGAACCTTCCAGGAGGAGCGCACGTGCTCGAACTCACCATGGCCGTCGTCAGCGCGGCGGAGGAGGGGGCCACGGCCGGGATGCAGATGGCCGACGCACCCAGTGACCCGGGCACCGTGCTGCGTGTGGGCCGGGACAAGTCCGTGTGCCGGCTCGCGACTCCCGACGACTGGCTGTTCGTCTCCCGGGTCCACCTGGAGTTCCTGTGCGGGCCCGAGGGCGTCTGGCAGGTGACCTGGCTCCAGGGCTCGCAGCCCGATCCCTCGTCCGAGGTACAACTCGTGGCCGGGGCCTACGCCCAGCCGCTGGTCTACGGCGGCTCCGTGACGCTGCCCCGGGGCGGCAACGGCGAGATCGTCATCCGCGACCGCACCGCCCCGCGCAGCGTCAACGTCGGCTTCTACCACGAGGCGTGAGCGTCCCGGCTCACGGCAGCACGCGCGCCAGCGCGAAGCCGTCGTAGCCCTTGCTGCCCACCGTCTGGATCGCGGTGGCGCTCAACCTGGGGTGCCCGCCGATCAGCTCGAGGGCGGTGCGGGTGCCCCGGACGTCGGGGGCGGGGTTGTCGGGGTCGGCCACCCGGCCGCCCCGTACGACGTTGTCCACGATGATCAGGCTGCCCGCGCTGGTGAGCCTCAGCGCCCACTCCACGTAGTGCGGGTTGTTGGCCTTGTCGGCGTCGATGAAGACCAGGTCGAAGGGGGGCGGGTTCTCGTCGGCCAGCTGGGGGAGGGACTCCAGGGCGGGGCCGACCCGCACCTCGACGACCTTGTCGAGGCCCGCGCGGGCGATGTTGCGGTTGGCGACCTCGGCGTGCTTCGGCTCGTACTCCAGTGAGACCAGGCGGCCGTCGGCGGGCAGGGCGCGGGCCAGCCAGATCGTGCTGTAGCCGCCGAGCGTGCCGAGTTCCAGGATCGTGCGGGCGCCCTGGATCTGGGCCAGGAGCTGCAGGAGCTTGCCCTGTGGCGCCGTGATGGCGATGGACGGGAGACCGGCGGCCTCGCTGTCGCGCAGGGCCGCCCGGAGTGTGTCGTCTTCGGGCGCGAGGTAGGTGGTGAAGTAGTCGTCGACGTCGTCCCAGAGCTGCGACTCGCTCATGCACCTGTGCCTTTCATATGTCTAGTTAGAGTGGCTAACTAGTTGCGCTAATGAATATAGTCGCGCTCCCACGCCCTGTCAGGGAATTCACTTCTGCGGGGGCGAGCCGGGCAGCGGCCGGCCCGCCGACTCCGTCATGAACCACACCGCCACACCGCCGATCACCGCGGCGGCCATCATGTAGTAGGCGGGCATCATCATGTTCCCGGTCGCGCCGATCAGCGCGGTCACCACCAGCGGGGTCGTGCCGCCGAAGAGGGACACCGAGACGTTGAAGCCGACCGACAGGGAGCCGTAGCGCACCCGGGTGGGGAAGAGGGCCGGGAGGGCGGACGGCATCGCCGCCGTGAAGCAGACCAGGAGCAGGCCCAGAGCGCCCATGCCGAGCGCGATCGCGAACAGGCTGCCCTGGCGGATCAGCAGCAGGGCCGGGACGGACAGGGCCAGGAAGCCCGCGCAGCCCGCGGCGATCACCGGGCGGCGGCCGACGCGGTCGCTCAGCGCGCCCGCGAACGGCTGGACGACCATCATCAGCGCCATCACTGCGAGCACGACCAGCAGACCGTGCGTCTCGTCGTACTTGAGCTCGCTGGTCAGATAGCTCGGCATGTACGACAGCAGCATGTAGTCGGTGACGTTGAAGACCAGGACCAGGCCCACGCACAGCAGCAGGGCCTGCCACTGGCCGGTGATCATCTCGCGCAGCGGGACCTTCCGGCGGCTCGACTCGGCCTTCTCCGCCTCGGCCGCGAACGCCGGGGTCTCCTCCAGGCGCAGCCGCAGATAGAGGCCGATGACACCCATCGGGCCCGCGATCAGGAACGGGATCCGCCAGCCCCAGGAGACCAGGTCCTCGGTGGACAGCAGGGCCGTCATCAGCGTGACCAGGCCCGCGCCGGCGATGTATCCGGCCAGGGTGCCGAACTCCAGCCAGCTGCCGAGGAAGCCGCGCTTCTTGTCGGGCGCGTACTCGGCGATGAAGGTGGACGCGCCCGCGTACTCGCCGCCGGTCGAGAAGCCCTGGACCAGGCGGGCGGCCAGGAGCAGCAGCGGGGCGCCGACGCCGATCGTGGCGTACGACGGGATCAGGCCGATGGCGAAGGTGCCGGCCGCCATCATGATCATGGTCACGGCGAGGACCTTCTGGCGGCCCACGCGGTCGCCCAGCGGGCCGAAGACCAGTCCGCCGAGCGGGCGGACCAGGAAGGCCGCGGCGAAGGCGCCGAACGTGGACAGGAGCTGGGCGGTCGGATTGCCGGACGGGAAGAAGACCTTGCCGAGAGTGACGGCGATGTAGCTGTAGACACCGAAGTCGAACCACTCCATGGCGTTGCCCAGCGCGGCGGCCTTCACGGCGCGCTTCACGAGGGCCGGGTCGACGGTGACGGCCTCGGGGGTGCCGGGGTCACGGGGGGTGCGGACAGGATGGGTGAGAGCGGGGGCACTCGGCAAAACTTCGCTCGCCTGCCTTTCGACGGGGACAAGGGCAAAAAGCGACCATAGGCGGACTTGCCGGGCTTACGTGCTGCTCAAGTCCGGTCGCGGACCGTAAATAAACGTGCTGTATGCAGGTACCCTGCGCCTGCTCAGGGACGCGCCTTCCCGGCGCGCGTGTGATCCATCTCGCGCCTGGCTGCGCGACGCTCCGCCCGGCGGACTAGTGTCATTCGGACAAATGGAGACGGACGTCAGGTGACGCGGGGGTGGCCTGCGTCCTTCTTCACGGAGGCATGGCACGAACGGGACGAGAGGCCGACGCGGCGTGGCGAATGCGGAGCACAGTGGGGCCACCGAGATCCAGGCGCGGCTGCGTGCGGCCAGGCTCGTCCTGTGGCTGGTGGCGGCCGTCCTCGCCCTACGAGAGGTGGCCGTCGTCCTCCGTACCCCCAGAGGCGAGCGGCTGACGGACCTGGAGACCTGGGTCGGCCCGGACGGCGTCCTGCATGTGAAGGGCTCGCTGTACGACTCGACGCAGTTCACCGGTACCCCGTTCGGGGGACTCGTCCTGAAGCCGCTCACCCGCGCCGCCGAGCAGGCCCTCGGATGGGGCTGGACCTTCGGCACCCTGCTCCTGGTCGTCGCCCTCGGTCTCGTCGCCGCCCGCGCCCTGCCCCAGCCGGTCGGCCGCCGCACCTCCCTGCTCGCCGCGCCGGTCGCGATCAGCCTGCTCATGCTGTCGCTGCCCGTACGCAACACGCTCTACCTCGGGCAGACCAGCATCATGCCGGTCCTGCTGGTCCTCGTCGCCTGCTTCGTCGTACGGGGTGAGCGGGTCAGCGGAGTGCTCATCGGTCTCGCCGCCGCCCTCCAGCCCACGGTCCTGCTCTTCGCGCCCCTGCTCTGGTTCACCGGCCGCCGCCGGGGCGCCCTCACCACGGCCGCCACCTTCGCCGCGGGCACCGCCCTCGCCTGGGCCGCCCTGCCGCACGACTCGTACACCTACTGGGTGCACCACATCGCGGGCACCGGCCTCGGAGGGCCCGCCGACGACCTCGCCAACCAGTCCCTGCACGGCCTGCTGCTGCGTCTGGGCGTGGCCGGGCCGCTGGAGATCTCGCTCTTCCTGGTGCTCGGCGCGGCCGTCGCCACGCTGGGCGTGCGCCGGGCCGTGCGCTACGCCCGCGACGGCCAGCTGCTGCTCGCCGTCGCCGTCACCGGGTGCGCGGCGATCGCCGTCTCGCCGACCACCTGGCAGCACCAGCTGCTGTGGGTGCTGCTCGCGGTCGTCGGGCGGGTCGGCAAGCGGGCCTCCGACCGGTACGTGTGGCCGGTCGCCGTCGTCGTGGTGATGACCCTGCCCACGAAGATGCTGCTGCCGCACATCGCGGCGCTGTACCCCCTGCGGAACAACATGGTGCTGCTGGCCGCCCTCGCCGCCGCCACCGTGATCCCCTTCCTGTCGCGCACTTCGCCGTACTACCAGACGCCGATCCCCACCCAGCACGCCCCCGCGGTTCCCGCCCGGTTCCGGCGCGTACCGCTGCTGCCGTTCCTGCGGCGGGTGCTCACGCGGCCGAACCTGCTCCTCGAACTGCTGCTGATCCGGGTCACGTACGCCGCCTACCAGCAGGTCAGACTCGCGGCGACCGGCGGCAGCAACTCGGCGGGCCGGGCCACCGCCGAGAAGCACGGCCAGCAGGTCTACGACCTGGAACGCCTGCTGCACATCGACATCGAGCACTGGGTCAACCACACGGTCGTCAAGGTCGACTGGCTGCGGAACTTCTTCGACTACTACTACGAGTCCTTCCACTTCGTCGTCCCGCTGAGCGTGCTCGCCGTCCTGTACTGGCGGCGCCCGGTGGACTACCGGTGGGCCCGTGCCTCACTGGGCCTCGCGACCCTGCTCGCCCTTGTCGGGTTCTGGCTCTACCCGCTCGCCCCGCCTCGCCTCATGCCGGCGCTGGGGATCATCGACACCGTGCACGGCGTGCAGGACTTCTCCAAGCCGGACTACGGGACCCTGACCGCGCTGACCAACCAGTACGCGGCGATGCCCTCGCTGCACTTCGGGTGGTCGTTGTGGTGCGGGGTGGTCATCGCGGTCGTCGCGCCGAAGTGGTGGATGAAGGGGCTGGGGCTGCTGCATCCGTTCTTCACCGTGTCGGCGATCGTGGCCACCGGGAACCACTGGGTGCTGGACGCGGTGGGCGGGGCGGCCGTGGTCGCCGGCGGGTTCGGGTTGTCGTATCTGTTCCAGGGGCCGCGGGCGCGGGTGGTGCGTGTTGCTGTGGAGGCGGATGAGGAGCGGGCGCTCGTGAAGCGGTGAGACCCGCGCCCCCGAGGGGTGCCGTCGGATGACAGGGGACGGTCCGGCGCGGTGCAATGGGCCCGTGGACCTGGAGCTGGCCGAAGGGCGGGACGCCGGGCGGCGGCAGGCCTGGGGTGAGGCCTATGCGCTGCTCGGGGCCGCCGATACCGTACGGCCGCTCGATCTTGGGGACGTCGAACTGCTGGCCGAGGCCGCGGACATGCTGGGGCACGGGGACGAGGCGATCGTGCTGCTGCGGCGGGCCTTCAGCGCGTACGCCGAGGCCGGGGCCGTGGGGGCGGCTCTGCGGTGTGCCTACTGGTTGTGCAAGGGGCTGGCCTGGGGTGGGGAGTTCGCGCAGTCGGGGGCCTGGCTGGGGCGGGCCCGGCGGCTGGCGCAGAGCGATCCCGGCTGTCAGGAGTGCGCCTATCTGCTCATGCTGGAGGCCGAGCTGCACTTCCGGGCCGGTGAGCACGGGCCGATGATCGACGTCGCCCGGCGGCTGGCCGACACCGTCGGGGCCGGGGCGGACGCCGATCTCGTGGCCGGCACGGCGATGACGCTGGGACTCGCGCTGGTGAGCAACGGCGAGACCGTGGCGGGTCTCGCCCAGCTGGACGAGGCGATGGTGGCGGTCGCCGAACGGACGATGTCGGCCCGGATGACCGGGATGGTCTACTGCGTCGTCATCGGCACCTGCCAGGACCTCCAGGAACTGCGCCGCGCCCAGGAGTGGAGCGAGGCCCTCGCCGAGTGGTGCGCCGCCCAGCCCGACTTCTCCGGCGCCTACCGGGGACTGTGCCGGGTGCACCGGGCGGCCCTCCTCCAGCTCGGCGGCGACTGGCCGGACGCCGTCCACGAGGCCCGCCTCGCCTGCGCCCAGCTCACCGCGGGGTACGGGGAGGCCGTCGCCGGCTGCGCGTACTACCAGCTCGCCGAGCTGCACCGGTTGCGGGGCGCGTACCCGGAGGCCGAGCAGGCCTACCGTGACACCCTGCGCTACGGCTGGGACACCCAGCCAGGCCTGGCCCTGCTCCGGCTCGCCCAGGGC
This sequence comes from Streptomyces sp. NPDC005303, assembly GCF_040607335.1. Taxonomy (NCBI): domain Bacteria; kingdom Bacillati; phylum Actinomycetota; class Actinomycetes; order Kitasatosporales; family Streptomycetaceae; genus Streptomyces; species Streptomyces sp. NPDC005303. The sequence continues at coordinate 120,556 of NZ_JBEXGM010000008.1, read as the reverse complement.
CGGCGGCCGACGGCGCTGGCGGCGGTGCGCAGGGCCCTGGCGGAGACCGGGGAGCCGGGGCGCAGGGCGCGGCTGCTGGCGGCGGCGGTGGAGGTGCTGCTGGCGGGCGGGAGGCCCGAGGACACCGGGGACGACCTCGCCGAGGCCGCCCGTGCCGTCGACGAACTCGCGCTGATCGCCGACGCCCACGGGGCCGCCGCACTGCGGGCGACGACCGGGCAGGCGCGGGGTGCCGTGCGCCTGGCCGAGGGGGCCGCGGAAGAGGCGCTGCCCGCGTTGCGCGAGGCCGGGCGGCTCTGGCGGGAGCTGGAGGTGCCGTACGAGGCGGCGCGGGTCGGGGTGCTGGTGGGGCTCGCCTGCCGGGCTCTCGGGGACGAGGACTGCGCGGTGCTGGAGTTCGAGGCGGCCCGGCAGACCTTCGAGCGGCTCGGCGCCGGGCCGGACGGGGAGCGGGTGGCACGGCTGGTGGGCGGTGGCGATTTGGTCCTCTCACCCCGCGAACTCGAAGTCGTACGGCTGCTCGCGCAGGGCCGGACCAATCACGCCATCGCCACCGAGCTGGTCCTCAGCGAGAAGACGGTGGCCCGGCACATCAGCAACATCTTCGGGAAGCTGGACGTGGGCTCCCGTACCGCGGTGGCGGCGTACGCCTTCGAGCACGGGCTGCTCGGGCAGGACGGCTCTGCGTAGAACCACCCATGCCGTGCCCGGGCCGAATGGGCATTGCTGTCGATGCGGGCGCCCGGCCCGCGCGGCGAGCATCGAAGCGTGTCCGACGACGTGAGAACCCTCCGCGAACAGATACGGACGGCCCGGCTGAGGCTCGCCGACTGTGCCGCGGAACTCGGGGTGCTGCTACGGGTGAGCGGTGAGTACGCCGAGGCGGAGCGGATGCTGCGGCAGGCCGTGGCGATCTACGAGGCCGACCGCCGGACACGGACGGGGGCCGGCCGAACCGCGGCCGACCGCAGGACCGAGGAGCCGGCATGAGCACCGAACAGCAGAACGAGCACATCGAGACCGTGGTCGTCGGAGGCGGGCAGGCGGGGCTCGCGACCGGGTACCACCTCGCGCGCCGCGGGCGTCCCTTCGTGATCCTGGAGGCGGGCGAGCGGATCGGCGACTGCTGGCGGAAGCGGTGGGACTCGCTGCGGCTGTTCAGCCCCGCCCGCTTCGACGGGCTGCCGGGACTGCCGTACCCCGGGGACGACTGGGCGTTCCCGACCCGGGACGAGTTCGCCGACTACCTTCAGGCGTACGCGGCCTGGGCGGAGCTGCCGGTGCGGACCGGGGTGCGGGTGCGGAGGCTGTCGTACGACGGGACACGCTATGTCGTCGAGACCGACGGGGAGTTGACGTACACCGCCGACAACGTGGTGATCGCGGCCGGGTACGACCGGCTGCCCAAGGTGCCGGACTTCGCGGCCGAACTCGACCCGGACGTAAGGCAGTTGCATGCCGTCTCCTACCGCGGTCCGGGGCAGCTGCAGGACGGGCCGGTGCTGGTCGTCGGGGCCGGGAACTCGGGGGCGGACATCGCGCTGGAGCTGTCGGCGTCGCGGCGCGTCCTGCTGTCCGGGCCGCATCCGGGGCAGATCCCCTGGCGGATCGAGCGGCGGGTGTCCCGGGCGCTGACACCGGTGCTGTTCTTCCTCTTCCGGCACGTGCTGACCGTACGGACGCCGATGGGGCGGAAGCTGCGGCCCAGGGTGCTCGCGCACAGCGCGCCGCTGATCCGGGTCAAGGCGCGGGACCTGAAGTCGGCCGGGGTGGAGCGGGTGGCCCGGACGGCCGGAGTGCGGGACGGGCGGGTGGAGTTGGCCGACGGCACCCGGCCCGAGGTGGCCAACGTGCTGTGGTGCACCGGGTTCCGGCCGGACGTCTCGTGGATCGACCTGGACGTGTTCGACGGGGACGGGGAGCCGGTGCAGCGGCGCGGGGTCGTCGAGGGGCGGCCGGGGCTGTACTTCGTGGGGCGGCTGTTCCAGTACGCGATGGCCTCGTCGATGATCCAGGGCGTGGGGCGGGACGCGGAGTTCGTCGTACGGCATCTGGCGGGGCGCACCGGCCGGGCACCCGTGGCGGAACGGGCCGACGGCTCGCGGAAGCCGTCGGCCCGTAGCGCCGGAACCGGGGTCAGCCCAGGGTGACCTGGAGCTCCTTGACGCCGTTGATCCACGCCGACCGCAGCCGGCGTGGGTCGCCGGCCGCGCGGAGGTTCGGCATGGCGTCGGCGATGGCGTTGAAGATCAGGTCGATCTCCAGCACCGCGAGGGACTTGCCGAGGCAGTAGTGCGGGCCTCCGCCGCCGAAGCCGAGGTGGGGGTTGGGGTCGCGGGTGATGTCGAAGACGTCCGGGTTCTCGAAGACCTCGGGGTCGTGGTTGGCGGCGGCGTAGAAGATGCCCACCCGGTCGCCCTTCTTGATCTGCTTGCCGCCGAGTTCGGTGTCCTGGGTGGCCGTGCGCTGGAAGGCGTTGACCGGGGCGGCCCAGCGGACGATCTCCTCCGCGGCCGTCGAGGGGCGCTCGGCCTTGTACAGCTCCCACTGGTCGGGGTGGGTGAGGAAGGCGTGCATGCCGTGGGTGATGGCGTTGCGGGTCGTCTCGTTGCCGGCCACCGCCAGCATCAGCACGAAGAAGCCGAACTCGTCGGAGTTCAGGTTGCCTTCGTCCTCGGCGGCCACCAGGGTCGTGACGATGTCCTTGGCCGGGCACTGCTTGCGGTCGGCCGCCATGTTCATCGCGTAGGCGATGACCTCCATGGCCGACTCCTGGCCGACCTGCTCGCTGATCGCGTACTCCGGATCGTCGTACGAGATCATCTTGTTGGACCAGTCGAAGATCTTCGCCCGGTCGTCCTGCGGAATGCCGATGAGCTCGGCGATGGCCTGCAGGGGCAGTTCGCAGGCGACCTGGGTGACGAAGTCGAAGGAGCCGCCGGGCAGGGCGGACGCGCTCTCGACGATCGCGTGGGCGCGGTTGCGCAGGCGTTCCTCCAGGGCGCGGATGGCCCGGGGCGTGAACACCCGCTGGACGATCCCGCGGACCCTGGTGTGCTCCGGCGGGTCCATGTTGAGGAGGATCAGCCGCTGCGCGTCGATGGCGTCGCGCTCGATGCGTTCGTTGAAGCGGATGATCGCCGTGTTGAGGTACGACGAGAAGATCTCCGGGTGCGTGGAGACGTACTTGACGTCCGCGTGCCGGGTGACCGCCCAGTACCCCCCGTCCTGGAAGCCGGCGATGTTCCCCGGCTGGGGGATCCAGCGCACCGGTTCGGCCCGGCGCAGTTCGGCGAACTCCGGCAGCGGTACGCGGCTTTGCAGCAGGTCGGGGTCGGTGAAGTCGAACCCGTCGGGGAGTGCTGGACAGGTCATCGGCAACTCACTCCAGCTGTCTGGAAACGATCTGACGATCCATCAGGAACAGAGCTGCCGTGAAGGTAGTAACGGGTTCTACAAGAGGCAAGGGGTGCAGAGGCCTCAATTGCCTGCAAGACCCTTGCGGTGGTGGCCGGACCGTCCGCAGACTGCAAGCACCGCGCCAACTAGAACACGTACTAGTTCCATGGATCCGTTCGGAGGAGAGGACCCGCACCCATGGCCGCCGAACCCGTGATCGTCGAAGCCGTCCGTACCCCCATCGGCAGGCGCGGCGGCGCGCTCGCCAATCTGCATCCCGCCTATCTGCTGGGCGAGACCTACCGTGAACTCCTCGGCCGTGCCGGCATCCCCGCCGACGCGGTGGAACAGATCGTCGGCGGCACGGTCACCCATGCCGGCGAGCAGTCCATGAACCCCGCGCGCACCGCCTGGCTGACCGTCGGGCTGCCGTACGAGACGGCAGCGACGACGGTCGACTGCCAGTGCGGCTCCTCGCAGCAGGCCTCCCATATGGTCGCCAACATGGTCGCGGCCGGGGTCATCGACGTCGGCATCAGCTGCGGAGTCGAGGCGATGTCCCGGGTGCCGCTGGGCTCGGGTTCGAAGCACGGCCCCGGCAAGCCGTTCCCGGACGAGTGGAACGTCGACCTGCCCAACCAGTTCGAGGCTGCCGAACGGATCGCGCGGCGGCGGGGGTTGACCCGGGAGAACGTCGACTCGCTCGGGCTGATCTCCCAGGAGCGGGCGGCCGTCGCCTGGGCCGAGGAGCGCTTCAAGCGGGAGACGTTCGCGGTTCAGGTGCCGACCACCGAGGACGAACAGCGGGCCGGACAGGGCATGTGGCGGCTCGTCGACCGCGACGAGGGGCTGCGGGACACGTCCATGGAGGCGCTGGCGGGCCTGAAGCCGGTCATGCCCACGGCGATCCACACCGCGGGCAACTCGTCCCAGATCAGCGACGGAGCCGCGGCGATCATGTGGACGTCGAAGCGGATGGCGCGGGCGCTGAAGCTGCGGCCGCGGGCGCGGATCGTGGCGCAGGCGCTGGTCGGCGCCGACCCGCACTTCCACCTAGACGGTCCCATCGACGCGACCCGTGCCGTCCTCGGCAAGGCGGGCATGTCCCTGAAGGACATCGACCTCGTCGAGATCAACGAGGCGTTCGCCTCCGTGGTGCTGAGCTGGGCCCAGGTCTTCGAACAGGACCTGGAGAAGGTCAACGTCAACGGCGGCGCGATCGCGCTCGGACACCCGGTGGGAGCCACCGGGGCCCGGCTCATCACGACGGCCCTGCATGAACTGGAGCGCGCGGACAAGGAGTTCGCGTTGATCACGATGTGTGCGGGCGGGGCGCTGGCGACGGGGACGATCATCCAGCGGCTGTAGAGGCCCGGTGGACGAAGGTGGTGGGGACGCCGGGGTCGATCGTGAGACGGCGGGGTCGATCGTGAGGATCGGTCCCGCCGGGGTCCAGGTCCCTGCCCTTCACGTTTCCGACAGGACGGGGGAATGACCGACGGGCTTCGCTGGGTGGCCGAGGCGTACCCCTTCGGCTACGGCCTCGTCTTCTGCGAGGGCCTTACCCCGGAGGAGGTGCTCCGCAGACTCGGTGCCCCGCGCGAGTCCGTCCTCCCGCTGACCCGGCACGAGGCCCAGGAGATCGAGGTCCGCAACTCCATGGACGAGCCGTTCGGTCCGGACCACCTGGAGGATCTGGACGTCGAGGCCGCGGAGGAACTCGGATTCCTGCGGCGCACGGTGGACGCGGTGGTGCGGGCCGGGGAGATCGACGGCTGGGCCTTCGCGATCCAGGCCTCCACGTCGTACGTCTCCGCGGTGAACTACCTCCCCGCGCTCTCCTCGGGCAGCCGCGTCCTCGCCGCGAGCTGTGACGTCAACGCCGCGCAGCGGGTGGAGTACGCGGTGGACGGGCGGGTGCTGTCCTCCTTCGACCCCGGGATCCCCGGGTACGACGACGGCGCGGACCCGTCGGCCCTCGCCTGGCCGGCGGACGGCGGGAGCATGAGCGCGCCGCAGGCCCTGGAGTACCTGGAGAGCCGGTTCGGGCTGTGGGTGCCGAAGGACTCCGAGGGGCGTCGGCTTCCGGCGGCCGGCCTGTCGACGCGCCGATGACCTCGGTCCGCCGTTGATTCCGGCCCACCGATGATTTCCGTGTGCCGACGCGGTCCTCACTCGGAGGAGGTGGTCGCGATGGGCGCGACGGCAGAGCGGGAAGCTCTGGAACGGCTGCGGGTGCTGGTCGGGGAGTGGGTGGTCGAGGCCGAGTTCCCCGGTCAGGGGGCCGCCGCCGGGCGGAGTGTGTTCGAGTGGACGCTGGACGGGCGGTTCCTGGTGCAGCGGACCGAGGCGCCGAACCCCGCGCCGGACAGTACGTCCATCGTGTCGCTCGAGCCGGAGGCGGGGGCGTACACGCAGCACTACTTCGACGCGCGGGGTGTCGTACGGCTGTACGCGATGACCTTCGACGGTGAGGTGTGGCAACTGCTGCGTGAAAAGGAGGACTTCTCCCCGTTGTCCTTCCGGCAGCGTTTCACCGGGCGGCTGAGCGCGGACGGCGACACCATCCACGGCGTCTGGGAGCAGTCGCAGGACGGGTCGGCTCCATGGGAGACGGACTTCGCGCTGACGTACCGCAGGAGCCGCTGACATGAGGCCGACGGGCGAGAACGCGCGCGGGATCGTCGAGGCGAGCCGGTACCTGGTGCTGGCCACGGCGGACGCGGAGGGGCGGCCCTGGAGCACGCCGGTCTACTTCGCGCATGTGGAGTGCCGGGAGTTCTTCTGGGTGTCCTCGCCGGAGACGGTCCATTCGCGGAACATCGCTGTGCGGCCCGAGGTGGGGATCGCCGTCTTCGACTCCTCGGTGGAGATCGGCACCGGGCAGGGGGTGTACATGTCCGCCGTCGCCGCCGAGCTGGTGGACGGGGCCGAGCGGGCGCTGGAGGTCTTCTCCCGGCGGTCGCTGGGGCACGGGGGGCGGGTCTGGACCCTCGACGATGTGCGGGGCGACTCGGGGATGCGGCTGTACCGGGCGGTGGCCGGGACGTACTCGATGCTGGCGAAGGACGGGCGGCCGGACCACCGGGTGGCGGTGGAGCCGGGGTGAGGGTGTAGCGGTCTACACCTGGGGTTCGGGAGTGCGGTCCCTCGTGGCGGCGGGCGCGGACCGGGATCGTGGATCACGGATCGCAACGGTCCGTCACCCAGGTCACCGCACACGTAAGGAAGATCCCGTGTCCTCTTCGCCCACCGCCGTGAAGTCCTTCTTCGCCGACCTGCTGCTCTGGTCCTTCTTCGCCTGCGGCCTCGCCGCGAGTGCCGGTGCCGGGTCCGTCCTCGACGGTACGCAGAAGGACGTGGCGACCTACGCCGGTGGCGTCGTCGCGCTGATCGCGGGATCACGGATCGCCACGAAGCCGAGGATCAAGGCGTTCCTCTCGCGCCCCGGCACCCTGTGGTTCCTGTTCCTCTTCAACGGTGCCATGGCCGCGACCCTGTACTTCGTCCTCGGCGGGACGGACGGCATCATCGCCGCCTCCGCGATGGGCCTGGTCTCACTGGGCGCGGCGGGAGGACTGGTCACGGGCCGCCGCAAGCGCGGGGACGAGGCGACGAGCGGGGCCCCGGGCCGGACGGCACCGTTGGCGTGAGACCTCGGGGCCGTGTGTCGGCGTCTCGGGTCGGAGCGAGCCTGCGGTGGGTCGCGTCCGGGGGCTGCGATGCGGGCCCGGATCTGGGGGCGCGGGCCCGTGGTGGGTCGTGTCCGGGGCTGAGTGGTCCGTGCTCCGGGTCGGGGGCGAGGTGATGGGTCGGGACCGGAGGCTGACTGGTCGCCGTCCCGAGCCGGTTCCCGGGCCGGACGGCACCGTGCGCGTGAGGCCCGGGGCTGCGGTGTCGGGGTTCCGAGTCAGGGGGGGCCGGGGCGGAGTGTGGACGGAGGTTGAGGTGTCGGCGTTCCGAGCGGGGTCCGGGGCCGGACGGCATCGTGCGCGTGAGGCCCGGGGCTGCGGTGTCGGGGTTCCGAGTCGGGGGCGGGGGCCGGGGCGGGGTGTGGGCGGAGGTTGAGGTGTCGGCGTTCCGAGCGGGGTCCGGGGCCGGACGGCACCGTGCGCGTGAGGCCCGGGGCTGCGGTGTCGGGGTTCCGAGTCGGGGGCGGGGCGGGGGCGCGGGGCGGAGTGTGGGCGGAGGTCGAGGTGTCGGCGTCCCGGGCCGGGTCCCGGGCCGGACGGCACCGTGGGTGTGATCCTCCCGGCTGACGTCCCGGCGTCCCAGGTCAGGGGGCGGCCCGTGGTGGGGCGGGAGCGGGGGCTCAGGTGTCGGGGTTCCGAGTCGGGGGCCCGTCCGCCGTGGGGCGGGTCGGTGGGTCACGTGGTGGGCCCCAGGCGTTCGAGGCCGGCCACCGCCTCCGCGGCGGACGCCGTGTCGCCGAACTGGGTGAACAGGTCGCGGGCCTGGGCGTAGTGTTCGCGGGCCCCGGTGGGGTCGCCGCAGTGTTCCAGGGCCGTGGCGAGCCCGACGGAGGTGTGGGCGCGGAGGCGGTCGATGCCGGCGTGGTCGAGGGGTGTGCCGACGCTCCGGAAGGCCTCCGCCGCCTCGGACCAGCGTTCCAGGGCCAGCAGGTCCCTGGCCGTCTCGCAGCGCAGCAGGGCCGCCGCGAACTCGTTCAGGCCGGGAACGTCCCCGGTCCGGGTGCCGAGCAGGGCCCGGTGCAGGGCCAGCGCCTCCTCGCCGCGCCCGGACTCCCGCAGCGCGGTGCCGAGGACCCGCTGGGAGACCGCCCTGCCGGTGGAGTCACCCGTGGTCTCGAAGAGCCGGGTGGCCCGGGCGGCCGCCTCCGCCGCCTCCGCGGGCCGGGCAAGACCCATGCAGGCCCCGCTGATGTAAGCCCACGCCCAGGCCTGCTGGTCGAGATCACCCGTCTCCGACGCCGGTTCGAGCGCCCGGCGTGCGAGTTGCTCGGCCTCCGCGTACTGGTAGGCGCCGACCGAGTGGGCCCAGGCCAGACAGTTGAGCTGGTGGGCCTCGGCCGAGCGGTCACCGAGGGCGGCTGCGGACCGGACGCCGTGGGAGAAGAGGGTCTGCCACTCGGGCCACTGGCTCCAGCGGTCGGAGAACCAGTACAGGGTGCGCGAGGCGTGCAGGATCTCCGTGTGCCGGCCCGCCGCGAACATCAGGGGCAGGGCGCCCGCCCAGTTGGAACGCTCGGCGGTGAGCCACTGCTCCGCCTCCTCGGCGGACCCCGGGGTGAAGGCTTCGGGGTCGCCCGCCCAGGGTTGTGGCGCACCGGGCGCCTCGAACCGGCGGCCCGCCGCGGAGGCCGACCGCAGGAGCCAGTCAGCCATTCGCAGCCGCGCGACCCGGGTCACCGACTCGGGCTCCTCGGCGCTCAGTTGCTCGCGTGCGAAGAGCCGTACGAGATCGTGCAGGGCGTACCGGCCGGGCGTGGTCTCCTCCAGCAGGCCCCGGTCGACCAGCAGGTCGAGGGAGTCCTCGGTGGTGAGCGGGTCCTCGCCGGTGAGGACCGCGGCGAGGTCGGGGCCGACGTCGTGGCCGGGGATCAGGGAGAGGCGGCGCAGCAAGACGCGGTGCGGGTCGGTGAGTTGGCCGTAGGAGAGGGTGAGGGCACTGCGGACGGCGAGGTCGCCCGCGACCAGTCCGCTCAACCTGCGTTCCTCGTCGGCGAGTTGGCCCGCCAGCCGGGCCGGGGTCCAACTCGGGCGGCTGGAGAGGCGGTTGCCGACGATGCGCAGGGCCAGCGGGAGGTGGCCGCACAGTTCGGTCAGCCGGGTGATCGCCTCGGACTGGCCGTCGGTGCGCGGGGCGCCGAGGATCCGCTCCAGCAGCCTCGTCGACTCCCCGCCGCTGAGACCGCCGAGCCTGATCCGCCGCACGCCTTCGAGGCCGGCCAGCGGCCTTCTGCTGGTGACCAGCACGAAACTGCCCTCGGCGTCCGGCAGCAGCGGCCTGGTCTGGGTCTCGTCGGCCGCGTCGTCGAGGACGACCAGCGCCCGCCGGCCGGTGAGCGCGGCCCGGTAGACGGCCTCGCGGGCCACGGGGTCCACCGGGATCCGGTCCGGAGGGTGCCCCAGCGCCGTCAGCAGGAGTACCAGCGCCTCGGCGGCCGGCAGCGGGGAGTCGCTCATGCCGTGCAGTTGGACGCAGACGCTGCCGTCCGGGAAGTCGACGGCCAGCCGCCGCACCGCTTCCGCCGCCAGGGTCGTCTTGCCCTGCCCGCCCGGACCGAAGAGCACCGCCGCACGGGTGCGCGTGCCGGTGGCGAGCGCCTGGAGATCCGCCAGTTCCTGCTTACGGCCGGTGAAGTCCGGGACGGTCCGCAGGAGATACGGCGAGACCGACGGGGCTCCGCGGTCCCGGCCGGCCTCGGCCAGCCGCCGCAGGCGCTCGCCCTGCTCGGCGTCGAGCCGCAGGGCGGCGGCGAGCGCGTCGACCGTACGCCGCTGCGGTCCCCGGCTGCGTCCGCGCTCCAGGTCGCCGAGCGCGCGCACGCTCACCCCGGACGCCTCGGACAACTCCTCCAGGGTCAGCCGGGCGGCCCGGCGCAGGGAGCGGAGCATCACACCGAAGGCGGTGCCGCCGTGCGGTACACCGGACTGCTGAACTCCGTGATCATGACTGGTCATCACGACAATTAGAACAAGTGCTTCCTGCTTCCGCCCGCACTTCTTCCCGCACTTCTTCCCGTACTTCTGCCGTACTTCCGCCGGTACTTCTGCCTGGTGATCACCGCGCTTCCCTGGTGAGCTGGAGTCTCCCTACAAGGAGGACGGACCGACATGCCGTACATCACCGTTGGTGAAGAGAACAGCGCGCCGATCGAGCTCTACTACGAGGACCACGGCACCGGACAGCCCGTCGTGCTGATCCACGGCTACCCCCTCGACGGCCACTCCTGGGAGAAGCAGCTCCCCGCACTGCTGGAGGCCGGCCACCGGGTCATCACCTACGACCGCCGCGGCTTCGGCCGCTCCTCGCAGCCCACCGTCGGCTACGACTACGACACCTTCGCCGCCGACCTCGACAAGGTGCTCACCACCCTCGACCTGACGGACGCGGTCCTCGTCGGCTTCTCGATGGGCACCGGCGAAGTGGGCCGCTACCTGGGCACGTACGGCTCGGGCCGGGTCGCGAAGGCGGCCTTCCTGGCCTCACTGGAGCCCTTCCTGCTGAAGACCGACGACAACCCGACGGGCGTGGACCAGTCGGTGTTCGACGGGATCCTGGAGGCCGTCACCAAGGACCGGTACGCCTACTTCGACGCCTTCTACCAGGACTTCTACAACCTGGACGAGACGCTCGGCAGCCGGATCAGCGAGGCGGCCGTCCGGGGCAGCTGGAACGTGGCGGCGGGCGCCTCCGCGCACGCGTCCGTGGCCTGCGTGCCGACCTGGATCACCGACTTCCGCGCGGACGTGGCGAAGATCGACGTACCGGCGCTGATCCTGCACGGCACCGGCGACCGCATCCTGCCCATCGACGCGACCGGCCGCCCCTTCCACGCGCTGCTGCCGGCCGCCGAGTACGTCGAGATCGAAGGCGCGCCGCACGGCCTGCTGTGGACCCACGCGGAGGAGGTCACCTCGGCACTGCTGGCCTTCCTCGCCAAGTAGACCTCAGGAGAGCAGGGGCTACTCCCGTCCCGACGCGGTCACCGCCAGCACGGCCACCAGCCCCGCCGCGATCGCCAGCGGAATCGCGAGGCCGTGATGGAGGACCAGCCACGCGCCCACTCCGGCTCCGGCCACCATCGCGACCACCGACGCCGTACGGCGGGGGGATCGCGTGCCGGGGCCGCCGCCGGCCCGGGAGTCGGCGGCGAGGCCGGTCAACGTCATGGTCAGCACGGTCGTCGTCAGGTCAGGGACGCCGAGCCTGCGGACCGTGGCGTTGCGCAGGCCCATGGCGAACGCCGTGACGGCGATCAGGGTGTAGGCGGTGGCCGTGGCGCCGGGCGCGGCGAACGCGACCACCGCCGACACCCCCAGAAGCACCGCCTCGGCGGCGAGCGTGAGCCGGGCCCAGGTGCGGCGGGAGCCGGAGCCGAGCCGTACGGCGATCCGGCCGCCCGCCACCGCGCCCACCACGAACGACACCAGCGAGGTGAGCGTGTGCGCCACCGAGAAACCGGGTGCCCCGGCCGCGGCGAACCCGAGGACGACCACGTTGCCGGTCATGTTCGCGGTGAAGACGTGTTCCAGGCCGAGATAGCTGACGGCGTCGATCAGTCCGCTGACCACCGTCAGCCCCAGCAGTACGGCCACCAGGCGCAGCCCGCGGGCCTCGGGATCGCCGGCTGCCTTCGTGCCGGTGCTGCTCTGTTCGCTCATCGGGTCTCCGGATGGCCGGACGGTCGGGGTGCACCCAAGTCCACCATGGTTGCGGGGGACTCTCGGATGTCGGGGTGACCGGCGCGTCCGTAGCGTCGAGGACATGACTGACGAGACGCGCAAATCCCATGCAGCACAGGCGAGTTGGCGTACGCGGAGGGGACTCGCGGCAGCGGCGGCCCTGTTGCTCACCGGGCTCGCCGCGGCCCCGGTGGCAGCGGCCGCCGGTGAGCGGACGCAGCAGCCGCAGCAGACGCGACGCGGTGACCTGGTCTCCGTCGTGCCGGTCGCCGACCGGGACGCCGGGCAGGTCAGGTCGTTCCTGACCGAACGGGACGTCGACACCGACGTGGTGCGGTACGGCGTACGGGCGTACCGGCTGACATACCGGACCGTCGACCCGCACGGCCGCCCCACCACCGCGACCGGGCTGCTGACGCTCCCCCGGGGCGGCACGCACCGTCTCGACCTGGTCTCCGACACCCACGGCACGATGGTCGCCCGCGACTACGCGCCCTCGGCGAGCGAGGACTTCGGACGGGTGCCGTCGTACGTCAACGCCGCCGCGGGCCGCGCGGTCGCCGCCCCCGACTACCTCGGTCTCGGCAAGGGCCCGGGCCCGCATCCGTACATGGACACCGCCTCGTCCTTGACCGCCTCCGTCGACATGCTGCGCGCCGCGCGGACGGCCGCGGAACGGCTCGGCCGCCCGCTGACCGGTCAGGTGTACGCGACCGGCTTCTCGCAGGGCGGCCAGGTCGCGATGGCGCTCGGCAAGGCCCTGCAGGAAGGCGCCGACCGGCACTTCCGGCTGAGGGCGCTCGCACCGGTCAGCGGCCCGTACGACCTGGAGGGCCAGGAGATGCCCGCCCTGTTCGACGGCCGGGTCAACGACACCAGCGGGGTCCTCTACATCTCGTACTGGCTGGTGGCGCAGAACCGCCTGCACCCCTTCTACAAGGACCCCTCCGAGGTCTTCCGCGCGCCGTACGCGAGCCGCGTCGAGGGCCTGCTCGACGGGAGCTACGAGGAGGAGGACGTCGTCAAGGGGCTCGCACCCTCGGTGAAACAGCTGCTCACGCCTGCCGCCTACGAGCGTCTGCGGCACCCCACCGGCGCGGTGCTGGACGCGATGCGTGCCGCCGACCACACCTGCGAGTGGAAGCCGGACGTGCCGGTACGGCTGTACGCCGGTAGCGCCGACACGGACGTGCCCATCGGCAACACCCGGTCATGCGCCCGCACCCTCGCAGGTCAGGGAGCGAGGGTGCGGGTGGTCGATCAGGGGCCGGTGGACCACTTCGGTTCGGTCCTGGTGTCGGCCCCGCAGGTGGTGCGGTTCTTCGACGGGGTCAGGCGGTGACGCGTATTGCCGCGGCTGCCTCAGTACCAGCCGTTGGCCTGCCAGAAGGCCCAGGCGGCGGTCGGGCTGCCGTAGCGGGAGTTCATGTAGTCCAGGCCCCACTTGATCTGGGTCTTGGCGTTGGTCTTCCAGTCGGATCCGGCGGAGGACATCTTGGAGCCGGGCAGGGCCTGGACCAGGCCGTAGGCGCCGGAGGAGGAGTTCGTGGCGTCGACGTCCCAGCCGCTCTCGTGCTCGACGATCCTGCTGAACGCGTTGTACTGCGCGGCGTTCGGGATCATCTTGTGCGCGATGGCCTTGGCCTGGGCGGAGGAGTTGGTCGTGGCCGCCTGGGCCGGCGCCGCGGTCAGGACCAGGCCGGCGGTGGCGGCGGCCAGCGCGACGGTGGTGATGGCCTTCTTCGGAGAAGCGATGCGGCGGGTGAGGCGGGAGACCGACACGGGGAACCTTTTCTTCGGGGACGGTGGTGTCGCTCGCGATCCCGGGGGACATGCGGCGGCGCCGAGGCCCGTGGGCTTGTCGGCGCCGTGCGACGTCGTCCAGAGAAACAGGCTCGGAAGGTGCCCGCAATGACCCCTTTTACTAGTTGTGACCGAATCGCCGGGAAAGGGGGTGAGTGTGATCCGGCTCTCAACTCGCAGGTCAGAGGGGGTATGCCTGAGGCGTTATGTCCGGAATGTTCCTACTGTTCCCCTTAGTAGGTGAGCTGGGTCATGTGGGGCGCTTCACCGTTCGGGCGCCTCGAATGTGACCTGGGCCTCGAAGGCCGCGCGGCGGGTGGCCCGGCGCAGACCCCGGAGGAGGGCCGGGCCGAGGGTGAGCGTCAGGACGACGGTGACCACGGCCCGGCCGAGGTCCCAGCCGAGGGACGTGGCCAGGCAGTACGTCACGAAACGGGCCAGGTTGGCGGGGACGCCGGCGTGCGGGTCGAAGGCGATGTCCGAGGCCAGGGCCCCCATGAAGGGCCAGCCGGCCATGTTCATGGCGGTGCCGTAGGCGAAGGCGGCGAGAAAGCCGTAGGCGGCCAGCAACCCGACCTCCGTACGGCCCTGCGCGCGGGCGGGCACCGGCAGCAGGCCCGCGCCCATCGTGAACCAGCCCATCGCCAGCATCTGGAACGGCATCCAGGGCCCCACCCCGCCCGTGAGCAGGGCGGAAGCGAACATCGTGACGTTGCCGAGCACGAAACCGAAGCCGGGGCCGAGGACCCGGCCGCTGAGCACCATCAGGAAGAACATCGGCTCGATACCGGCGGTACCGGCGCCGATCGGCCTGAGCGCGGCGCCGGTCGCGGCGAGAACACCGAGCATCGCCACCGCCTTGGGGCCCAGCCCCGACTCCGCGAGGGCGGCGGCGACCACAGCGACCAGGAGGACGAGCAGTCCGGCGAAGAGCCAGGGGGCGTCCTGGGTGTGGGTGCCGACCTGGGAGGTGGGCGGGGCGAGGAAGGGCCAGCCGAAGGCGACGACGCCCACGGCGCTGACCAGGGCGAGGGTGAGGAGGGAGCGGGGGCCGAGGTGGACGGCTCGGGTCGTCGCAGGGGTTCGGGGCGGGCCCGGGGTTCGGGTCATGCCAGGGGCTCGGGTCATGACAGGGCCTTCCTCACCTCGGTGACCGTGAGCCACCGCTGCGGGGCGAGGATCTTGCTGACCTGCGGGGCGAAGGAGGGGGAGGACGTGATGACGTCCGCCGCCGGACCGTCGGCGATCACCTCGCCCTCGGCCAGCAGGATCACCCGGTGGGCGAGTTCCGCGGCGAGCTCGACGTCGTGGGTGGCCAGCATGATCGCGTGGCCGGTGGCCGCGAGCTCCCTCAGCAGGCCGACCAGACGGGCCTTCGCCGCGTAGTCCAGGCCGCGGGTCGGCTCGTCGAGGAGCAGGAGGGGCGGGCGGGCGGTCAGGATCACGGCGAGGGCGAGGGCGAGCCGCTGGCCCTCGGAGAGGTCGCGGGGGTGGGTGTCGTCGGTCACGCCGGGGAGGAGGTCGTCGACCAGCGCGCGGCAGGTGCCGGATGCGGCGCCGGCGTCGTGGTCGGCGGCCCGGCACTCGGCTGCGACCGTGTCGGCGTAGAGCAGGTCCCGGGGTTCCTGGGGGACGAGGCCCACCCGGCGGACGAGGTCCCGGGGGCCGGTGCGGTGGGGCTGGGCGCCGCCGACCCGGACCGATCCGGCGGAGGGTTCCGAGAGGCCGACCAGGGTGTCGAGGAGGGTGGACTTGCCGGCGCCGTTGCGGCCCATGAGGGCGATGGTCTCGCCGGGGCTGATGGTGAGGTCGACGTGGCGCAGGGCTTGGACGCGGGCTCGGCGGACGGAGAGGGAGCGGACTTCGGCGAGGTGGGAGGGGGTGGATACGACCGGTTTGGGGCGGCGCAGCCGACGGACCCGGCTGTCGGCCGGGGATCCGGCGGCCGCGGGTGCCGCGTCCATGCGTGCTCGCCCGGCCAGCCGCTCCCTCAGTTCCCCCGCCCTGCGCCGCGCGTCCCGCACCGTCAGCGGCAACGGGTCCCAGCCCGCCAGCCGCCCCAGGTCCACCACCGGCGGATACACCGGGGACACGGCCATCATCTCGGCCGGGGTGCCGAGGACCGGTGCCTCGCCGTGGGCGGGCAGGAGGGCGACCTGGTCGGCGTACTGGATGACGCGTTCCAGGCGGTGTTCGGCCATCAGGATCGTGGTGCCCAGGTCGTGGACCAGGCGTTGCAGGACGGCGAGGACCTCCTCCGCCGCGGCGGGGTCCAGGGCCGAGGTCGGTTCGTCCAGGACCAGGACCCGGGGGTGCGGGGTGAGCACCGAGCCGATCGCCACGCGCTGTTGCTGGCCGCCGGAGAGGGTGGCCAGCGGGCGGTCGCGCAGGGGCGCCAGGCCCAGCAGGTCCAGGGTCTCCTCCACCCGGCGGCGCATCACCGTCGGCGGCAGGCCCAACGACTCCATTCCGTAGGCGAGTTCGTCCTCTACGGTGTCCGTGACGAAGTGGGACAGCGGGTCCTGGCCCACCGTGCCGACCACGTCCGCCAGTTCGCGGGGCTTGTGGGTGCGGGTGTCGCGGCCGGCCACCGTGACCCGGCCGCGCAGGGTGCCGCCGGTGAAGTGCGGGACGAGCCCGCTGACCGCGCCGAGAATCGTGGACTTGCCGACCCCCGACGGGCCCACGAGCAGCACGAGTTCACCCTCGGGCACCTCTAGGTCGACGCCCCGGACGGTGGGTTCGGACGCCCCGTCGTACGTCACGGAGACATCCTCGAAGCGGATCACGACGACGGCTCCTTGGGGGCGAGGTCCGGGGCGGGGGCGAGGAAGGCCGGCAGGAGGCTCAGGAGGACCGCCGCGGCCGGCCAGACGGGGAGGGCGGGGGCCACGAGCGGCACCACACCGGGTTGCAGGGCGGCCGGATCGGTGGCGCCCGCGAGGAACATCACCGCCGCCACGGCCGCGCCGGAACCGACGACCAGGAAGGACCGCGTGGTCCAGCGGTCCGGACGGTACCGGGTGCGCGGGGTGCGGCGGCCGCCCAGACGCAGACCCGCGAGGGCGGCGGCGAGACCGGTGAGGAGTACGGGGATGCCGTAGGTGCCACCCTCGGCGGTGAGCACTCCGTATGTTCCCGCGCAGACGCCGAGCAGCCCGCCGAGGGTGAGCGCGGTCGTCGTACGGCGAACTCGGGGCGGTACCTCGGCCGTTCGGCCGTAGCCGCGGGCGTCCATCGCCGCGGCGAGGGCGACCGAACGCTCCAACGCGCCCTCCAGGACCGGGAGTCCGACCTGGAGGAGGCCGCGGATGCCCGTGTCCGGGCGGCCCCGGAGGCGGCGGGCGGCGCGCAGGCGCTGGACGTCGGCGATGAGATGGGGGGCGAAGGTGAGGGCCACGACCACTGCCACGCCGAGCTCGTAGAGGGCGCCGGGGAGGGACTTGAGGAGGCGGTGGGGGTTGGCGAGGGCGTTCGCCGCGCCCACGCAGATGAGGAGGGTGGCCAGTTTCAGGCCGTCGTAGAGGGCGAAGACGAGGGACTCCGCGGTGACCCTGCCGCCCAGGCGGATGCCCTGGGCCCAGTCGGGGAGGGGGAGTTCGGGGAGAGCCACCAGCACATGGGTGCCGGGGACGGGGGAGCCGAGAACGACCGTGAAGAGGAGCCGGACGAGCAGGACGGCGAGGGCGAGCTTGAGGAACGCCGTGTACGAACGGGACCAGGGAGTGTCCCTGCGGCAGGACGCCACCACGTAGGCGGAGGCGGCGACGAGAAGGGCGAGCAGTAGGGGGTTGGTGGTGCGGGTGGCCGCGATCCCGAGGGAGAGGGACCAGAGCCACCAGGCGCCGGGGTGCAGGGGCTCGGGCCGGACAGGTGAGCTACGCGGCATTCCTGCGCCGCCTCGATCGCCACACCGCCGCCGCTCCCAGTACGGCGATCGCCGCCAGGCCCGCGAACAGACCCACGGACGGGCCCCGGTCCGACGCGGCCGTCTTCTTCCCCGGCTGCCTCCCCTTCCCCGTCACCTGCTCTCCGCACCCCGCCTCCGGATATCCCGCGATCGCACAGAGCATCGCGTCGGTGCTGTAGCGCAGTGGCTTCGCGGTCGCTGCCAGGGCTTCCGCCGTGGTCGCGTCCGGGGGTACGACCGCGCACTCGGTCCGGCCCGACGGGGGCTCCTCGCCGGACGGGGCGTCCGCGGCCGTACCGAAGTCGATGACCAGCGCCACGCGCTTACGGCCGTCCCGCGCCGCCGTGTCCCCGCAGATCGCCGTGAACGACGCCGTCCCGCGGGGCTTGTCCGCGTCCGCCGAGTTCTCGCTCACCGCGAAGCGGAAGCCCTGGACGTCGCCGTCGGAGGGGACCGCGGTCGAGGGGCCCTGGGTGGCGTAGGTCCAGGTCGTGCCGGTGCGGTCCCAGAAGGACCAGTAGCGGTACCCGGCGGCCCGGGCCGGGCTCACGCCGGCCAGGAGGAGGCCGGTCAGGAGGGCCAGGAGGGCCGCCCGCCGTATCACGGCTGCTTCCTCTTGTTACGGCTGCTGAGCAGGAAGCCGATGCCCGCGCCGGCCGCGAGACCCGCGCCGACCGTCCACCAGACGGACGTGCCGGAGTCGTCCTGCGACTTGATGGTCGGTGTCGGTGTCGACGTCGGCACCGGAGCCGGGCCCGTCGCGGTCAGCCGCTTCACCAGGTCGGTGCCCCCGAAGTCCCGCGGATCGGCACCGCCCGTCCGCGCGGCGAGGATCAGCTGGGCGTAAGCCGCGGGGCCGCTCTGCGCGGCCCACTTCGCGGAGTTCCGCTCCAGCCAGCGCACCGGACCCGCGGCCGCCGCCGTCCCGCCCTGCGCGGCCAGCGCCACGACCGCGTCGGCCGTGTTGCCGTAGTCGGGCTGGTTCTCGGAGCCGGGGAGGGCGGAGGTCAGATGACCGTCCTTCGCGACCGCCTTCGCCAGGTACGCCGCACCGTTGGCCGCCGCCTGCCCCGGAGTCGGGCGAGCCGCGTCGGTGCAGGTGGCGTGCTTCTCGGCGCCGGCCTTCACCGACACCATGTCCTGGCCCAGCGCGCCGACGACGGCCGCCGCGGTCGCGTCCGCGTTGGCCGTGAGCTTGCCCTTCTTGTCGGGCTGGTAGGCGAACGCGCCCGCGTCGGCGCACGGCAGGGACAGCCGCAGCAGGGCGTCATAGGGCGACTTGCCGCCCTTGAGGGACTTGGCGGGGTCGGCACCGGAGGCCCTCAGCGCGCCGATCACCACGGACGTCGAGTTGGCGTCACTGGCCCCGCCGGGGGTGTACCCCCAGCCGCCGTCCTTGTTCTGGGCGGACTTCAGCCAGGTCACCGCCTTGCCGGTCTCGGTCTCGTGCCCGCCGGACGCCGACAGGGCCTGTACGGCGGCGGCCGTGCTGTTGGTGTCGACCATGACCTTGGCGTCGCAGGCCTTGGCCGGATCCGCGCGAAAGGCCGGGAAGGCGCCGTTCGCGCACTGCTGCCCGGCCAGCCAGCCGACGGCCGCGGCGGCGGGCTCCACGTCCACCTGGTGCAGGGCGATCAGGGCGAGGGACTGGCGCCAGACCCCGTCGTACGTGGGATCCGTGCTGCCGTACAACCCGGAGGGGGAGGAGGGAGACGGGGACGGCGAGGCGGCTGCGGCGGGTGCGGCCGTGCCGATCACCACGGTGGCTGCCAGGACCGCGGCGCTGCGGCGGACGTTCATGATCGGCGGATGCCCTTCTCCCTGCGGGGAGCCGGGCAGCACGGGAGGACCCCCGGGCGGCTCGGCTCCGTATACCTCGACGGTGCCGCGCACCGGCCGGTTGCCGATGCACGCGAGCCGGTCACGAACCGTACGGGGCACTCCGGCTGACCGTCGCGGGGACGGTTCACGATGGGGGTACCTCCCAGGCCCTTAAGGCACTGGGGGAGGGTCAGCGCCGGAATTGCACCGGCTTTCCCCTGTACGGGTGTGATGACGACCTGGCTACTGTACTCGCCCGTAGGAAAGCGGCCGTGGGCCGCCCGTGGAGCGACGGCGACGCCCCTCGACCCGGTCAGACAGCCACGTACGTCACCGGATCGCTCCCCGTCACCGCCTCCGCGCGCCCCAGCTTCACCAGTCGCCGCAGATGCGCCTCGGCCTCCGAGACCGCGATGTTCCGTGAGCCGTAGGGGATCTGGTCCCAGGGCCGGTTCCACTCCATGCGCTCGGCGAGCTGCCAGGGGGTGAGGGGCTCGGCGAGGAGGGAGCGCAGGTCGGTGAGGCGTTCCTCGTGGTGGGCGAGCAACTCCCGCACCCGGGCGCTCGCGTCGGTGAAGACGTGCTGGTGGGCGGGGAGGACCTCGGCGGGGGCGAGCCGGCCGACCCGTTCCAGGGAGTCGAGGTAGTCGCCGAGGGGGTCGGTGACAGTGGCGTCGTCGGGGTCCTCGTACAGACCGATGTGCGGGGTGATCTCGGGCAGCAGATGATCGCCGGAGAACAGTCGCCCGTGGCCCGGGAGCCGGGACGGGTGCTCCTCCTCCAGGTGCAGACAGACGTGGCCCGGCGTGTGTCCCGGGGTCCAGATCGCGCGGAGCCTGCGGCCGGGGAGGTCGAGGAGTTCGCCGGGGACGATCCCGCGGTCGGGCAGGGCGGGGGAGAAGCCCGGGAGTTCACGGCGGCGGGCGGTGCGCAGGGGGGCCACGTGTTCCTCGGGGGCGCCCGCGGCCACCAACTTGGCCGTCATGTAGGTGAACCAGCGCTCGGCCCGGGTCTCCCGAGTGCGCCGCACGATCGCGGAGTCCGCCGCGTGCATCGCGATCCAGGCACCGGAGGCGTCCCGCACCTTGCCCGACAGGCCGTGGTGGTCGGGGTGGTGGTGGGTGATGACCACGCCGTGGATCTCGTCGACGGACATGCCGCAGGCCGTCAGACCTTCGGCGAGGGTGTCCCAGGAGCCCGGGTCGTCCCAGCCGGTGTCGACCAGCACCGGCCCCCGGTCGGTGTCGACGACGTACACGAGCGTGTGGCCGAGGGGGTTGTCGGGGATGGGCACCTGGACGGACCGGACGCCTCCGCCGTGGTCGTGCACCTGCGCCATGAGTTCCCCAATCACCGCGTTCGGGCAACTATAACTAGAACGGGTTTCGACGGTAGCCCTAGGTCACCAATGTGGCGGCGCACGGCCCGTGGACTCCTCGGAGTGGAACTGGTATCAGTTCCGTATCTGATGGTTCGTCAGTAAGCCGCCCTGGGAGGCGTTCGCCATGGCCGAGCTCGTGGAACACGGACAGCTGTTCATCGGCGGGGAGTTGACCGACCCCCTGGGCAAGGACGTCATCGAGGTGATCTCCCCGCACAGCCAGGAGGTCATCGGACGGGTCCCGCACGCCTCGCGCGCGGACGTGGACGCGGCGGTCGCCGCGGCGCGCACCGCCTTCGACGAGGGGCCCTGGCCGCGGATGTCGCTCGACGAGCGCATCGAGGTCGTCACCAGGATCAAGGACGCCATCGCGGTCCGGCACGAGGAGATCGCCCGCGTGATCTCCTCCGAGAACGGCTCCCCGTACTCCTGGAGCGTCCTCGCGCAGGCCCTCGGCGCGATGATGGTCTGGGACTCGGCGATCACGGTCGCCCGGAACTTCACCTACGAGGAGCGGCGCGACGGAGTCCTCGGTCCCATCCTTGTGCGCCGCGAGCCGGTCGGGGTCGTGGCCGCCGTAGTCCCTTGGAACGTCCCGCAGTTCGTCGCCGCCGCCAAGCTCGCGCCCGCGCTGCTCACCGGCTGCACGGTGGTGCTCAAGCCGTCGCCCGAGTCGCCGCTGGACGCCTACATCCTGGCCGAGATCACCAAGGAGGCCGGGCTGCCGGAGGGCGTGCTGTCCATCCTCCCGGCCGACCGCGAGGTCAGCGAGTACCTGGTCGGGCACCCGGGGATCGACAAGGTCTCCTTCACCGGCTCGGTGGGCGCGGGCAAGCGCGTGATGGAGGTCGCCGCCCGCAACCTCACGCGCGTGACACTGGAGCTGGGCGGCAAGTCGGCGGCCGTGGTTCTCCCGGACGCGGACGTGGAGGCGGCCGTCGCCGGGATCGTCCCGTCCGCCTGGATGAACAACGGACAGGCCTGCGTGGCCCAGACCCGCATCCTGCTGCCCCGCTCCCGCTA
Organism: Streptomyces sp. NPDC005303; assembly: GCF_040607335.1. Lineage (NCBI taxonomy): Bacteria > Bacillati > Actinomycetota > Actinomycetes > Kitasatosporales > Streptomycetaceae > Streptomyces > Streptomyces sp. NPDC005303. The sequence continues at coordinate 98,850 of NZ_JBEXGM010000008.1, read as the reverse complement.
CGACGAGTTCGCCGAGGCCCTCGCGGCGGCGGCGAGTTCCCTGGTCGTCGGCGACCCGCTCGACCCCGCCACCCAGGTCGGCCCCCTGGTCGCCGAACGCCAGCAGCGCCGCAACCTCGACTACATCAGGATCGGCCAGGAGGAGGGCGCCAAGATCCTCACCGGTGGCGGCCGTCCGGCCGGCCTGGAGCGCGGCTGGTACGTGGAGCCGACGCTCTTCGGGGACGTCGACAACTCGATGCGGATCGCGCGCGAGGAGATCTTCGGACCGGTGATCTGCCTGCTGCCCTACGGCGACGAGTCCGAGGCCGTGAAGATCGCCAACGACTCGGACTACGGCCTCTCCGGCAGCGTGTGGACGGCCGACGTCGAGCGCGGCATCGAGGTCGCGCGGCAGGTCCGTACCGGCACCTACAACGTGAACACCTTCAGCCTCGACATGCTCGGCCCCTTCGGCGGCTACAAGAACTCGGGCCTGGGAAGGGAGTTCGGCCCGGAGGGATACGGCGACTACCTGGAGCACAAGATGATCCATCTGCCGGCCGGCTGGGAGGGGTGAGCGGCGATGGGTGACCGCTGGCACGTCGAGGTCGACCGCTCCCTGTGCATCGGTTCCGCCCAGTGCGTCCACACCGCCCCCGACGGCTTCCGCCTGGACGCCGCCCGCCAGTCCCACCCCGCCGAGCCGGAGGCCGACGCCAACGAGGAGATCCTGGCGGCGGCGGAGAACTGCCCGGTCGAGGCCATCATGATCAGCCTTCTGGGGAGCGGGGAGCCGGTGTTCCCGCCCGAGGAGTAGACGTCGAGAAAATCATGGTTTGCGGGGTTTCATTCCCGGACGCACGTTCTATTCTGGACCTAGGCCTACGAGACGAGTGAGGGAGTCCGACCGGAGTGGCCGACTCGGGCGTGATGCGAAGGTTTCCGCCGGGGCCGACGACGACGGTAGGGCTGAGAGGCCGGAGAGCAGCGGGATGGCTCGACGGCGACCCCCAGAACCTGATCCGGACCATGCCGGCGAAGGGAACCCGTCTCGTAGGTCATTCATGTGTTCGCGTACGCGTTCTGTCGGCCCTGGGCCCGGTCAGGACCGGGGTTCCGTGAGGTCGATCAGTCGGCACACCGTCTCGATGTCGATCTTCACCTGGGCGATGGAGGCGCGGCCCGAGAGCCACGTGATCAGGGCCGAGTGCCAGGTGTGCTCGATGACGCGGACCGCGGAGAGCTGCTCGGGCGTCGGGTCGTCGAGGCCCATGGCGTCCAGGATGATCAGCGTGGTCTGGTGGGAGACCTGATCGACCTCGGGGCTCACACTGCGGTCCGCGAAGGTCAGCGCGCGGACCATGGCGTCGGCCAGGTGTGGTTCGCGCTGCAGCGCGCGGAAGGCCCGCATCAGGGTCTCCGCGACCCGCTCGGCCGCCGTCTCGCCCTGCGGCGGCTTCTTGCGGAGCGTGCCGTGCATGTGTTCCAGCTGGTCCTGCATGGTCGCGACCAGCAGATGGATCTTGGAGGGGAAGTAGCGGTAGAGGGTGCCGAGCGCGACCTGTGAGGACTCCGCGACCTCACGCATCTGCACCGCGTCGAACCCGCCCCGGCTGGCCAGTTGCGCGCTCGCGTGCAGGATGCGGCGGCGCCGCGCCTCCTGACGCTCGGTCAGCGGTGGCGCGTCGGGTCGCGCGGTACTGGCTTCCACTCCGGCCGACTTGGCCACCTTGTCCACCTTGGGTTCCGTGACAGTCCGTGAGGGCTTGCGATCACACAGCATGGCAGGGTGCCGGGCCGTGGCGCGGTCGCGGCGTTCGTGGCGTGAATCACCTGATCCACCGCTCACAGGACCCCTACCTGCCGGTAGATTCAGAGCCTCCTGAACGATCAAGTCTGAAACTTGTTCTAGATTACCGTCTCGTCGTAATCTCGCGGGACAGTGCAGGCAGAAGGGGGCCCAGAGTGACCGCTGAGGCCAGTCAGGCCAGGGCCTTCGAGGGCTCGGCCGCCGACGGCGAGCGACCGCTCCGTATCGCGCTCCTCACCTACAAAGGGAACCCGTTCTGCGGCGGCCAGGGCGTCTACGTACGGCACCTCTCGCGTGAACTGGCCCGCCTCGGCCACCGCGTCGAGGTCATCGGCTCTCAGCCGTACCCGGTCCTCGACCCGGGCTACGACGGCCTGAGCCTGACCGAACTGCCGAGCCTGGACCTCTACCGCTCCCCGGACCCCTTCCGCACCCCGCGGCGAGACGAGTACCGCGACTGGATCGACGCGCTGGAAGTCGCCACGATGTGGACCGGCGGCTTCCCCGAGCCACTCACCTTCTCTCTGCGGGCCCGACGCCATCTCCGGGCCCGCAGCGGTGAGTTCGACGTGGTCCACGACAACCAGACCCTCGGCTACGGCCTGTTGGGCGACGTCGGTGCCCCGCTGGTGACCACCATCCATCACCCCATCACCGTGGACCGCCAGTTGGAGCTGGACGCGGCCGACGGCTGGCAGCAGCGGCTGTCCAAGCGCCGCTGGTACGCCTTCACGCGGATGCAGAAGCGGGTGGCCCGCCGCCTCCCCTCGGTCCTGACCGTCTCCGGCACCTCCCGCCAGGAGATCGTCGACCAGCTGGGTGTCCGCGACGACCGCATCCACGTCGTGCACATCGGCGCCGACACGGACCAGTTCTCGCCGGATCCGTCGGTCCCCGTGGTGCCGGGCCGGATCGTCACGACCTCCAGCGCGGACGTCCCCCTCAAGGGCCTGGTCTTCCTCGTCGAGGCGCTGGCGAAGGTCCGCACGGAACACCCCGGGGCGCACGTCGTCGTCGTGGGCAAGCGGCCGACCGAGGGTCCGGTGGCGCAGACCATCGAGCGCTACGGCCTCGAAGGCGCCGTCGAGTTCGTCAAGGGCATCTCGGACGCCGAACTGGTCGACCTGGTCCGCTCGGCCGAGGTCGCCTGCGTGCCGTCGCTCTACGAGGGCTTCTCCCTGCCGGCCGCCGAGGCGATGGCGACCGGAACCCCGCTGGTCGCCACGACGGGCGGCGCGATACCCGAGGTCGCCGGCCGCGACGGCGAGACCTGCCTCGCGGTGCCGCCGGGCGACTCCGGCGCGCTGGCGGCGGGCCTGAGCCGGCTGCTGGGCGACCCGGACCTACGGGCGCGGCTCGGGGCGGCGGGACGCGAGCGAGTGCTCTCCCGCTTCACCTGGGCCCGCGCCGCCGAGGGAACGGTGACCAGATACCGGGAGGCGATGGCCGACGCCACGCCGGGGACCGCGCCCGGCCCGACGAGCATCCCGACCCGCACGGCGGCTTCGGGCCCGGCTCGCCCGGTAACGGGCTCGGCCGCTTCGGCGACGGACCTGTCCCGCTCGGTGGCCTCGGACGAGGGCGGTTCCGACGTCCCGGGCCACGGTCGTCCGGCGGTTCCGGGCCAGGGGCGCTCCACGGTCCCGGCCGGTTCGCTGGCGGCGGACTCGTCCCGCTCGGCGGTCCCGGGCCCGGGCCGCTCCGTGAGCCCGGTAGCGGGCTCGGTCGGCCCGGCGGCGGACCTGTCCCGCTCGGTGGCCTCGGACGAGGGCGGTTCCGACGTCCCGGGCCACGGTCGTCCGGCGGTTCCGGGCCAGGGGCGCTCCGCGGTCCCGGCCGGTTCGCTGGCGGCGGACTCGTCCCGCTCGGCGGTCCCGGGCCCGGGCCGCTCCGTGAGCCCGGTAGCGGGCTCGGTCGGCCCG
>NZ_JBEXGM010000008.1:0-95036 GCF_040607335.1 Streptomyces sp. NPDC005303 | reverse complement strand
GCGGCGGATCTGTCCCGCTCGGTGGCCTCGGACGAGGGCGGTTCCACGGTCCCGGCCGGTCCGGTGGCGGCGGACTCGTCCCGCTCGGCGGTCCCGGGCCATCCTCGCTCGGCGGACCCGGACCACGGTCGTTCGGCCGTCCCGGATCGCGGGCGCTCCGCGGCCCCCGTGAGTCGCCGTGCGGAAGGCGTGACGGGGGAGGGCGGTGAGGCGGGTGCCGATGCCGCCCCGGCGTCCCCGGGCGGCGCCGTATCCGCCGCCGCCTCGAAGACTGCTGCCCCCGCAGCCTCCACCAGTGACACCGGTGTCTATCCCGAAAGCAGGGCCACGTGCTGACCGTCGACTTCTCCAGGTTCCCGCTCGCGCCGGGCGACCGCGTCCTGGACCTCGGCTGCGGGGCCGGCCGGCACGCGTTCGAGTGCTACCGGCGCGGCGCGCAGGTCGTGGCCCTGGACCAGAACGCCGACGAAATCCGCGAGGTCGCCAAGTGGTTCGCGGCGATGAAGGAGGCCGGGGAGGCCCCCGAGGGCGCCACCGCGACGGCCATGGAGGGCGACGCGCTGGCGCTCCCCTTCCCCGACGAGTCCTTCGACGTCGTGATCATCTCCGAGGTGATGGAGCACATCCCCGACGACAAGGGCGTACTCGCCGAGATGGTCCGGGTGTTGAAGCCGGGCGGGCGGATCGCCGTCACCGTCCCGCGCTACGGCCCCGAGAAGGTCTGCTGGGCATTGTCCGACGCCTATCACGAGGTCGAGGGCGGCCACATCCGCATCTACAAGGCGGACGAACTGCTCGCGAAGATCCGTGAGGCCGGCCTGAAGCCCTACGGCACCCACCACGCGCACGCCCTGCACTCCCCGTACTGGTGGCTGAAGTGCGCGTTCGGCGTCGACAACGACAAGGCGCTGCCGGTGCAGGCGTACCACAAGCTGCTGGTCTGGGACATCATGAAGAAACCGCTGGCCACCCGGGTCGCCGAACAGGCGCTCAACCCGCTGATCGGCAAGAGTTTCGTGGCCTACGCGACCAAGCCGCACCTGCCGCGGGTGGCCACCTCGTGACCACTCCCCGGACAGAACACCTCGTCCTGCCCGGGGTCCTCACCGCCGAGCAGGCCGCCGCGACCGTCGCCGGGATCCTGGCCGTGCAGCGGGAGGACGGGGCGATCCCGTGGTTCCGCGGACACCACCTCGACCCGTGGGACCACACCGAGGCCGCGATGGCACTGGACGCGGCGGGCGAGCACGAGGCCGCCGAGCGCGCCTACGAGTGGCTCGCACGGCACCAGAACGAGGACGGTTCCTGGTACGCCGCGTACCAGGACGGGCAGTTCACGGAGGTCACCGACCGCGGGCGCGAGACCAACTTCGTCGCCTACATAGCCGTAGGAGTGTGGCACCACTACCTGTCCACCGGCGACGACATGTTCCTCGACCGGATGTGGCCGACGGTGTACGCGGCGATGGAGTTCGTGCTGGAACTCCAGCAGCCGGGCGGGCAGATCGGCTGGAAGCGGGAGGACGACGGCAGGCCCGTCACCGACGGGCTGCTCACCGGGTCTTCCTCGATCCACCACGCGCTGCGCTGCGCGCTCGCGATCGCCGAACAGCGCGAAGAGGCGCAGCCCGACTGGGAGTTGGCGGTCGGAGCGCTCCGGCACGCGATCCGCCGGCACCCCGAACGCTTCCTCGACAAGGACCGCTACTCCATGGACTGGTACTACCCGGTCCTGGGCGGGGCGTTGACCGGTGCGGAGGCCAAGTCCCGTATCGAGGACGGCTGGGAGCGGTTCGTCGTACCCGGTCTCGGGGTGCGCTGTGTCATCCCCAACCCGTGGGTGACGGGCGGGGAGTCGGCCGAACTCGCCCTGGCCCTGTGGGTGACGGGCGAGTCCGACCGGGCCCTGGAGATCCTCCAGTCCATCCAGCATCTCCGGGACGCGGAGAGCGGGTTGTACTGGACCGGGTACGTGTTCGAGGACGGGGCGGTGTGGCCCCGGGAGCTGACCACGTGGACGGCGGGGTCGCTGCTGCTGGCCGTCGCCGCGCTGGGCGGCCACGAGGCCACCTGCGCGGTGTTCGGCGGGGAGCGCCTGCCGCTGGGGCTGGACCCGGACTGCTGCGCCTAGCAGCGCGGCTTCCCCCGCGCTGCCAGGTGCCGGGCTCGCCCTAGTGGCGGTGGGCCCGGTTGGCGATCGCGTGGCCCACGAACAGGTAGACCACCGCTGCCAGTCCGTAGCCCGCGACCACTCGGGCCCAGGCTTCGTCGAAGGTGAAGAGGTTGTAGGACCAGCCGGCGAGCCAGCGAGCGGCGTCGTGGATGAACTGCACGAAGTCGTTCGCACGGTTGGCGTCCAGCAGGTACATCAGGATCCACAGGCCCAGGATGAGGGCCATGATGTCGGCGACGACCGCTATGACCGTCCCGGCTGAGTTGGCACCACGGCGCGTATGAGTGGACATGGTGTTCGAATGGCCGCGAATTCTCGGCCGAAACCTGGCGTCACGCGTTGAGCTCCGCCAGCACCCGCAGCGACTGCCGGTCCGGGGCCAGCGCCAGCAGGTCCGTCACCGGGCCCTTGCGCCACGACTCCAGTCGCTCGGCGATGCGTTCACGCGGGCCGACCAGGGAGATCTCGTCGGCGAACGCGTCCGGTACCGCGAGCACCGCCTCCTCGCGGCGGCCTTCGAGGAACAGCCGCTGGATCCTGCGCGCCTGCTCCTCGTACCCCATGCGGGCCATCAGGTCGGCGTGGAAGTTGCGGGCCGCGTGGCCCATTCCGCCGATGTAGAAGCCGAGCATCGTCTTGACGGGCAGCAGCCCCTCGGCCACGTCGTCGCAGACCCGCACCTGGGCCATGGGGGCGACGAGGAACCCTTCCGGGGCTTCGGCGAGCGAGGCCTCGTAGACCTCTGGCCGGTTCGGCGACCAGTACAACGGCAGCCAGCCGTCGGCGATCCGGGTGGTCTGGGCGATGTTCTTCGGCCCCTCGGCGCCCAGCAGGATCGGCAGGTCCGCGCGCAGGGGGTGGGTGATCGGCTTGAGCGCCTTGCCGAGCCCGGTGGCATCCTCGCCCCGGTAAGGGTGGGAGTGGAAGCGGCCGTTCACCTCGATCGGCGCCTCACGCCTGAACACCTGCCGTACGACGTCGACGTACTCCCGGGTCGCGGTCAGCGGCGACTTGGGGAAGGCGCGGCCGTACCAGCCCTCGACGACCTGCGGTCCGGACAGCCCGAGGCCGAGCATGACCCGCCCGCCGGAGAGATGGTCCAGGGTGAGGGCGTGCATGGCGGTCGTGGTCGGGGAACGGGCTGCCATCTGCGCAACCGCCGTCCCCAGCCTGATCGTCGACGTCCGCGCCGCGATCCAGGTGAGCGGGGTGAACGCGTCCGATCCCCATGACTCGGCCGTCCACACCGAGTGATAGCCGAGCCGCTCCGCCTCCTGGGCCAGCGGCACATGGTCGGGGGAGGGGCCGCGGCCCCAGTAGCCGAGCGCAAGGCCGAGTCGCACGAAGCCTCCTGACGATCCGTCAGATCATTGCAACCGCTCGCGAATGTACGGCAACGGCCCCCCGCCCGGAAGGGGCGAGGGGCCGTCGTACGACCTCGAAGGACTCAGCCGCGCTGGATACCGCTCGTGTCCTGCAGCACGCCACGGCGGCCGTCCTGCGTCTGGGCGACCAGACCCGGACCGCGCTGCTCGACCGCCAGGTACCAGGTTCCCGGGGCGAGTTCGGCGATCGGCGTGGGTGAACCGTCCTCCGCGAACAGCGGACGCGGCACCGGCACGGCGAACCAGAACGGCGAGAACTCCGCGGCCGGCGGCTGGGGGGCCTGTGCCTGCGGCTGGGGCTGCGCACCGAAGGGCTGCCCCGGCTGCGGCTGACCGCCGTACGGCTGCTGTCCCTGCTGGCCCGGCTGCTGGGCACCCGGGTAGCCGTAACCACCGGGCGGCTGGGCGCCGTAGGGCTGCGGCTGGGGCGGCTTGGGAGCCGGGACGAGTCCGGCCTGCAGGGCGGGGACCAGGGGGGTGGCGACGGCGGCCGCCGCCATCACCAGAGTGGCGACGAGAGCGAGGATCAGGCCGATGCCGGCGCTGACGGCGTTCGAACTGGAGCCGTAGTCCGCGGCGCTGAGCGGGTCGAAGACGTTCCCGAGCGCGCTCCAGGCGGCGAAGACCGTGAAGGCGGTGCCGACCTGGCCGAGGTCGAGGCCCGCCGGCTTGGGGAGCGACAGGCCGCGCGACACGACGACGAGGGCGGCCCCGATGATGCCCGCGAGGACGACCCCCATCACGACCGGACCGCTTGCCCAGGCGCTGGGGAGGTCGGCATCGTCGGAGACTCCGTCGACCGAGTACAGATCAAGGAACGACGCGATGAACAGCAACACCGCTGCACCGATCACCACGCCGTCGCCTCGAGTGAGGGAGCGGATATTCACTTCAAGTCCTTCGTAGGTCGTCTCGTCGTCGGTAGACCCTATCGTCCGCCCGGGCGGAGCGTACGACAGGATCCGCGCGCTGATCGTCACCCGCGCAGGAATCTCACGATTCCCTCAGAGATCCCTTGCGCCGCCTTCTGCCGCCACGCCTTGCTGGTGAGCAGCGCGGCGTCCTTGCTGTCGCGCATGTTGCCGCATTCGATGAACACCTTGGGAACCTTCGACAGGTTGAGGCCGCCCAGGTCGGTGCGGGTGTCGAGACCGGTGCCGTGGCCGATGTAGTTGGAGGGCCTGGTGTTCGTCGCGTGGCGGAAGTCGGTCGCGATCAGTTTGCCGAGTTCGGCGGAGGGGGCCACGATCCGGCGGGTGTCGGCGATGCCCTGGTGGACGCGGCCCGGGAGGATCACGTGGTAGCCGCGCTGCCCCGCGCCCGCGCCGTCCGCGTGGATCGACACCACCGCGTCGGCCTTCGCCCTGTTGCCGATCCTGGCCCGCTCGTCCACACAGGGGCCGAACGGCCGGTCGCCGTCCTGCGTCAGCTTCACCGTCGCGCCCTGCCTCTGCAGCAGGGTGCGCAGCCGGTGGGCGACGTCGAGGGTGAACTTGGCCTCGGCGTAACCGGAGTTGGTGGACGTCCCCGTCGTGTCGCACTCCTTGCGGTTCGTGCCGATGTCCACCTTGCGGTTGATCTCGGCCGGGTGCCGGAAGTTGGTGGGGTTGTGCCCCGGGTCGATGACGACGACCTTGCCCCTGAGCGAGGCGGACAGTCCCTTGTCGTCGGCGGTGGTGGAGGAGGCGGTCGGCGGAGCGCTCGCCCGCGGGCTCGCCGCGGCCGCCGTCCCGTTGCCGTCGGCCGCCCCGCTCACCCCCGCGTACACCAGCCACCCGAGCAGCGCGCACGGCACGAGCACGGCGAGGGAGAGGGCCAGCGGCCGGCGCCGGGGGCGGCGGGGCTGGGGGGAATCGAATTCAGGGCCTGCGTACGACACGACTGCGACTCTAGCCCCGACCTCAGATCCCCGCCCGCGTCCGCCGCAGCACCCGCAGCGAATCGGTCGCCGAGACCTCCGTGAAGGCACCGGAAGCAAGGGCCCGGAGATACACGCGGTACGGCGCCTGCCCGGTGAACTCGTCCTCCGGATCCGGGAACACGTCATGGATGACGAGCAGCCCGCCCTCGGCCACGTGCGGGGCCCAGCCCTCGTAGTCGGCGTTCGCGTGCTCGTCGGTGTGACCGCCGTCGACGAAGACCAGACCGAGCGGGGAGCCCCAGATCCTCGCGATCTGCGGCGAGCGCCCCACCAGAGCGACGACATGCTCCTCCAGCCCGGCCCGGTACAGGGTCCTGCGGAAGGTCGGCAGTGTGTCCATCACCCCGAGCTCGGCGTCGACGGTCTCCGGATCGTGGTACTCCCACCCCGGCTGCTGCTCCTCGCTGCCGCGGTGATGGTCGACGGTCAGCGCCACGACCCCGGCCTCCCGGGCCGCGTCACCGAGCAGGATCGCCGAACGGCCGCAGTACGTGCCGACTTCCAGGAGCGGCAGCCCGAGTCGTCCCGCGTCCAGGGCCGCCTCGTAGAGGGCCAGCCCCTCGCCGACCGGCATGAACCCTTTCGCGGCCTCGAAGGCGGCGAGGATCTCGGGCTTGGGTGCGGCCGCGGCCATGGGGTTCCTCCCGGTCGTACGTGTGGGCAGACGTCGTACGACCGCCGTGCCGCCGTACGCCCTTCCGGTCCCCCATGCTGCCGCACTCTCCGCGCGACGGGGGACAGGGGGTGAGGAACCTGTCGGGAGGGCGCATGACGTTCGCGGGAGCGGCGGGGGTCAGCCCCGGCCGTCGTGCGGACGGGGTACGGGCGCCGTCGGTCCTACGGCCTTCCGGGCCCCGGACGGGCACGCGCACGCGTACCTGCCTTGGGGGGCGGGTACGCGTGCGCGTGCCGGTTTCGTGTCGGTCAGGCCGTGACCGTCTCGCCCGGCAGGGCCAGGTCCAGGTCGATCGGCCGGTCGTCGCCCGTGTGGGTGGCCGACGAGGCCAGGGGCCCGTGGCCGGTGGCGCGGGCGGCGAGGACGTAGGCACCCTGGGCGGGGACGGTGAGGACGTACGAGCCGTCGTCGGCGGAGAGTGTGGCGCCCGCCTGCCGGCCCCGCGGGTCGATCAGCGTGACCTTGGCGCGGGCGACGGGAGCGCCGGAGGCGTCCAGGACACGGCCACGAAAGCCACGCAGGACCTCGTCGGCGCGCTCGATGGCCTCCTCCTCCTCGCTGGTGGCCCGCAGCTGCGGTGCCTTGTTCGCCTTCGGCAGGAACAGTGCCATCAGCAGTCCGACGGCCACCGCACCGGTCGCGATGAGGAAGGACACCCGGAAGCCGTGCATGGTCGGTATCGCGACGCCCCCGACGTTGTTCGCCGTGTTCGCCAGCACCATCCCGATCACGGCGCTCGACACGGAGGTACCGATGGAGCGCATGAGGGTGTTGAGCCCGTTCGCCGCACCCGTCTCCGACGCGGGCACCGCGCCGACGATCAGCGCGGGCAGCGAGGAGTAGGCGAGACCGATGCCCGCGCCCAGCACCACCGCGATGACGAGGCTCTGCCAGGCCGCGCTCATGAGGCCCAGGCCCGCGCCGTAGCCGATCGCGATGATCAGCATGCCGAGGATGAGGGTGAACTTGGGGCCGTACTTCGCCGACAACCGGGCGTAGACCGGCGCGGTGAACATCATCGTCAGGCCCAGCGGAGCGACCAGGAGCCCCGCGACGACCATCGACTGGCCGAGGCCGTAGCCGGTCGCCTTCGGGAGCTGGAGCAGCTGGGGGAGGACGAGCGAGACGACGTAGAAGGAGACACCCACCATGATCGAAGCCAGGTTGGTGAAGAGGACCGCCGGACGGGCCGTGGTGCGCAGGTCGACCAGCGGGGCCTTCATCCGCAGCTCCATGACGCCCCACAGGACGAGGACGACCGCGGCGGCGCCGAAGAGGCCGAGCGTGGTGCCCGAGGTCCAGCCCCAGTCGCTGCCCTTGGTGATGGGCAGGAGGAAGAGGACGAGACCGGTGGAGAGGCCGATCGCGCCCAGCACGTCGAAGGTGCCCTCGGCGCGCGCCGGGGACTCCGGTACGACGAGGAGGGTGAGGACGATCGAGAGGGCGCCGAGGCCCGCGGCGCCGTAGAAGAGCGCGTGCCAGTCGGCGTGCTGGGCGATCAGGGCCGCGAGCGGCAGGGCGAGGCCGCCGCCGACGCCGATCGAGGAGCTCATCAGGGCCATGGCCGAGCCGAGCTTCTCGCGGGGCAGCATGTCGCGCATCAGGCCGATGCCCAGGGGGATCGCGCCCATGGCGAAGCCCTGGAGGGTGCGGCCCGCGATCATCGTGAGCAGGTCGCTGGTGAGCGCGCTGACCAGGGCGCCCACGACCATCACGGCGAGGCTGAGGATGAGCAGGCGGCGCTTGCCGTACAGGTCGCCCAGGCGGCCCATGATCGGGGTGGCGACGGCGCCCGAGAGCAGCGTGGATGTCAGGACCCAGGTGGCGTTGCTGGGCTCGGTGTCCAGCAGTTGCGGCAGGTCCTTGATGACCGGGACGAGCAGGGTCTGCATCACCGCGACCACGATGCCCGCGAAGGCGAGCACCGGGACGACAGCGCCGGACGCTCTCCGGGTGGGCTGGTCGGTCGGCGTGTGCGTCATGTGAGGGAGGCCTCCGGGCCTGGAAGATCGGCTTACGTGTGGCTTGAACTACGTATGCATGGGCAACTATTCCGATGCTTCGGCGTACTAACGATTTCTTTATATTCTCTTGGGAAAGCGGAACCCGGGTTGAGAGCATGACGGCCATGCTGGAAGCCGCCGAAGTCGCCCGCAGACCCCGCCGTCCCCGCTCGACGCCGCCCGCCTGGCTGGTGGTGGCGCTGGCGTGCGCGGGCCAGTTCCTGGTCGTCCTCGACGTGTCCGTCGTCAACGTGGCGCTGCCGTCGATATGCGCCGACCTGGGCATGAGCGCGTCAGGGCTGCAGTGGGTGGTGAACGCCTACTCCATCGCCTTCGCCGGCTTCATGCTCCTGGGCGGCCGCGCCGGTGACCTCTACGGCCGCAAGCGGATGTTCCTCGTCGGCCTCGGGCTGTTCACGGTCGCCTCACTGGCCGGCGGCCTGGCCCAGCAGGACGGCGAACTACTGCTCGCCCGGGCCGTGCAGGGCCTCGGCGCCGCGGTGCTCGCCCCCGCGACCCTGACGATCGTGACGTCGGCCGTCCCGGAGGGGCCCGCGCGGGCCCGGGCCATCGCCACCTGGACGGCCGTCGGAGCGGGCGGCGGCGCGGCCGGCGGCTTCTTCGGCGGACTCCTCGTCGACGCCCTGTCCTGGCGCTGGGTGCTGCTGATCAACGTGCCGGTCGGCGCATTGGTCCTGCTGGGCTCGCTGCTGTGGCTGACCGAGAGCCGCAACGGGGCCGGCCGCCGCCTCGACCTGCCGGGAGCACTGCTCGTCACCGGCGGACTGGCGGTGCTGGCGTACGGCATCTCGCAGACCGAGGCCGAGGGATGGACGGCGGCCGCCACCCTGGTCCCGCTGGCCGTCGGGCTCGCGCTGGTCGCGGGCTTCCTCGTCGTCGAGTCGCGTACGACGGCCCCGCTGATGCCGCTCGCACTGCTCAGGGTGCGCGCGGTGGCCTCGGCGAACGCGGCGATGTTCCTGAGCGGCTCCGCCCTGTTCTGCACGTGGTACTTCATCACGCTCTACGCCCAGAACGTCCTCGGGTACTCCCCGCTCCAAGCCGGACTCTCCATGCTGCCGAGCTCTCTGGCGATCGTGCTCGGCTCCAAGCTCGCACCCCGCCTCATGCACCGGCTCGGGGCGCACCGGGTGGCGGCTCTGGGGACACTCGTCGCGCTGACCGGTTACGGCTGGCAGTCGACGATGACCTCGGACGGCGGCTACCTCACCTCGATCATGGGCCCCGGAATCCTGATGATGCTGGGCGCGGGCCTCGCCTCGACCCCGCTCGCCTCGCTGGCCACGTCGGGAGCGGCGCCCGGAGAGGCCGGGCTGGTGTCGGGGCTGGTCAACACCTCGCGCACGATGGGCGGCTCACTGGGACTCGCGTTCCTGTCGACGCTCGCGGCGGCCCGGACGGGGGGCGCGGGCTCGCCGGAGGCGCTGACGGAGGGGTACGCCCTGGCGTTCCGGGTGGGGACGGGGATGCTGCTGGCCGCAGTGGTGCTCATGCTGGTGTGGCTGCCCCGGAGGATTTCGGTGACGTGAGGCAACGGTCCGGACCGCTCATGGACTCCTTCAGACATCTAGGAGGTGCCCATGGGGGATCGGAAACAGGCTCGGGACGATGAGTTCCAGAGCTTTGTCATCGGCCGCTGGCCGCGGCTGATGAGGACGGCATTTCTCCTCACGGGGGAGCAGCACGCCGCGGAGGACCTGGTCCAGACGACACTCGAACAGGCCTATGTGGCCTGGCGCAGGGTCGGCTCGGCGGACGATCCGGAGGCGTACGTACGGCGCGTGATGATCAACGCGCACGCGCGCAGGCACCGCAGGAGGCTCAAGGAGTTCCTGGCGCGGGGTGACGACTCGGGCCTGGTGCGCGAGATCGCCGACACGGGTGACCGCATGGCCCAGGCCGACGACCGCAGCGCCCTGCTGACGGCGCTGGCCCAACTGCCGCCACGGCAGCGGGAGGCGGTGGTCCTGCGGTACTGGGAGGACCTGACCGAGACCCAGACGGCCGAGGCGATGGGCTGCTCGGTGGGCTCGGTGAAGAGCAACGCGGCCAAGGGGATCGCGAAGCTTCGCGCCATACCCGGACTGGCCGACATGGTGACCCAGGGAGGGCGGAAGTGATGAGCGCGGACCGGGAGAAGAGCCACCACATGAATGACAGTGACATCGCCCTCCTGCTGGCCGACGCCGCCGACGAGGTCGAGATCGGCATAGCCCCCTACCAGGCGGTGCTCCGCGGTGGCCGCAGGCGCAGGGCCCGCCGCTGGGCGGTGGCCGCGGCCACCGCCCTGGTGCTCGCGGGCTCCTCGGCGACGCTCGCGGTGGCGGGGCTGCCGGGCGGCGACGGCGGTGGGGGAGCGGTGGCCACCCAGCCACCGGCCACCGGGACGCCCCGGGCGTTCGAGCCCGCCAACCGGACCACGCTGGCGACGGGCACGGAGAACGGCAAGCAGTGGCGGGTCACCCTGGACTCGTGGCAGGCGCCGGTCGACACCGCCGAGGCCCGGGCCACGATGAACGCGATGCGGGCGCACGGCGAGTATCCGCCCGACGTCCGGGGGGCCTCGGACCTGGTGGGCAAGATCGCGTACTTCGTGCACCTCGACTACGGCGGCGAGTCGAAGAAGGTCATGGAGAACACGGTCTCCGAGTCGGACAGCCTGACCGGCACGGACCTCATGTCCGGCTCTCTCCCCCTCGAACCCGGCAACACGAAGGACGTCCGTCTCGTCATCGGCTACGTCGCCAAGACCGCCCAGCGCGTCAACTGCGTCTGGACGAACGAGACGGCGACGGTGGTGGAGAAGGCCGGCTCCGCGACCGGAACCGACGTCCCCGCGATCCGGTCGCCGCAGGGCTCCCCCTACAACTGGTTCGTGTGCCTCGCGCCGAAGGGCGCCGAGTACAAGACGGCGGAGGTGATCGAGTAGGGCACGGCCGGGCTTACAGCCACCCCTGCTGCCGGGCCGCCCGTACCGCCTCCATTCGGTTGCGGGTGCCCGTCTTGCCGATGGCGGAGGAGAGGTAGTTGCGGACGGTGGACTCGGAGAGGTGGAGCCTGCCGGCGATGTCGGCGACCGTCGCGCCGTCCGTGGAGGCCTTGAGGACATCGCACTCGCGGGCGGTGAGGGGGTTCGGGCCGGCGCTCAGGGCGGCCGCGGCGAGGGCGGGGTCGATCACGGTCTCGCCGGTCAGCACTCGACGGATCGAAGCGGCCAACTCCTCGACGGGACCGTCCTTGACGAGGAAACCGGCGGCACCCGCCTCCATGGCCCGGCGGAGGTAACCGGGTCGTCCGAAGGTGGTCAAGATCAGCACCCGGCAGTCCGGCGCCTGGTCGCGCAGTTCGGCGGCGGCGTCCAGACCGCTCATCCCCGGCAGCTCGATGTCGAGCAGCGCCACGTCGGGGCGGTGCATGAGCGCCGCGTCCACGATCGCGTCCCCCGCCGCGACCTGGGCCACGACCTGGATGTCCGGTTCCATCCCGAGCAACAGCGCGAGCGCCCCCCGCATCATCCCCTGGTCCTCGGCGAGCAGCACGCGGATGGACTTGGCGGGCCGGTGATCCCGGGGCATCTCGTTCACGGCCCAAGAGTAGGGCGCGTCGGCGGGAGCGGTGGGGGTGCGACGTCGTTGCGCCGGAGCGCGCGGCTCACCGTCCTCATCGCCAACGGGCCGCGGCCCGAGCCGCCCGCCCCCCGCTCGTCTCCCACTCCCGCGCCGCGGTCTCCGCCGCATCCTGGAGAACCGAAGAGGGGACGGACCCGTACGGGCGTCACCCCGCCACCTCGCCGATCCGGGCCCCGCGCACCGCCCCCGCCGGCTCCCCGGACGGCTCCGGCGCCACCGACTCGACCGGCAGCTCGGCCCGCACCACGAATCCACCCCGTGGCCCCGGACCTGCCTCCAACGACCCACCGGCCGCGGCCAGCCGCTCGGCGAGCCCCTTGAGACCGGTGCCGCCGACGACCGGGATGGACACCGTGCCGGCGTTCTCACCCCCGCGCTCACGCACGGTCGGCGCCGTGCCCGCCGCCGTCCCCCGGCCGTCGTCCCAGACCCGCAGCCGTACCCGTTCCGCCGAGCCCCGTACGGAGATCTCGCAGCGCTCCGCCCCGCTGTGCCGTACCGCGTTGGTGACCGCCTCGCGGACCACCCAGCCCAGCAGGACTTCGGTCTGGGCGGCGAGCGGGTGGCCGGAACGGTGGACGACCGGCTCGATGCCCGCGGCGCGCAGGGCCGAGGCGGCCAGGTCGAGGTCCGCGCTGAGGCTGCCCTCGCGGTAGCCGGTCACCGCCTCGCGGATCTCGGTGAGCGCCTGGCGGCCCACCGACTCGATGTCGGAGACCTGGACGAGCGCCGCGTCCAGATCGCGGGGGGCGAGGCGCCGGGCCGCCTCCGACTTCACCACGATCACCGACAGCGTGTGACCGAGCAGGTCGTGCAGATCGCGGGAGAACCGCAGCCGTTCCTCCTCGACCGCGCGCCGGGCCAGCTCCTCGCGGGCCTCCCGCAACTGCCGTACCGCTTCGGACAGGGACATGATCGCGGCCGTCACCATCGTGGAGATCCAGGTGGCGTAAGCGGTGTCGAGTCCGCCCCAGCCGTCCCGGAAGACGGAGGCCGCGCCGGCGACCACGGTCAGGACAGCACCCACCCACCGCAGCTGCGGCAGCCGCACGACCGCGCCTGTCGCGAGTCCCAGCAAGGGGAAGAACAGCAGCCAGTTGCCGCCGTACCCCACCGCCAGACCGCAGGTCACCAGTCCCATCAGCACCAGGGCCACCCGAGTGGAGACCGCGTCCCGGGTCTGCTTGTGGAAGGCGCGGAAGGCGACGTAGATGTAGAGCGAGTTGAACGTGAGCAGCCCCAGGCCGCCGATCCACGGGTTGGAGGCCTCGCCCTGGAAGAGGTTGGAGAAGGCGCCCATCCCCAACAGCAGCCACGGCAGCAGACCGAAACCGCTGCCCAGGCCCGCCTTCGTGGGGACCTCCCCGGCCTTCTCCGCGGCCTTGTACTCGGCGTTGAGGCGTTTCTTGTTCGCCTGGTAGTACCGCTGGTGCTCCCGCCCCTGGCGGGCCGCCTCGCGGATCTCGTCCACACGGCACGAGAGCTTGCGCGACCAGAACATGACCGTTCCTCCACTCAGAGGCTGCCGGCGTGCCGCCGGTACGACAGAACAGCGTACGAACCGAACGGCGGCAGCCATGCTTCCCGTTTCCGTCCCCTGTGTCATGCCGACGACGCTACGCATCGCGGACCTCGCCCGGCAGAGGCGCATGTACGGACTCGGGCAGTACAAATGTCACGGCCCGAACCCGGGAACCAGCACACCTGACACTCGCACCTGACACACCGTCAGGAGCCTTCACAACTGCGTCGGGCTCGGCTATACAGAGGGCGCCGGACTGGAACGCGTTCTAGATCGGCCCGCGACGACCTCGGTGCGGCCGACGGTGCGGACGGCCGTACCGAGGTCTTGACCGAGCCCCTGTCAGGAGCCGTATGCCCATCGACGCAGCCAAGGCCCTCGCCGCCGAACCCCGGACCGGCGAGATCTCCTGGAACTCCAAGGACGTCCAGCTCTACCACCTCGGCATCGGAGCAGGCGTTCCCGCCACCGACCCCGACGAACTGCGCTACACCCTCGAATCGCGGCTGCACGTCCTGCCGAGCTTCGCCACGGTGGCGGGCTCGGGATCACCGGGAGTGATCAGCGGCCTCTCCATGCCCGGCATCGACGTCGATCTCGCCAAGGTCCTGCACGGCGGCCAGTCACTGGTCATCCACCGCCCTCTCCCCGCCCAGGGCACCGCGACCGCCACCCACCGCATCGCCGCCGTCCACGACAAGGGAAAGGCGGCCGTCCTGGTCATGCGGACCGAAGTCGCGGACGCCGAGGGCCCGTTGTGGACCAACGACGCTCAGATCTTCGTCCGCGGAGAGGGCGGCTGGGGTGGCGACCGGGGCCCCTCCGCCCGCCTCGAACCCCCAACGGGCGAACCCGACCGGACCGTGGAGCGCACCGTCCGCGAGGACCAGGCCCTGCTCTACCGACTCTCCGGCGACTGGAACCCGCTGCACGCCGACCCGGAGTTCGCCAAGGTCGCCGGGTTCGAACGGCCCATCCTGCACGGGCTGTGCACCTACGGCATGACGCTCAAGGCGGTCGTCGACACGCTGCTCGGCGGGGACGTGACCCGGGTGCGGTCTTACGTCACCCGGTTCGCCGGGGTCGTGTACCCGGGGGAGACCCTGCGGATCCGTATGTGGCACACGCCGGAGTCCACCCGGGTCGCCGTCAGTGCCGTGGAACGCGACGACGCGCCGGTCCTCGCCGACACCGTCGTCGAACACTCCTGAACCCAGAACGCCGTACGAGGGGAGCCGCACCATGCGCGCAGCCGTACTGCACGAGATCGGCCAGGAAAAGCTCGAAGTCCACGATGACGTCGAGGCGGTGGCCTTCGGGCCCGGCAGGGTGCGGATCCGGGTACGGGCCACCGGACTGTGCCACTCGGACCTGTCCGCGATGGCCGGGGTCCTCCCGCAGCCGGCACCCTTCGTCCCCGGGCACGAGGGAGCGGGCGAGATCCTCGAAGTCGGTGAAGGCGTCAGCCACTTGAAGGCGGGCGACCGGGTCGTTGTCTGCTGGCTGCCCGCCTGCGGAGCGTGTCCCGCGTGCAAGCGCGGCCAGACCGAGCTGTGCCTGGCCGGGTTCATGAACGCGGGAACCCCCAACTTCCGGCGTCCCGGCGGTGATGTCTTCGGCTTCGCGGGCACCGGCACCTTCGCCGAGGAGGTCGTCGTCGACGCGGGCTGCGCCGTGCCGATACCCGACGACGTGCCCTTCGACATCGCGGCACTGATCGGCTGCGGGGTCACCACCGGGCTCGGGGCCGCGCTCAACACGGCGGACGTGGAGGCCGGTTCGTCGGTCGCCGTCATCGGCTGCGGCGGTGTCGGCATCTCCGCCGTCCAGGGCGCGCGGCTCAAGGGCGCCGCCGAGATCGTCGCCGTCGACCCGGTCGCCTCACGCCGCGAGGCCGCCCTGAAGTTCGGCGCCACCCGGGCCGTCTCCCCGGACGAACTCGCCGACGCCAAGCAGCAGGTCACCGCCGGTGAGGGCTTCGACTACGTCTTCGAGGTCGTCGGCAGGTCGGCGACCGCCCGCACGGCGTACGAGAACACCCGGCGCGGCGGCACCCTCGTCGTGGTCGGCGCGGGCGCCATGGACGACTTCCTCCAGCTCAACATGTTCGAGCTGTTCTTCGACGAGAAGCGCATCCTGCCCTCCATGTACGGCGGCGGGGACGTCCTGCGCTCCTACGAGCGGACCATCGCCCTGTGGCGAGCCGGCCGCGTCGACCTGGACGGCCTGATCACCCACCGGGTGCCGCTGAGCGAGATCAACGAGGCGCTCGACCAGATGCGCACGGGGACCTCACTCCGCACCTGCATCGAGATCTGAGGGCCGCGATGACCGTGCCACTGCCACTTGAGGGGCTCGCGGCGATCGTCACCGGCGCCGGCCGGGGTCTGGGCCGGGCCGAGGCGCTGGAGCTGGCCAGGCTCGGCGCCGCCGTGGTCGTCAACGACTACGGACAGCCGGGCCGGGACGGTTCCGGCGAGGCCTCCGCGGGACCGGCCGAGCAGGTCGCCGAGGAGATCCGCGCCGCGGGCGGACAGGCCGTCGCCCACACCGGGGACGTGGCCGACCACCAACAGGCGGGGGAACTGGTCGGGTCGGCGATCGCCGAGTTCGGCAAGCTCGACATCCTCGTCAACAACGCGGGCATCCTGCGCGACCGCATGGTCTTCTCCATGACCGAAGGCGAATGGGACGCGGTGATCCGCGTCCACCTCAAGGGCCACTTCAACACGACCCGGTTCGCGGCCGCGCACTGGCGCGAGCGGTCCAAGGCGGCGGGCGGGCCGGTGTACGGCCGTATCGTGAACACCTCCTCGGAGGCGTTCCTCGCCGGGTCCGCCGGACAGCCCAACTACGCGGCGGCCAAGGGCGGGATCGTCGGACTCACCACCTCGACGGCCCTCGCGCTCGCCAAGTACGGCGTCACCGCCAACGCCATCTGCCCGCGCGCCCGCACCCGGATGACCGAGGACGTCTTCGCCGGGTTCGAGCAGCCGGAGTCGGGACTCGACCCCCTCGCCCCCGAGCATGTCGCCCCGCTCGTCGGCTACTTGGCCTCACCGGCCGCCGAGCGCGTCAACGGCCAACTGCTCGTCGTACACGGCGGGATGGTCGTCGTCGTCGAACGACCGCGGGTGCAGGCCAAGTTCGACAGCAAGCAGGAGACGTTCACCTACGACGAACTCGACGAGCTGCTCACCCCGCACTACGCGCGCCGGCCGGCCGGGGAGATCTTCGCGGCGGCCGAAGTGCTGGGACTCAAAAGGGACTAGAGAAGCGCTGGGGCCGGACACGAGGCGGCCCGCTCCTCGTACGAGGAGCGGGCCGTGTGTCGTCGTCTGCGCTCAGGCCGCGGCCTCGGTCTGCTCGACCGACTTGCGGTGACGGCCACGCGGGGCCGTGTCGCTGTCCTGGACCGAGACCGGGCCCCGGTGCTTACCGTGGCCCGTGGACTCCTGGACGTCGGCAGTCGACTGGTTCGTGCTGGCGTCGCTCATGGAAGTAATTCACCCCGTCAACATGATCTTTCTTACAGCGGGGGGAGTTTAACCGGCACACCACGGGGCGAATCCAGGCGGCCGGGCCAACCGGCACTACTTCGTTACAAGATTGCCCAACGGGGCTTGCTGCAAGGGCACAGGGCGTGCCACGACAGGCTCCGGAGGGTCCGGTTCGGGCGACCGCGCGACCGTACCGCCGCCGCCCTCCGAACCCTCCGGGCCCGCGTCCCCCGCCCCCGTTTCCCCCGTCGCCCCCGTTCCCCCCGGACCCTCCGCTTCCCCTGCGAGGGTCCCGCTCCCCGAGGCCGCCGCCCACCGCGCCACCCCGCACGGCGCGTCCGCCGTGGCGTACGGCAGGAGCAGCTCCCCGTCCTCGGTCCACAGCCCGGCACCCGCCAACCACCCCTGGGGCGCCGGGAGATGCTGGACCTGTCGGGCGGCGGGCCGCCACACGCCCACCCAGCTGCCCGTCGGACCGTCGACACGCAGAGCCACCCCGCAGCCCTCCGGCATCAGCACCTGCCCCGGCTGGATCGCGAACGGAGTCAGCGCGCAGTCCGGGACCCGCAGGCACTCCGGGAAGCGCACCGGCAGCGAGCTGCCCAGCACCCCCCAGCCCAGCCGCGCGCGCCCCGGCGACGGCGCGTCCGAGGAGATCAGCAGCAGCCCGCTGTCCGGGTCGGCGAGCAGCAGCCGGTCGTCGCTGCCGTCGGTGATCTGCAGCAGCGGGGACACCTCCCCGGCACGCTCCAGATCGACCACGACCGCCTTGGTCCGCCCGCCCACCTCCCGGTCCAGGGCCAGCATCCGCCCCGCCCGGTCCAGCCACACCCCGCCCGAACAACGCCCCGGGATCTCCGCGAGGTGCTCCGGCCCGAAGGCACCCCCGGCCACCAGCCACACGGCACTGGAGCGCGGGCCCACGGCGAGGGCGTAGGCCTTCTCGCCGCCCGGCGCCGGCGGCAGCAGCCGCAGGACCGTTCCGTCCGCCGGGCACTCGACCGCGCCCAGCGGCAGCTCGCCGGTCTGCGGACCCGTCGGGTAGAGCAGCGAGAAGGCATGCCGCCGGTCTGCGAACCGCCTGATCAGCACCCGCCCGTCGCCCATCGGCTGGACCTCGGTGCCGGGCTCCTCGGGCTGGTTGCCGGGCAGCGGCACCGCGTAGGGCTCGGGGCCGTCCAGGGTCCAGCGCTCCGGGAACCAGCAGTCGCCGTCCCGGGCGAGACGGGCCGCGTAGGAGCCGTCGACGGTGATCACACATGCGGTCCGCGGGGTCGTGCCGTCCTCTGTGATCACGTACTCGGGGGGCGGTGTCTCCCGGTCCCCGGTCATCGCGCGTTCCGTCCGCGGTGTCTCCCCGTCGTCGGTGATCGCGCGCTCCGTCCGCGAGGTCTCGCCGTCCCCGTCTTCCCCGTCCCCGTTCTCCCCGTCCCCGTTCTCCTCGTTCGCCGCCGCGGGTTCGATGGCACAGGCCGTCATCGTCCGGTCACCTCCGGCGACGAAACTAGTTTTCGCACGCACAGACGTGGGACGGGCGGGCCTCCGCTTCACACAAAGGGGTGGCCCAGGAACGATTCGCCTGAGGAAACCGGGGCGACTGTGCTGAGTGCGACGGCCATGGACGGCTCAGGTTCAGCGGGACAGACCAGGCAGGTAGCCTTTCCCCGTGCCCCGTCTGTCTGAAGTCATCGCCGCGCTGGAGAACCTGTGGCCCGCCGAGCGGGCCGAGTCCTGGGACGCGGTCGGCACCGTCGTGGGCGAACCCGACCAGGAGGTCACGCGGGTCCTGTTCGCCGTCGACCCGGTCCAGGAGATCGTCGACGAGGCGGTGAAGCTGGGCGCGGACCTGCTGGTCACCCACCACCCCCTCTACCTGCGCGGTACGACGACGGTGGCGGCCTCGCACTTCAAGGGCCGGGTCGTCCACACCCTCATCAAGAACGACATCGCGCTGCACGTGGCCCACACCAACGCGGACACCGCCGACCCGGGCGTCTCGGACGCGCTCGCGGGCGCGCTCGACCTCCGGGTCGTACGGCCGCTGGTGCCGGACCCGACGGATCCGGAAGGACGCCGGGGCCTGGGGCGCGTGTGCGAGCTGGACCCCCCGACGACCGTCCGCGAGCTCGCCGCGCGCGCCGCCGCCCGCCTGCCCGCCACCGCGCAGGGCATCCGCGTCGCCGGCGACCCCGAGGCCATTGTCCGCACGGTCGCCGTCAGCGGCGGCTCCGGCGACAGCCTCTTCGACCAGGTCCGCGCGGCCGGCGTCGACGCCTTCTTCACCGCGGACCTGCGCCACCACCCGGTGTCCGAAGCCCGCGCCCACAGTCCTCTCGCGCTGCTCGACGCGGCGCACTGGGCCACCGAGTGGCCCTGGTGCGAGCTGGCCGCCGCCCAGCTCGACGAGATCTCCGACCGCCACGGCTGGAACCTGCGCGTGCACGTCTCCAAGACGGTCACCGACCCCTGGACCAGCCACTCCCCTTCACCTGGAGCCCCCAACTGAACGCCGCGCCCGCCGACCAGATCCGACTCCTCGACGTCCAGGACCTCGACGTCCGCCTCCAGCAGCTCACCCACAAGCGCAGGTCGCTGCCCGAGCACGCCGAGATCGAGTCGCTCACCAAGGACGCCACCCAGCTGCGCGACCTGCTCGTGGCGGCCCAGACCGAGGAGAGCGACACCGCCCGCGAGCAGACCAAGGCCGAGCAGGACGTGGACCAGGTGCGCCAGCGCGCCGCCCGCGACCAGCAGCGCCTGGACTCCGGTGCCGTGACCTCCCCCAAGGACCTGGAGAACCTCCAGCGCGAGATCACCTCCCTCGCCAAGCGCCAGGGCGCCCTGGAGGACGTCGTCCTCGAGGTCATGGAACGCCTGGAGTCCGCGCAGGAGCGGGTGGCCGAGCTGACCGGACGCGTCTCCTCCGTCCAGTCGAAGATCGAGGACGCGACCGCCCGCCGGGACGCCGCCTTCGAGACCCTTGACGGCGAGATCGCCTCGGTGACCAAGGAGCGCGAGGTCATCGCCGCTTCCATCCCCGCCGACCTCCTCAAGCTCTACGAAAAGCTCCGCGAGCAGCAGGGCGGCGTCGGCGCGGCCAAGCTGTACCAGCGCACCTGCCAGGGCTGCCGCCAGGAGCTGTCCATTACGGACTTCAACGAGGTCCGCGCGGCCGCGCCCGACACCGTGGTGCGCTGCGAGAACTGCCGTCGCATCCTGGTGCGCACGTCCGACTCCGGCCTGTAAGGGGCATCGGCGTGCGGGAGTTCATCGTCGAGACCGACGGCGGCTCGCGGGGCAACCCCGGGCCGGCCGGCTACGGCTCCGTGGTGCTGGACGCGGCGACGGGGGAGACGCTGGTCGAGACGTACGAGTACCTCGGCGTCGTCACCAACAACGTCGCCGAGTACCGGGGACTGCTGGCGGGCCTGCGCGCCGCGCATGACCTGGACCCGTCCGCCTCCGTGCACGTCCGCATGGACTCCAAGCTCGTCGTCGAGCAGATGTCGGGACGCTGGAAGATCAAGCATCCGGACATGAAGCCGTTGGCTCTGGAGGCCGGGCGGGTGTTTCCTCCCGGACGGGTCACGTACGAGTGGATCCCGCGCGAGCAGAACAAGCACGCGGACCGGCTGGCGAACAAGGCGATGGATTCGGGGGCGTCGGCGAGTTCGGTACGGAAGCCGGCCGCCGCCGAGGTCGAGTCCAAGGCCGGGGCCGACGTACGTGCCGCCAAGGCCGTGGCAAGCCCCGGTTGGGCCCCGGCCGACATGGGCGCGCCCGCCACCTTCGTGCTCCTGCGCCATGGGGAGACCCCCCTGACCCCCCAGAAGCGGTTCTCGGGAAGCGGCGGCACCGATCCGTCCCTGTCCGACGTCGGCAGGGAACAGGCCAGGAGGGCCGCCGAAGCCCTGGCCGAGCGGGGCACGATCCAGCACATCCTCGCCTCGCCCCTGACCCGCACCCGGCAGACCGCCGCCGCCGTGGCCGACCGGCTCGGTATCGAGGTCACCATCGAGGACGGCCTGATCGAGACCGACTTCGGCGCCTGGGAGGGCCTCACCTTCGGCGAGGTGCGCGAGCGCTACCCGGACGACCTCACCACCTGGCTGTCCGACCCGGAGGCCGAACCCACCGGCGGCGGCGAGAGCTTCGCGGCCACGGCGACCCGGATCGCGGCGACCAGGGACAAGCTCGTCGCGGCGTACGCGGGCCGCACGGTCCTGCTCGTCACCCACGTCACCCCGATCAAGACCTTCGTACGCCTCGCCCTCGGCGCCCCGCCCGAGTCACTGTTCCGCATGGAACTCTCGGCGGCGTCCATGTCGGTGGTCGCGTACTACGCCGACGGCAACGCGAGCGTGCGGCTCCTCAACGACACGTCACACCTGCGGCCGTAGCGCCGACGCCTCCCGGGCCAGCGTCTCGACCCGCCCCCAGTCCCGCGCGGCGACCGCATCCTCCGGGAGCATCCAAGTCCCGCCCACACAGCCGACGTTGGGCAGGGACAGATACTCGGGTGCGTTCCCCGCACCGATGCCTCCGGTAGGACAGAACCGAGCCTGCGGCAACGGCCCGGCGAGCGACTTCAGATACGCCGTACCGCCCGCCGCCTCCGCCGGGAAGAACTTCATCTCCGTCACGCCCCGCTCCAGCAGCGCCACGACCTCCGAGGTCGTCGACACCCCCGGCAGGAAGGGCACCCCGGACCCCCGCATCGCCTCCAGGAGTACGTCCGTCCAGCCCGGACTGACGAGAAAGCGCGCGCCCGCCGCCACCGACTCCCTCACCTGCTCGGGCGTGATGACGGTCCCGGCACCGACCACCGCGTCCGGCACCTCCTCGGCGATCGCGCGGATCGCGTCGAGCGCGACGGGCGTCCGCAGCGTCACCTCGATCGCGGACAGCCCCCCGGCGACCAGGGCGCGCGAGAGCGGTACGGCGTCGGAGGCGTCCGCGATGACGACGACGGGGACGACGGGCGCGAGGTCGAGCAACGAGGCATGCGAGGTATGCGACGCATGCGAGGCGTTCGAGGAGGAGGCCATGGCGTCATCCTGCCGAGGCGATGCGCTGTGCGCAAAGGCCATTGCAATATCTGCAACAGCCAGTCAGTGGATCTCGTCCACCAGCACATCCAGCGCCCACGCCTGCCCGGCCTTCGCGGGAGCCTCGGCCTCCACCACGTACCCGAGCTCGCGCAGCGCCTCGACCAGCTCGGCCGGCCCCTTGGGGGAGACCCCCGCCGAGAGCAGGCTCCGCACCATCCGCCCCTTCGTCGCCTTGTTGAAGTGGCTGACGACCTTCCGCGTCGGCGCGTGCAGCACCCGCACGGTCGCCGTCCGCCCCGCGACCTCGCCCTTCGGCTTCCAGGCGGCCGCGTAGGCGGAGGACCGCAGATCGAGCACGAGCCCGTTCCCGGCGGCCTCGGTGAGGACGGAGGCCATCGGCGTACGCCAGTGCGCGCCCAGCGCCCCGAGTCCCGGCAGCTTGACGCCCATCGAGCACCGGTACGACGGAATCCGGTCGGTCGGTCGGACCGCTCCCCACAGCCCCGAGAACACGAGCAGCGAACGCCCCGCACGCCTCTTCGCGGCCGCGTCGAGGGAGGCCAGGTCGAGGGCGTCGTAGAGGACACCGGTGTAGATCTCCCCGGCGGGCCGCGCCCCGGCGGTCCTGAGCTCGACGTTCTTCGCGACCTCGCCGCGCAGTCCCTCGCTCAGCCCGAGCACCTCGCGGGCCTTCTCCTCGTCCGCGGCGCACAGCTCCACGAGCGCGTCGAGGACGGCCTCCCGGCTCTCGTTGAGCCCCGGCAGCGACAGCGACTCCAGCTTCAGCGGGGCGCCACGACCGGAGGACGCCTTGCCTTCGGAGGGAGGCAGCAGGACCAGCACGGAACATCTCCTTCTGTTGAGCTCCGGACAGCGTACGGGGCCCGATCTGCTTACCCTCGCTGTATGCCCCGCCGCCGCATACGTGTGACCGACGTCCCGCTACGGGCCGCCTTCGCCGCCTTGCGCACCGAACTCGGCGTGCCCTCGCAGTTCCCGCCCGAGGTGCTGTCCGAGGCCGAACGGCTCCCTGGGCCGGGGGCTCACGCCGACGCGACCGACATCCCCTTCTTCACCATCGACCCGCCCGCCTCCACCGACCTCGACCAGGCGATGCACCTCTCCCGCCGCGGCACCGGCTACCGCCTCCGGTACGCCATCGCCGACGTCGCCGCCTTCGTCGTACCGGGCGGCTTCCTCGACGCGGAGACGCACCGGCGGGTGATGACCCTGTACTTCCCGGACACCCGCATTCCGCTTCATCCCCCGGTGTTGAGCGAGGGCGCCGCGAGCCTGCTCCCGGACCAGGTCCGCCCCGCCGCCCTGTGGACGATCGACCTCGACGCGGAAGGCCGTACGACCGCGGCCGACGTCCGCCGGGCCCTGGTCCGCAGCCGGGCCAAGCTCGACTACGAGGGCGTGCAACGGGCGATCGACTCGGGCACGGCGGAGGAGCCGCTTGAGCTGCTTCGCGTCGTCGGCGAGCTGCGGGAACGGCTGGAGGTCGAGCGTGGGGGCATCTCCTTGCGGGTCCCCGAGCAGGAGATCGTCGAACGAGAGGGCACGTACGAGCTCATGTACCGCGCCGGGGTGCCCGCCGACGGCTGGAACGCCCAGATCTCCCTGCTCACGGGCATGGCGGCGGCGGACCTGATGCTCGCGTACGGCACGGGAGTGCTCCGCACCCTCCCCGCCGCCCCGGACGGCGCGGTGGGCCGCCTCCGCCGCACCGCCCACGCCCTGCGCATCGACTGGCCGCACCAT
Organism: Streptomyces sp. NPDC005303; assembly: GCF_040607335.1. Taxonomy (NCBI): domain Bacteria; kingdom Bacillati; phylum Actinomycetota; class Actinomycetes; order Kitasatosporales; family Streptomycetaceae; genus Streptomyces; species Streptomyces sp. NPDC005303. The sequence goes on along the minus strand of NZ_JBEXGM010000008.1, from coordinate 71,391 downwards.
GTGTCGTACGCGGCGCTGATCCGTTCCCTGGACCCCGGGATCCCTCACCACGCGGCGTTCCTCCAGGAGTGCACGACGCTGCTGCGGGGCGCGGGTTACACGACCTTCCGCGACGGTGTCCTCCCTGACATCACCACCCACGCGGCTGTGGCGGCCCCCTACGCCCACTGCACAGCGCCCCTGCGCCGCCTCGCCGACCGCTACGCCTCGGAGATCTGCCTGGTGGCGGTGGCGGGGGAGCCGGTGCCGGGGTGGGTGGGGGCCGCGCTGGATGCCTTGCCGGGGGAGATGTCCGAGGGCGGCCGGCGTGCGGGAACGGTCGAACGGGCCTGCGTCGACCTCGTCGAGGCGGCCCTGTTGAAGGACCGGGTGGGGGAGGTGTTCGACGGCTGCGTGGTGGACGTCGACGAACACCGACCGACCGTGGGCACTGTGCAGTTGGAGACGCCTGCGGTGATCGGGCGGGTGGAGGGGGCGCGGCTGGAGCTGGGGGAGCGGTTGCGGGTACGGCTCACGGAGGCGGACCCGGGGGCACCGAGGGTGCGATTCGCGCCTGCCTGAGGCCATGCCTCAGTTCCCCGGGCAGTGGGCTCGTCGACTGACGTCGCTCATCGTCGTGTGCCACGATCGAGGGAACGGTTCCCGATCTCTCGGGCAGGTGATCTTCCGATGTCCCAGTCTGGCGAGCGACAGAAGGAGGGGCGTGACATGACTGCCATGGCCCACGAGCCGCTCACGCAGGAAGACGTCCTGCTGGAGGGCTTCCTCGCCCTGGACACACCGGAGGGTTTCCGGGCCGAGCTGATCGAGGGGGAGATCGTTGTGACGCCGCCGCCGGACGGGGAGCACGAGAAGTACATCAGCAGGCTCGTAAGGCAAGTGATCAAGCAGTCCCGAACTGACATGGACTTCTCGGGAAACAAGGGTCTCCGGCTGAGGAGCGGCGAAGCCTGTCCGAAGAACCACGCGGTCCCCGACGTTACGTTCGCACCTCTTGACCTAGACCTGTTTGCGCCCGCCGGATCCTGGATGCCCTGCGACGGCGTGGCCATGGTCCTGGAGGTGACGTCGACCAAGCCCAGGGCCGACCGTGAGGCCAAGCGCCGCTGTTATGCACGCGGCGGCATCCCGCTCTACCTCCAGATCGATCGAGAGGCCTCATCGGCCACGTTGTTCAGCGACCCGGAGAAGGACGACTATCGGGAGCACTGCACCCGCCCCTTCGGCAAGCCGCTCACTCTCCCCGACCCCTTCGCCTTCGACCTGGAGACCGCGGACTTTCTCTGAGCGCTGCGGCGTTGCAGCCTCTGAGCAAGACGGACAGGGGGACGGACCGTGGCGGAACAGGCACTGTGGACGAGAACACGGCTGGGCCGCTGCGGCCCCCCGCTGGACCTCCTGACGGCCCGCTTCGACCGGCACGTCTACGCTTCGCACACGCACGAGCAGTTCAGCATCGGCATCTGCGTCGGCGGCTCCGAGGTCATCGACTACCGAGGCGACCACCTCCGCCCCGGCCGGGGCTCCATCGTCGTACTGGCTCCCGGAGAAATGCACACCGGCCGCCCTGCCGCTTCCGACGGCTACGCGTATCGCGCCCTGTACCCCGACACTTCCCTCCTCACCGAAGGCACCCTCGGCGGCGGTCTCCCGTACTTCCCCGAGCCCCTCCTCGACGACCCCGAACTCGCCACCGCCCTCAGCCGCGCCCACACCGAACTCAGCGCCTGCCCCGACCCGCTGGAGACGGAGTCCCGCCTCCCGTGGCTGCTGACGGCCCTCGCCCGCCGCCACTCCACGGCCCGCGCGGCGAGCGACACGGTGCCGGGCGCCGCCCACATCGCCCACGCGGTACGGGACCGCCTGGCCGACGACCTCCTGGAGCCCCCCTCCCTGGCTCTGCTCGCCGCCGAGCAGGGCCTGTCCCGCTACCAACTCCTCCGAGCCTTCCGTACGACGATGGGGATACCCCCGTACGCCTGGCTGGCGCAGCACCGGGTACACCGGGCCCGCGGACTGCTGGAATCCGGACTCAAGCCGGCCGAGGTCGCGGGCCTGGTGGGCTTCGCCGACCAGGCGCACCTGACCCGCTGGTTCCGGCGGGTCCTCGGGGTCACCCCGGCGGCGTACCGCAACAGCGTTCAAGACGGCCGCCGCTGACGTGGCGAACATGGCCGCATGACTGCACGCGGCTGGTTCCTGTTCTCCCTGATGGGAGTGGTCTGGGGCATCCCCTACCTGTTGATCAAGGTGGCGGTGGATGCCCCGCTGTCCCCGTCGATGGTGGTGTTCACGCGCTGCGCGCTGGGCGCGGCATTGCTCCTGCCCTTCGCGGTACGGCAGGGCGGCCTGCCCGCCACCGTTCGCACCCACTGGCGCCCGATGCTGGCCTTCGCGTGCATCGAGATCATCGGCCCCTGGTGGACCTTGACCGACGCGGAACGCCACCTGTCCAGCTCGACAGCGGGCCTGCTGATCGCGGGCGTCCCGATCGTAGGAGTAGCCCTGGCCCGCTTCTTCGGCGAAACGGAGAGGCTGGGAGTGCGGCGCGTCGTCGGACTCGGCCTGGGCCTGGCCGGCGTAGGAGTCCTCACGGTCCCGCACCTGACCGGCGGGGACGCCCGCTCCCTGGCCGAGGTGCTTGCGACGGTGATCGGCTACGCGACGGCCCCCCTGATCGCCGCGCGCTACTTGAAGAACGTCCCCACCCTCCAGCTCATCGCCCCCTGCCTGGCCCTCGCGGCCCTGGTCTACGCCCCGGCCGCGGCGATGACCTGGCCGTCGGCGATGCCCTCCGCCTCGGTCCTGACCGCGCTGGCCACCCTGGGCGTGGTCTGCACAGCGGTCGCCTTCGTGGCCTTCCTGGAGCTGATCAAGGAGGCGGGCCCGACCAGGGCAACCGTCTTCACGTACGTCAATCCGGCGGTAGCGGTGGCAGCGGGCGCGATCTTCCTGTCCGAGCCACTGACGGCGACCATCGTCGTGGCCTTCACCCTGATCCTGGCGGGCTCGGTACTGGCGACCGCCTCCGGTCGGAGGGCCGCCACCCGCCCGGACCTGGGTCACTCCGAGGGGCGAGGCCGCGCAAAGCGACTCGTCCGCCGCGGTCCGGAACCCCGGCCGGACAGAGACGAGGCGCGCGCCCGGTAACATGGTCGACACGGCAGACGAGCCGGGCGGACGGCCGCGTGAAGTCCTTCAAGGGGCTTCCCGAGGAACGTCCGGGCTCCACAGGGCAGGGTGATGGCTAACGGCCACCCGGGGTGACCCGCGGGAAAGTGCCACAGAAAACAAACCGCCGGGGACCTCGGTCCTCGGTAAGGGTGAAACGGCGGTGTAAGAGACCACCAGTGCCCAGGGCGACCTGAGCAGCTAGGTAAACCCCACCCGGAGCAAGGTCAAAAGGGGCCACTGTAATGGTGACCCTGCGGGGACGTTCGAGGGCTGCCCGCCCGAGTCCCCGGGTAGACCGCACGAGACCGACGGCAACGCCGGTCCTAGATGGATGGCCGTCTCCCCGGCCGCCGCGAGGCGACCGGGCGACAGAACCCGGCGTACAGCCCGACTCGTCTGCCATTAGGGCTCTGACCTGGCCCTAAAGCCCGGTCGGGGCCCGTGCCGTGTCTGCGCGCTTCCAGCTTCTGACTGAGGCGACCGCGCAAGTGCTCACTGCGCATGCAGGGCAGTCCTTTCGCTGAGCGAGGAGCAGTTGCCCTATGCGTAGATCAGGCCCGACCGCGGTGCCGTCGGGCATGAGGGCCGGGTCGCACAGGCGAGTGTCGGCCGGGTGCCGCGTCACCCGTGGAGTCGCTGGGCGGCGTTAGAGGCTCGACAGGTCCAGGAGGTTGACCATCGACTGCTTCAAGTCCGGGCAGAAACGCGTGGTCCGGGCCGGTGCGAGCGTTCTTGGCGTGCTCAGGCACCGGGAGGATGCGGCGTCGATTTAGCTCAGCCACATCGATCAGTGGGGCGGTCACTATGCGGTCGAGTAACTCTGCCTGCCGCGGCTCCAGAGCAGTCAGGTGACTGAGTACGGCGAGGATCTCGACGAGTTCCCGACTCCACTCGTGCTCCCAATACTCTGGGCGCTCGCGATCGAGTTCGCTGGTCACCTTGCCAGCACTGCGGGTGCTGCGATACGCGAGCCAGCTGTCCAGTACGTTACGCCCGCCGGTGGTGTAGTTGCGCATGCGCGGCGTGACGCCAGTGAAGACACCCCCCTCGATGATCAGATGCTCGTTTTCGGAGTCGTAGGTGATCGTGGAGGGGAGCCCATCAGGCGCGACTTGTCGGGCGTATGTGATCTCGGGATGCAGGTCTCGCCACCAGTTCGATGTGCCTGCGGGGCGGCCGTCACCTGGGCTGATACTTCGTGTTCCGAAGGTGGAGGCCCACAGAATGTGGTGTCCCAGGTTGACCGCTTCCCTCCACAGGCCACTGGCGGCGGTCAAAGGTATGCGTACGCCGAGTGAGTTGAGGTCGTCCGCATAGCGCTCGGTGAAGGTGGGATGGGCGGTGACGGCGGCGATGTAGGCCAGCAGTTCTACCGGGATGATCTCTTGGAGACCGTAGGAGTTGGCGAGGTGATGTAACAGCCCAGGCGCGATGTTGGGGGTGCGGTCTGCGTGCAGGAACGGCAGCACACGGCCGCCGTTGCCGTTGAAGTAGTGCATGTCAGGGATGAGAGCGGTAAAGAGCAGCGCTGGGCCGGTCTGCAGGCGTTGCGAGTGCTGTTCGACGATGAAGACCTGGCCATCAACGGCGGCTTGCCACAGCTCCGGGCGGGAACGGTCGATGACGCGCCCGTCGGGGATGAGCCATTGGCGGTCCAGGGCTCTGCGGGCGACGCGTATCGGAACAGGACAGGGGTTGTGCTCGTCGCGCAGAAGGGTCGGCGGGTGGGGGTGACCGGGTATCTGGAGGGCTTCCTTGTCCAAGGTGCGGTCGCGGGTTTCTTTGAACAGTGCCCTTCGTGTGACGAGGTCACGTTCCTGGACGAGGCGGTCCCAGCGTCGGCGCAAGGTGGTTTTGGATGGGCTGAAGACCCAGTTCCGGTTGGGCTTTATGCCCGGTTTCCGCCAGGGCATGAGGTCGGTGAGAGCGGGAAAGGCATCCCAGCCGCTGTGCGAGGCGGGTGTGAAGGGGGCGTGCTCGACGGGCCGGGAAGTGCGCCAGTCGGGACCGTTGATGTGCAAGTCGTGCAGTTGCTCTTCCTTGTCCCGGCGAGTGCCATGGACAGCCGTGTAGTGGATAGGGGCCAGTTGATCGCGCCGCTCGCCTTGCTTGCGGACAAAAATTGCTATGGCTAATTCCTGCTGGACGCCGGGGAAAAAGCGGCTGTTGAGCGGGGGCCTCTTCGTTTCAGGAGTGAGGTCGATGACCCAGCCTTCGGTGCAAGTGCGGCGCAGGTACGAGCGCATTCCCTGAAAGCCGGCGCTGCGGATGAACCCGCCGGTACTGACGAAGCAGACAACGCCGTGACGGTGGTCGTCGTACTGGTCGAACACCTTGTGCGTGGCCCAGCGCCAGAAGTAGGTGCACAGGCTTTTCAGTTTGTTCTCGTACACCCCTGCCGCACCATGCAGCCGGAAGGCGTCCAGCGGTGGAGTGCCTCGGTCTGGTGAGCCATTCTCGATCCATCCACCCTGGCCTTCGGCCTGTTCGCGGTGGGGAGGGTTGCCGATGACGACAGTGATGCGGCCTTCGCGCTGGATGAAGCTGGCAGCTTCAGCGTCGTCGCGCAAGGGACCCCACAGGGCGCCGTAGCGGGTGAAGAGTTCACTCGGCCGCCAGGGGTCGGCAAGGGTGTCGGCCAGATGGAGGCGCATGTCGCGCAGCCGGACACGTGCGTTGAGAGAGCGCAGCATCTGCCCGACGCGCATCTGAGCAACGGCGAAAGCGCCCATCTGCTTTTCGAAGCCGATCAGTCGGCCTGCGAGTTCTTGGACGGATTCGGCGCGGAAGCCGTCGTTGCCGCCCTCGGACTGCTTGCGGGCGACGAGGTCGATGATGCCAGTGAGGAAGGTGCCGGTACCCATGGCCGGGTCGATGATGGACACACCGGGGTCGGCGAAACCGTCTGGGCAGCCCAGCGTGGTGATCAATACTTCGTCGACAAGGCGGATCATCTCCTCCATCAGCGGCGCTGGGGTGTAGTAGGTGCCGGAGTCCTTGCGGAGGTCGGGGTCGTACTCCTGCAGGAAGTGTTCGTAAAGGTGGATGTGGAAACCGGGTTCGCTGGCCAGGGCGCTCCGCCAGTCGATGGCGTCGATGATGCGAACGAGCATGTCGAGGCTGTCGCGAAATTCTCCCTCGACCTGGTCGGTGAGGATCTGCAGAGCGCGCCCCATGACGGAATGCTCCGCTCCCAGTCGGCGGCCGACTTCATGCAGGCTCATCTTGGTCAGTGAGCTGTCGTGGCCATCGGCAGTGTCCGAGCTGGCGAGCAGGAGTGCGAAGGTGACGGATTGGGCGTAGCGGTCGGCGAAGGCCGCGCGTTTGTCCCGGTCATCGGTGGTGGGAAAGAGATCGACTTCGAGAGTGGAGGCCAGGTCAGTGAAGGGACGGCGGTGGCGCGGGAGGCTGGCCTCGGCGTCGAGCCGGTCGTGGACAGCATCGCGCAGGAGTGTGCACAGCGGGGCTACTTGAGCGACAACTTCCCGCATCGATGTCAGGGGATGCGGCTGCCAACTGAAGAACGCTGTCAGCATCGATTCGAAGGCGGCTTCGCTGGCTGCCGGTAGCCGCAGACGGGATCCAGCAGTACGCAGATCGCCTTCGAGGTAGATGGTGTCGCCGTGTTGTCGACCTGAGCGATACATGATCCAGGTCTGGCCGTTGGTGTAGATCAAGTTAGGGAGCTTCGCCATACCCTCCCACTGCCGTCGATCACGTTGGTTCAGCCCGCCAGGATGAATCACGCTTTTGTCCGGGCTCTTCAGCTCGACGTAGCCGACGATGTTGCGAGATAACTTCCCGATCCGCACAGCCAGGTCGGGGCGGATACGGTGCGCGGCGATCGCTACCTCGGCATGCAGCACGGCCTGTAGCCCTAACACGTTCGCCGCATCGACGAGAAGCGTCTCCACGGCGCGACGGATCGCGGCTTCCTTCTGCCCATGGAGCAATGCCTGCTTGCACGCTGCACCGAACTCGCTGATGATCCGCCGAAACCCGTCCCTGCGCTGCATCCCGCCCCCAGAGGCCAGCACACTCCCCGGTATCCAACTCAACACACGGTAAGTGCAACATCACCGACCGTCGAGAGGGTCTCAAGGCTGCGTATAGCCAAGGGCGGGCCTGCGACAACGCCCCCTCCTCCGCGCACTGCACGGGTTCTGGAAGGGGCGAGGCCCTTCCGTGATCTTGGATGGAAGGGCCTCTGAACAGCTATTTGTCTGTGTCGCGGCAGGATTCGAACCTGCGACACCTGCTTTAGGAGTGGGATCGAATCCCTGACGAGGGCTGCCTGGCGCTGCCGTACGGTGCTGTTTTCCCTGATCAGAACCGCGCGGCGAGCCGTTTGATCCGGCTCATGCCGCCCTGTATCGGGCAGTCCGCTCGCGCATCGCTCAGGCGTCGCCGGCTGCCAAGCAGCGCATGGTCAGACCTGGCCGAGGTCGACCTCCACCGGGAAGGGGGCCGCGACCTTGAGGACGCCGGTGAAGACGTCTCCGTCCCGGTAGGTCTTCGTCGCGGGGTCGAGAACATAGGTGTACACGAGAGGGACACCTGTCACGGCCTGCTCGATCCGCCAGTAGAAGGCAATGCCTGCCTTGGCGTACTGGTCGACCTTCACGATCCGGTCGGTGGTCTCCGAGCCCGGCGACACCACCTCCGCGACCAGCAGCACGTGCTCAGGGCGGGTGGGGGTGATGTCGATCGTGTCCGCGCGGTACACGACGACGTCCGGGCGGCGATTGGTGAGCGGGACGTCCTGAAGCCGGACATCGAAGTCTGTGTCCGCGTTCCACTCCGGGCCCGCGGCGGCATCCAGGGCGTTCGCCAGAATCCGAGCGAGCCGGTTGTGCCGTTTGGACGCGCTCGGACTCACGACGACCATCCCGTCCACGACCTCGATACCGGCGCACTGCTCCTCGGACCAGGAGTCGTACTCCTCCGCCGTGATCTGCTCATGCATCCACGCCGGGGCCACCATCTCGGCCGTCATGAAGCACCTCCCGGACACTGTGCTGCGGGCCCGATCCCGCTGGATTCAGCGTACTGTCTGCCGTCCTTCCGGCATGCTGATCTCGCTGAGGCTCCCTCCCGTCGGCCGACATCCGACCAGCCAGCCCACGACAAGTGGGAAACCGGCGCGGTGGACTCGTCGCCAGAGGATCGGAACACGGCCGGCGGCACCACTGCCCTGACGGCCACACCGGGGAGCGCTGAACTACCCGGCGACGTGACCGTCGCGAAACCCTCGGCCGCAGAGCAGCATGGTTGTGGCGATGCTGCTTCTGGAGGAAGCGGGTCAGGAAGCCGAACCGTCGAGGTCAAGGCGGATCACGGCGAGCGCCTCGGCGATCTCGACGGTCATCTCGTCCTCCGGGCCGAACACCATGCACATGTCCTGGTGGAGTGGTTCGAGGACCTGCCGCGCGTCGGCGGTCCGGCCCTGGGCGAGCAGCAGCATCCCGATGTTGTGCCGCAGCTCCACGGCTTCCTCGCTCACGTCGCTGTCGACGGCCCGCACGACGTGCAGCACGCCCTGGAGTGCGGCCAGCGCGTCGGTGACTTGGCCGAGTTCGGCGCGGCAGCGGGCCGCCTGGGCGCGGCAGGCGCGGGCCTGCTCGCCGGTGGGCCCGGCGATACGGGCGTACGCGTCCGCGAGGGCGTCGAACTCGGGCAGGGCGGTCCGGTAGTCGCCGCCGAGGAGGCGGATCGCTGCCCGCTGGCGGCGCAGCGCCAGGACCTGCTTGCTCTCGGAGCCGAGGGCGAGGGCGGCGGGTTCGATGACCTCGCCGAGCACCTCGGCGGCCTGCGCGAACCGCTCCTCCTCCAGCAGGGCGTCGGACTGGGCGTACGCCTCCTTGATGTCCTCGCGCAGCCGGGCGGGGACGGGCACCGGCGGGGCCCCCGGGAGGACGGCCGTCGGCGCCGGACCGCCGGGCTCCGGGGCCTGGGCGCGGGCGCGGGGCGCGAAGGGGCGACGGAACACGTCCGTCGGGTCGGGCGCGCCGGTCGGCCCGGCGTCCGCCGTGCCGGGCTCCTGGCCCGGCGGCGGGAGGAACGGCAGCAGCCGCGCGTACACCTCCTGTGTGTCGGCGGGCCGTGCCTCGGGCGCCTTGCGCAGCAGGTGCAGGACCAGCTCCTCCAGCGCCTCGGGGACGTCGGGGCGCAGCTGTCGCAGCGGGGTGGGGGCGGCGTTGACGTGCTGGTACATCAGCAGGTACTCGCTCTCCGCCTCGAACACGAGCCGTCCGCTGAGGAGTTCGTGCAGCACACAGCCGAGCGCGTACAGGTCGGTCTGCGGGGTGATGCGTCCGCCGCGGACCTGCTCGGGCGACATGTACTGGTGGGTGCCGATGGGGCTGCCGGTGGCGGTCAGCTTGGTGACGTCCGTCCGCAGCATCGCCGCGATACCGAAGTCGAGGACCTTCACCGTGCCGTCGCGGGCGACGAGGATGTTGCCCGGCTTGAGGTCCCGGTGGATCACCGGCACGTCGTGCGCGTACGACAGCACGGTCGCGACCTGCGCGGCGACGGCGGCGGCCCAGCTGACCGGCAGGGGCCGGCCGGGGTCGAGGTAGCTGGACAGCGGTACGCCGTCGACGAGCTCCATCACCAGGAACAGCCGCTCGTACGACGCGTCGAGCACCGCGTCGTACACCTGCGGCACACCGGGGTGCTGGATACGCGCGGTGATGCGGGCCTCGCGACGGAAGCGCTTGGCGAACTCCTCGGCCAGCTGCGGGGAGGTGACCGACGCCTGCCGGATGAGCTTCACGGCGACGGGCCGGTCGAGGACGGCGTCGTAGCCGCGCCACACGTCGCCCATGCCGCCGTGGCTGAGCTCCTCCAGGAGTTCGTAACGGTCGGAGATCGCCTCCTGCGGCACCTTGCCCCCGGTGTGCGTGAACAGTCACGGTCAGGGGGCAAGTGTGACCGCTGCGCCGATCTGCCGTCCAGCGGATGCGGTGCTACAGGGGCACGGCCGCGGCGGTGAACGACGGGCAGGAGCGTACGGCGGCCGGTCGGCATCCCGTCGGCAGGACGTACTCCGCCCAGACCGTCTTGCCGGGGCCGCTCCGGTGCGGATGCCAGTCCCAGCGGTCGGCGAGGTGCTCCACCAGGAGCAGGCCGCGGCCGGTGTCGCGGAGGTCCGGGGGCGTCGCCACGACCGGTACGTCTTCGGTGCAGGTGTCGGTGACCTCGATCCGTACGGTCGTGGCGTCGCGGGCCAGCGAGAGGTGGAAGTCGCGGCCCGGGACCCGGCCGTGCAGGACGGCGTTGGCGGCGAACTCGGCGACGATCAGCGTCAGCGCGTGGTGCGTGTCGCAGTCGTAGGGGATGCCCCACGCGTCGAGCCGCTGCCCGGCAAGCCGCCGGGCGAGCCGCGCGCCGCGCGGGGTGGAACTGAACCGCATGGCGAAGTGTTGCGCGGGGGCGGCGGGTTCGCCGGAACGGAAGAGGGGAGTGATCTCACTGTTCATGCCCTCAACGGTCCCGGCGGTGGCGTAGCGTGACCAGTGGTGACGCTACGCCGCGTGCCGGTTGTACGCGACGGAGCGGGACGTGTACGAGGCGCGCCGCGTGACCGGCTCGGGGCGGGCGCGTTGGGCCGGGGAACTGGGCCGGGGAGGCGGTGGCGCCGATGGAGTCGGTGGAGCAGGGCGAGGGCGAGCGGGAAGACGCCGGACCACGGCCGGAGGACGAGCCGGGATCGGGCGTGGTGACGGCGTTCGGGCGGCAGCTGAAACTGCTGCGAGTACGAGTGGGCCTGGAACGGCCGGAGTTCGGGAAGCTCACGGGGTACGCGGGCCAGTCGATCGCCTCCTTCGAGCAGGGGCGGCGGATTCCCTCACCCAGGTTCATCGACCGCGCGGACGAGGTACTGGACGCCGGGGGCGTCCTCAGGGCGCTGAAGGACGAGGTGGCGCGGGCACAGTATCCGGCGTTCTTCCGGGACATGGCGCGGTTGGAGTCGACGGCGGTGGCTCTCCACGTGTACGCGGCCCAGGCCGTTCCTGGCCTGTTGCAGACCGACGAGTACGCGCGCGCCGTGTTCGCCATGCGGCGCCCGCTACTTGACGAAGACACTGTCGAGCAACGAGTCGCAGCCCGGCTTGCCCGACAGGAGATCTTCTCCCGCAGGCCGATGCCGACATTGAGTTTCGTGATTGAGGAGTCGGTACTTCGACGTCCCATCGGCGGCTGGGCGGTACTGCAAGGACAGCTTGAGCAGATCATGCTGCACGCGCACCGGCGCAACGTGGAGGTCCAGATCATGCCCAACGAGCGCACGGAGCACTGCGGTCTGGCTGACCCTTCACCTTGATCGAGGACCGCGACGGGCGGAGGATGGCCTACGTTGAGGTCCAGCGGGACAGCCGCCTCCACACCGACAGGTCGGCCGTCAGGGAGATCGAGGAGCAGTACGGGATCCTCCGGGCTCAGGCGCTGACTCCTCATGAATCGCTGGCCTTTGTCGAGGAACTGCTGGGAGAGAAATGAGCAACCAGATGCCTGAGCCGACTGTGCCGGAGTCAGCCTGGTTCAAGAGCAGCTATAGCAGTGGCGAGGGCGGGGAGTGTGTCGAGGTTGCCGACGCCGCCGGAACCGTACACATCCGGGACTCGAAGATCCGATCCGGACCGGTTCTGACGGTCACCCCCCAGGCGTGGGCCGGGTTCGTCGGGCTGGCGGCCGACCAGACCATCTGAGCCGTACATTCGTAAGCCCCGTGGTGGCCCAGTCGCACAGGCGGCTGGGCCACACCACCGCCCGCGACGCGAACGGGGGCTGTGCGAGCGCGCTTACGCCTACGCGGGCAGCGCAGGGAACACGACCACTGAGCCGCCCTTGTCACGGGCAATCTCAATCGCCACGTCTGTCGTGCGGCTGTTGACCGTGACGCCGTCGCCCAGCTTGTGAATCCGGTGTGCCGCGCTCAAGAGGCGATCGACTTCACCGGTCGTGAAGACGGGTCGCAAACCGTTCGGGCGTGCCAGTTCCAGTGCCGACAGGCGTACCAGGACACCGGCGATGCTCGACTCCAGTTCGTCGAGGCGCTGCTGATCGCGCTTGAGTGCGCGGGTGAAGTTCTCGAACGGATTGCCGGGGTCGCTCTGGGCGTGGTCGACCGCCTGGAGGACGACCACCCGCCGCTTCAGCGTGATAGCCAGGGAAGCGAGTTCGAGGTGGGTGCGGAACGTGCCGCCATGGTCGTCGACGCCGGGGAACGACTTGGTCAACGTGCCGAGTTCGACGGCCTCGCCCTCTGGCAGCTTGTCGAGCGCGCTCTGCCATCGGGCAAGGCGGCCGTCGGCTTTGCCCAGCGCTGTGTTGATGGCATGCACCGCCGAGTCGAGTCCCAGCGAGACACCGAGCTTGCCCTGGTCGAGCAGAATGGAAGTGGCCTTGTCGATGGCGTCGCGGCAGCCGTCGAGTTCGCTGCGCTCGTCGTCGAGCTTCTCCTCCTGAAGTTGCTCCAGCAGTTCCGTGATGTGTTCAATGGCCTGCTGGCGCTTGTGGTCGGCGTGCGCGCTCACCCCCACCGCCACGGCCATGAGCACGAGCGGAGCGGCCACGGTGAGCGCCGTGCCGCCGGCGGCCACGGCACCGGCTGTCGCACCGGCTCCACCGACCGCGCCTGCTGCTGCGGCTTTACCGACTGGCACGAACGTCGCATTGGCGGCGATGCCCGTCGAGTTCATGAGTGCACTGTGGATGCCGCCGGTCGCCGCCTTCGAGGCCATCGGGCGAACGATGCCCTGCCCGAACTGGGCGGCGACCTTCGCCGGGACCACCATGCGATACAGACTCTCGCCGGAAGCGGTCGCTCTGGCCGCCGTAAGGGAACTTCGCGTCGATTGCGTGATGAACTGTGACAGGTGCTGCGCCAAGGGACTCGCGGCGTCGAGCGGGATGCCACGGCCGCGGTCGATCTTGTCGGGCAGCGGATGTACCTCAAGTGTGACGATCGGCTCGTCGGCCAGGACGGCCAGCACTCCGCGCAGTTCAGCCAGGCGCTCGGCCGTCATCGACTCGCCCGCGGTCAACCCTGGCACCCGGACGTCACCGGTTGCCAGCGTCCACACCGGAACGCTTGCCTTGCGGTCGTCACTCATTGTCTCCCCTTGTTTTCCAACAACAGCCTCTGGCTGACGTCCGACAAAAACGGCATGAACCTCGTGTACCTACGACCGCCGGGCCGCAGGCGAATCGAGGCCAAAGGGTGCCCCGGCCGGCATGTCCAGCCGGGGCGTGCGGATCAGACGTCGTCGTCCAGGCCCTCCTCGCGGCGGATCATCCGCCACGCGGCCTTGCGGGCACTGCGGTCCAAGCTGGACTTGAAGCCCTTGTCGGGGCCGAAGTACTGGCGGCCCATGCCCGCGATGGTGTCGATGTGGTCGGCCATCTTGTCCGCGAAGACGTTGTCGAAGACGAGCCCGAAGTTGTCCTCGTCGTTGACGACGGCCGCCGCTCGCACCTTCGGGTCGGCCTTGGCCTCCTCGAACGGGCGGATGACGTCCTGCTCGGTGAACTCGGTGCCGAAGCGTTCGTTGAACTTGTCGATCAACTGCGAGAGCAGCGACTTCTCCGCTTCCTTCGCACCGCCCGAGCCGTCGCCGAAGCCCTTCATCGTCGTCGGCCCCTCGGCGGTGAGGGAGACGTCGTACTCGCCGGTCTTCTCCACCCGCATATGGCTGAGGTCGACCTCGCCTATGTCCACGCCGCCGTCCGCGCGACGCGGCAGCAGGTTGAGGAGGTAGCGGCCGTAGAGGTGCAGCCGCTCCAGCTCGGCGTCCCGGTAGGGGACGATCTGGGCGAGGAAGCCGTACTTCCTGACGTAGTCGTTGAGGTCGGCGCGGAAGCCCTCCGCCGTCTCCTGGTCGTCCTCGTCCTCGCTGTCCTGCAGAGCGGTGAAGCGGGCGATGGCGGGGGAGAGCAGCCGGTACAGCTCGGCGTGCAGCTTCTCCCACTTGGACTGTGAGCCCGCCGCCTTTTCCTTGGCGGCGAAGTACGCGGCGGCGAACTCGTCCATCTCCTGCCCGGACAGGATCCCCGCCTGCATGACCCGGCTCTGCGCGGTGTAGAGCAGGTTGGGGTCGGAGGGGAGGGTGTTCGCCTCCTCGAAGTACGGGCGGAAGGCGTCCTGTATGTCGTTCGCGTCGTTGACGAAGTCCAGTACCGCCAGGTCCGCCTGGGTCTTGCGCTCGGCGGTGCGGTTCAGCCGGGACAGGGTCTGGACGGCGGAGATGCCAGTCAGTGACTTGTTGACGTACATCGTCGTGAGGAGCGGCTGGTCGAAGCCGGTCTGGTACTTCTCCGCCACGACCAGGATCTTGTACTCGCGCTGGCCCGGACCACCGGCTCGGGCGGCCTTGTCGTCTGCGCGCGTGTACGCGAACGCCTTCGGTAGCGCGCTCTCCGACAGCCCGCCGTTCTCCTTCGGCTCGGTGGTCTCCTCGCCGTCGACGGTCAGCGATCCGGAGAAGGCTACGAGGACACCCAAGTCGGGGTACTTGGTGTCGTAGCCCCGGTCCTTGATGTAGCTCTTGATGGCGCGCGCCATGTGTACGGCGGACTCCCGGGAGCGGTTCACCACCATCGACTTGGCCCGCCCGCCGAGGCGGCCCCGACTGTGCGCCACAAAGTGTTCCACGATCACCTGGGCGTGCTGGGCGACCGTCGAGTCATGGGTGAGCGCGTACCGGGCGAGCAGACTGTTCGCCTTCGACGGGTCGACCTCCCGCTCGTCGGGGTTCTGGTTCACCAGCTTCCAGTACGTGTTGTACGTGACGTAGTTGCGCAGCGGGTCGAGGATGAAGCCCTCCTCGATCGCCTGTCGCATGGAGTACGTGTGGAAGGGCCGGTAGGTCGCCTTGCCGTCGATGTCCTGGAGCGTGCCGAAGAGTTCGAGGGTCTTGGCCTTCGGCGTGGCGGTGAACGCGAAGTAGGAGAGGTTCGCGGCGCGGGAACGCTGCTCGGCCCGCTTCTTGAGCTGCTCGTCCAGGGTTGCGCCCTCGGCCTTGACCGTGGTCGCGCCCGCGTCGTCCGAGTCGGAGTCGAGGCCGAGATCGCGCAGAGCGGCCCGTACGTCCTTGGCGGCGTCGCCGGACTGCGAGGAGTGCGCCTCGTCCACGATGATCGCGAAGTGGCTGCCCCGGATCTCGGTGGGGTTACGCTCGATGTACGAGATCAGCGCCGGGAACGAGTGCAGGGTGACCGTGACGATCTTCCCGGTGTCGCGGGAGAGGGCCTTGGCGAGCTGCTCGCCCTTCGCCCCGTGCTTCTCGTCGATCTTCACGACGAGGCCCGCGGTCTGCTCGAAATTGCCGACCGTTTCCCGGAGTTGGGCGTCCAGGTTGCGACGGTCGGTGATGACGATGACTTTGTCGAAGACTGGCACGCCCGGCTTGAGGCCCTTGGCCATGGCCTCGGCGTCGAGTTCGCGGGGGTCGGTGGGGGTGTGCAGGTCGCTGAGGCGGTGCGCGAGCCAGCCGATGGTGTTCGACTTGCCGGAGCCGGCCGAGGCCATGACGAGGTAGTCGTGGCCCGCACCATGGGTGGAGGCGTGCGCCGTGAGCTTCTTGACCGCGTCCCACTGCTGGAACCGGGGGAAGACCATCGTCTTGGTGGTGCCGCCGCCGGGCGTCTTGCTCTTGTGAAGGTGCACGAACCGCTGGAGTAGGTCCAGCCAGTTGTCCGGCTGCCAGACGTGCTCCCAGAGGTACGAGGTCGCGTACGTGCCGTAGGCAGTGGGGGCCGGGTTGCCTGCGCCGCCCGGCTGACCGGGGCCGTTGGAGCCGGTGTTGAAGGGGAGGAAGCGGGTGTTCTTGCCCTTGAGCTGGGTGGCGACGAAGACGAGATCTGGGTCAACGGCGAAGTTCGCGACGACCCGGCGCGTGAAGATCAGCTCGGTCGGGTCGCGGTCGGTGCGGTACTGCTCCTTGGCCTGCTCTACCCCCTGCTTGGTGAGCGGGTTCTTCAACTCGGCCGTGGCGACGGGGATTCCGTTGAGGAAGAGGGTGAGGTCGAGCCGGTTGCCCCAGTCGGCCTGCTTGGTCGCGTACTCGAGTTCGCGGACGACGGTTAGACGGTTGGCGCGGTAGCCGTCCAACACGGAGTCGTGGGCGACGAGGTTCGGCTTGAAGTACGCGACGCGGAGGAGAACGCCCCGGTCTTTGACGCCGTTGCGGAGCACGTCGAGGAGCCCGTTGGTTGCGATGGCCTGGTCGAGGCGGCCGGCGAACCCGCGCTGGGCCTCGTTGGGGTCGCCGCCGTAGACGGTGAGCAGCTCGCTCCACTCGTCGGGCTGGGTCGCCCCGATGAAGGTGAACAACTCGTTGGTGTCCAGGCCGAGATCGGCCCGGTAGTCCTGCGGGCGCGCTTCGCGCCAGCCACGCTCGACCATGGCGGCGACGATCGCGTCACCGAAGGCGGACTCCGTGTGGATGGAACTCATGACTACGCGGTGACTCCGTCCATTAGTTGCGTCCGCTGGCGGTGGAGACATCGAACTGGCCGGTTACGGCGGCGGTGATGAGGGCCTTGCGGCGTTCAGTGAGAGTCTGAACAGAGCGATGCAGTGACTCTCGAGCGCGTGCAACTGACTCGGCACTCAGATGAAGGGAGTCCGAGATGGATGCCTGTTTGCTCACAGGGACATTTGGCAGGAGCAAGTCTTTGACAACGCTGGTCGGGAGGTTGTTGGCCATCCCTTCGGCTCCGGAAATTCCGATCTTGATGTGCTCCCGAGCTTGGTGGCCGCGGAGTACGTGAGCCACGAAGTCAGCTTGCGCCCTCGTCCAGTCCAGTCTGATCCGATATACCTTGTCACAGAGCAGTAGGTTGTCGCTGATTTCTCCAACGACGCCGACACTGCCAATGAGGTCGATGGAGCCACTCGCGCGCGACATGAGCAGATCGCCTCTTTTGAGCACATACTCTCGTCGTGGTTCCACATCAGCAGGAAGCGCCTTGTGCTGGATCGGATCGAACCGCCCTGAGTTGACGCAACCAGCCTTCACGACGCCCCACTCGCCGTATTCTGCGAGGCGATCCTCACATTGGGGAGACCAGCCTTGCTCAATTCTCATTGACATGTGGCGTAGGCGAATAGAGCCGAATCGTTGCGTGAGGCTTGCAACAAGCTCAGAGAGTTGGCTCCGCCGACGGTCGTCCAACAACTTTGACTGCCGGTCTCGCATGGAAGTGAGTCGGTCGATGCGGGCGGTCTCGGCGTCGAGGAAGTCGGCGATGCGGCGCTGCTCCTCTGCGGACGGCAGAGGAACTGGCAAGGCGGCAACTTGACGCTCACTCACCGACGGAACCGGACCGGGGTTGGTAATTTTTGCCATATCCAGTAGCAGCATGAGGTAGCGCCAAAAGCGGGGATCGCCATAATGTGGCTCGAACGCGCGAACATTGTCGTCCACAATGCAATTGCGACCGGCGATGCATCGTTGATTGAGGAGCAGGGCAGCGCCTACTCGCGCATACAGGATACTGCCTCGGGGGACAATGCGAGCCCCGAGTTGGCGGGCCGTTCGACGGTCTACCCAGTTGTTCGCCCCGTCGAGTACACCTAGACGGTCAGCGCGAGGAAAGTCGGACACTTTGATGAACGGCAAATCTCCCTGCGTGGCTCCTTGGTAGGCGTGCGGGAACGTAGTGCCCATGTGAAACCGTCCGACTCGACCGAGAGTGGTTGTTGACCAACCTGGCCGCACGTTAGTCAGCCAGTCGACAGCTCTTGCAGACTGAGTAGGGGCAGAGTTCACTGCGTCACCTCACCCAACAGCGCCTGAATCTCAGCCTCCAGCGACTTCAACTCCGCATCGATCTCCCCCAGTGGCCTCGGCGGCTTGTACACGTAGAAGTGCCGCGTGAACGCGATCTCGTAGCCGATCTTCGTCTTCGTGTGGTCGATCCACGCGTCCGGGACGTGCGGCAGTACCTCACGCTTGAGGTAGTCCTCGACGTCCTCGCCGAGCGGGACGTTCTCGTAGTCCCGCAG
This sequence comes from Streptomyces sp. NPDC005303, assembly GCF_040607335.1. Classification (NCBI taxonomy): domain Bacteria; kingdom Bacillati; phylum Actinomycetota; class Actinomycetes; order Kitasatosporales; family Streptomycetaceae; genus Streptomyces; species Streptomyces sp. NPDC005303. The sequence continues at coordinate 53,201 of NZ_JBEXGM010000008.1, read as the reverse complement.
GTCCGTATCCGGCTCCGGTGCGCCCTTGACCTTCTGGACCTCGCCCTCCGGGTCCCGGACGCCGATCGTCTCCCGTACCGCCTTCGCGAACGGCGCCCCCGAGGGCCACGTCAGGCCGGCCGCGACCACGGCGTCCTTGAGGGCGATGAACGCATCGGACTTCGTTGCCCAGGACGAGCCGAGCAGCGTACGCACCGCCGCCACGAACTCCTCACTCCGCTCCAGCTTGGCCACCGGCTTGGACTCCGCCAACGCCGCCAACGTCTCCTCCGTCACTTCGAAGCGGAGCTTCAACGGCCGCTCCACCGTGATGCGCTGGTAGCCGAAGTCCTCGTTGGCGAAGACCTTCACCTTGCCGTGCAGCGGGTGGTCCGCATCGCCCACGACCTGCAACGCCTCCGCGTACAGCCGCGTGATGTCGCCGATGTGGTCGGGGCGGCCGTTCGTCCCGTCGCCCAGTTCCTTGCGCTTGTCGCCGAGGGACTTGCGCATCTTCACCCACTGGTCGCGCGCGTCCAGCAGGACGACCTTGCCCTTGTGGTCCTTGTCCTTACGGTTCGTCAGGATCCAGAAGTACGTCGAGATACCGGTGTTGTAGAAGAGCTGGTCCGGGAGGGCGACGATGGCCTCCAGCCAGTCGTTCTCCAGGATCCAGCGACGGATGTTGGACTCGCCCGACTCGGCCGCGCCCGTGAACAGCGGGGAGCCGTTGAAGACGATGGCGATGCGGGAGCCGCCCCCGCCGTTCACGTCCACCGGCTTCATCTTCGAGATCATGTGCTGGAGGAAGAGCAGCGAACCGTCGTTGATGCGCGGCAGACCCGCGCCGAAGCGGCCGGCGTCGCCGAGCGACCTGTGCTCGTACTCGACCTCCTCCTTGACCTTCTTCCACTCCACGCCGAACGGCGGGTTGGCGAGGATGTAGTCGAACTTCCGGCGGGCGTGGCCGTCGTCGGAGAAGGAGTTGCCGAAGCGGATGTTCTCCGGGTCCTGGCCCTTGATCATGAGGTCGGACCGGCAGATCGCCCACGACTCGGGGTTGAGTTCCTGCCCGTACACCTCGACCGTCGCGTCCGGGTTGAGGGCCTTGATGCGGTCGTCGGCGGCGCTGAGCATGCCGCCCGTGCCGCAGGCCGGGTCCATAACCGTGCGGACGACGCCGGGCAGGCTGAGGGCGTCCGCGTCGGGCGCCACCAGCAGGTTCACCATGAGCTTGATGACCTCGCGCGGGGTGAAGTGCTCACCCGCCGTCTCGTTCGACTGCTCGGCGAAGCGGCGGATCAACTCCTCGAAGATGTAACCCATGTTGTGGTTGGGCACGACGTCGGGGTGCAGGTCGAGGTCGGTGAACCTGCCGATGACCCGGTAGAGCAGGTTCGCGCCGTCGAGCTTCCTGACCTGCTGGTTGAACTCGTACTTGTCGAGGACCTCACGGGCGTTGTCGGAGAAGGCGCCGACGTAGATCTGCAGGTTCTTCGCCGCGTTCTGCGGGTCGGCCGCGATCTTCCGCAGCGTGAGCTCGCTCTTGTTGTAGAAGGAGTGACCCGAGGCCTTGCGCAGGAAGTGGCCGGCGTCGATGTCCTGGCCCGCGAACCTGGCGACGGTCTCGACGACCTTCTCGCGCGTTGGCTCCAGAACGCACTCCAGGCGACGCAGCACGGTGAACGGCAGGATGACCTTGCCGTAGTCGGACTGCTTGTAGTCGCCGCGCAGGAGATCGGCGACGGACCAGGCGTGGTTCGCCAACTCCGTGTGCTTACTGCTGTTCAAGAGGTCCCGGCTTCCTTCCGAAGAGCGCCGTCCGGGTGTGGGACGGCAGGGATCCAGTGTGGTCGTGTGCGGTAGGACGTGTGGGGCGTTTCAGGCAGAACGGTTGTCGGGGGCACCCGACGTATTCGGGGTGCCCGGGGTGTCCGGTGGCAGGAGTACGCCGGCGGTGAGGCCGGTGGTCAGCGTGGCCGCGGTATCGGCGGCGAGGTCGGCGGCTCGGCGGACGGCCGTGCGCAGCTCGTACACCCGGCGGAACGCCTCCCCGTAGCGCCGCTGTTCCTTCAGCGGCAGCAGCGGTACGCGCAGGCGGCCCGGTGTGACGTGCACGAGGGTGGAGCCGGTGGACGCGGAGGCGATGTTGTCGTCGGCGCCGAGGAACCCGGCCAGGAACCACGGGTCGAGGCGGGCCGGGTCGGGGCGCAGGAGATGGACGTGCTGACCGAGCAGGGCTCCGGCGTCCCGGTCGTCCGCGACCCGGGTCATCGCGGACTCCTTGCCGCTGCCCGCGACGGCTCGTACCAGGACGTCCCCGGCGGCGACGGGCTGCGCGGCGTCGGCGTGGAGGTCCATGGCCCCGCCGGACGGGGGGTTTCCTGTGGCGACATCCTGGGCGGTGAGGACCGGCCGGTCCACGGCGGGGGCGGCGGAGCCTTTGGAGCCGCGGGTGCCGGGCGGCGCCGCCCGCAGCACGGTCAGGGCGCCGCCGCGTGCCAGGTCGGAGACGGTCGCCGTACGCCACTCGCGGGCCGATGCTCCGGACGGCTGCCAGCCGCCGGACGCGGAGGCGGATGCCAGGGCGGCGACCTGCTCGGTTAGTTGGTCGTGCAGGTCGTGGACGCGCCGTGTCAGGGCGGCCGGGTCGATGTCGGCCGCGGTCGCCCTGACATGGCGGGCCGGGGTGACGTCGACGACGTCGTCGAGGAGGTCGACGAGCGGTACCGCGCGGGCGACGCCGGGCTCGTCGGCGTAGGTGTCGGGGGCGGTGGTGAACGCGCCCCAGGGGCCGAGGACCCGCTCCGACAGCCCTTCCCAGTCGAAGGTGGCGGCGGAGGCCGAAGAGGTGGGGGCGGAGGCGGCGGAAGCGGAAGGGCCGGACCGGCGGGAGCGTGAGCCGCCGCGGGAGCCGGCACCCGCCATCGCCGTACCGGTGGCGGACGGCGTGCCTGTAGCGCCGTCCCGCTGCTCGCCCTCCCCGTCGACGAACAGCACCGTCGTACGGTCCGTGCCGCCCGGCTCGGGACGTTGCAACACCCAGATCTGCAGGCCGATGTGGAGCGGATACGCGGCACGCGCCGGAAGCGAGACGACGGCGCGCAGGGCCCCGCCGCGGATGAGTTCCGCGCGGACACGGCGGCCGGAGGAGCGGAAGGCCAGCGCGGGCGGCAGCAGCATGACCGCGTGGCCGCCGGGCTCCAGGTGTGCGAGGGCGTGCTGCACCCAGGCCAGTTCGGACTCGAAGCGCGGCGGGACCCCGTACGCCCACCTCGGGTCGTAGGCCAGCTCGTCGTGACCCCAGTCGCGGTCGGCGAACGGCGGGTTGCACAGGACGGCCTCCACGGTGAGGTCGGGGAAGGCGTCGGCGCGCAGGCTGTCGCCGATGTGGATCGCCGTCTCGGCCTCGGGTACGGCGATCAGTAGCCGGACCGCGGTGCGTTGGCCCTGGACGGGGAGCGAGTCCTGCCCGAACAGCTCCCGCGCGCCTTGCCGGGCGGCGGCGGCGAGGAGGGTTCCGCTGCCGCAGGCGGGGTCGAGGACACGGGACGCGCCCGCGGGCAGGAGCCGTGCCATGAGCCGCGCCAGACCCTCCGGGGTCTGGTAGACCCCGGAGGCGGCGCCCTCGTCCAGTTCGCGTTCGGCGAGGACGTCGAGGGCGGCTTGGGCGCCCGCCTCACGCACGCAGCCCAGCAGCGCGCGGACCGCGCTCGCGTCGTCCGGGCCGTAGCGGACCGGCTCGGCTTCCGGCACGGCGGTCGGTAGCTCTTCCGCGGTCTTGTCCGCCCGGGCGATCAGCTGGTCGTCGGGCAGGGCGGCTAGTTCGGCCAGCTCCTCCTTCGTGCGGCGGGACGCGGCAGCCACCAGCGGGAAGAGTCGCGCGGCCACCCCCGAGCCAGGCCCCAGCAGCCGTAGTGCCGTCCGCAGCTCCTCGGTCGGGGAGGCGGTGGAGGTGTGCCCGCGTCCTCGCAGCCATGCCTGGACGGCCGACAGGTCGTAGAGCGGGCTTGCTTCCGTGCCTGCGCTGGGTGCCGGGAAGTCGTCGTGGCGACGGCGCCAGTTGCTGACGGTGGCGCGTGTGACCCCTGCGATGCGGGAGATCTCGGCGGCTGTCACGTGTGCGGAGGGCGCCGGTCGGGCTGGTGGCTGCTGGGGCATGGCGTGGAGTTCCGCACCTCTCGGGCCAGTCGGATAGGGACGGTTAACACGTTACAACAGCCGTCAAGTTCGTCAAGTTGTTTGACAGTGCTTTCAGGGCTATGCTTATCTGGCCACGCTTCCGGATGGAAGCATGACCCTGACTCCGCAACCTCACCGTGAAGCGTCCTGGCGCCGTACCGCGCCCGCATTCAATCTCTCCCGGTCCCTTTTCGTTCGTCGCAATGCCATACCTCGGGGCCGTCCACTCCGCGTCCATTCCGCACCGCAGTTGCCACCCACCGCACACACGGGAGGAACCCGTATGACCGTGACGGAACAGCCCCGGCAGGACGCACACCACCCCACCGGCCCCGCCCATCCGGCCTCGTCCGACCAGCCCGTGCCCGTGGCCGATCTGGTGGAGGCCCGCCTGGCGGAGGAGGCGCTCACCGAGCCCGTGAAGGTGCTCCTGAGGGAGGCCCTGGGCAACGGCGAGCCCCGGGGGACCTCCTCTGTCGGCCGGATCTACCTCGAATCCGTCGCCGTCGCCCGGTTCCGTGGCATCGGACCGCGCGCCTGGCTCAAGCTCAGCCCCAGACCCGGCGTGAACCTGGTCGTGGGTCGCAACGGCTCCGGCAAGTCCAGCATCGCCGAGGCCATCGAGACAGCCTTCACCGGCGTCAACGCACGCTGGCAGGGGCAGCATGCGATGCGCAGCAGCAACTGGCGCAACCTCCACGACACCGACGGCAGGCCGGAGATCGAGGTCAAGCTCGCCGTCGAGGGCGACACCGGCCGCAGCACCCTCACCCGCGCCTGGGAGAGCGACGACTTCGACACCTCCCGGGCCGAGCTCAAGCGACCCGGGCACGGCCGCGCACCCCTCGACCAGGCGGACTGGAAGCAGGCCCTGCGGGACTTCCGGCCCTTCCTGTCGTACGTTGACCTCGACCGCATGATCAGTGGCAAGCCCTCCGAGATGTACGACGCCATCGCCACCATCCTCGGCCTGGGGCAGCTCAGCGCCGCCGACGGCCGGCTCCGCCAGGAGGCCAAGGCCCTCGAAGACGCGGACAAGGCGGTGAAGGCGGAGCTGCCGGGCCTCAAGGAGGCGCTGTACGAGTTGGAGGACGACGAGCGCGCGGTGCAGGCACTCGTCGCCGTCGACACGGCGGGAACGCCCGACTTCGAGACGGTTGAAGCGCTCGTCGCCGGTCTGCCCGCCGCCGGGGACGACGGCCTGCTGGCCCGGCTGCGCGCCGAAGCCGACGTGCAGGGACCCGAGATGGCGCAGGTCCACGCGGCCCTGGACCGCCTGCGCAATGCTCTCGCCGATGCCGAGGACCTGCGCGGCACCGGCGCCGAGGACGCCCTGCGGCGTGCGGAACTCCTCGAACGGGCTGTGGCGCACCACGACCGTCACCCCGACACGGCCGCCTGCCCCGTGTGCGGGACCGACGGGATGCTGGACGCGGCATGGGCCGCGGACGCCCTCGCCCAGATCGCCGCACTGCGGCAGGAGGCGGAGGCGGCAGCGGGCGCGCGCAGTGAACTCCGGTCGGCCGTGCGGGCCGTGCAGGACCTCGTCGACACGCCCCGACAGATCCCCGCCGCTCTGGCGGACCCGTGGCGCGCCTGGACAGCCTGCCGGACCATCAGTGATCCCGGCGAACTCGCCCAGCGCGCCCACGAGGCCGCCGCGACCCTGGCCGATGCCTGCGCCGCCGTCAAGGAGAACGCCGCCAGGGAACTGGAGAAGCGGGATGAACGCTGGCGCGGGCTTGTCACCCGCCTGGCGGGCTGGGCGGAGAGGGCCCGTGCCGTGGAGGCGAACAAGCCTCGGCTGCGGGACGTCAGGAAGGCGAGCACCTGGATCAAGGCGCTGGCCGCCGAGTTGCGGGATCAGCGGATGGACGGCTTCGCCGACCAGTCGCAGCGCATCTGGGAGCGGCTCCGCCAGGAGAGCAACATCGATCTCAAGGCCGTGAGCCTGAAGGGCAGTGAGAAGGCCACTGTTCGCAAGCTCGTCATGGATGTCACCGTCGACGGCCAGGAGGCATCGGCTCTCGGCGTCATGAGCCAGGGCGAGCAGCACTCCCTCGCGCTGTCCCTGTTCCTGCCCCGGGCCGCCACCGCCGACAGCCCGTTCGGCTTCATCGTCATCGATGACCCTGTGCAGTCCATGGACCCCGCCAAGGTCAACGGACTCGCCCAGGTCCTGCACGAGCTCGGCGAGCACCGGCAGGTCGTCGTGTTCACCCACGACACCAGGCTCCAGCGGGCGTTCACCAGCCAGGGTCTGCCCGTGACGGTGTTCGAGGTCGAGCGGGCCAAGTCGTCCAAGGTGAAGGTCAAGCCGGTGACAGACCCGGTACGGCAGGCACTCGACGACGCGCGGGCCCTCGCCAGTACCGGTGACCTGCCGTCGGCGGCACGGACCCACGTGCTGCCCAGCCTGTGCCGTATCGCGCTGGAGAACGCCTTCCTCGAAGCCGCCTGGATCCGGCGTCACCGCTCCGGCGCGCCCGAGGACGAGCTGCAGGCCGCCGTCGGCAGCGCCGACAAGCTCATGAAGGTCGCGGCACTGGCCCTGTTCGGCGACGCCGGCCGGACCGGCGACGTCTACCGGGAACTGCGCACCCTTTGCGGACCGCGTGCGGTGGAACTCCTCAAGGAGTGCCAGAACGGCGCCCACGCCACGGGAGCGCAGATCACCGACCCCCACCGCTTCGTGGACGACATCGAGATCATGGCGCAGAAGGTGCGCAAGCCGGGGGTGACCGCGTGATGAGCACTCCCACCACCTCGGTCGAGGAGCTCCTGCTGACGGCGGATCAGCTGCTTGCCGCCCGTACGGCCGCCACGGCCGCCGGCCGGCACCGCGGAGCCTCCCTCGCTCTGCGGACCGCCCTGGAGCTCTCCGTCGACCGCGTGCTCGACGCTGCGGTGCCAGGGCTCGCCGACACCACGATGCGGGCCAAGCTGCTGTGCCTCCAGTGCTACACCGCGGTGGAGACCGCTCGCCGCGCCAACGCCGTCTGGTCGCACCTCTGCCTGGGATGCCATTACCACCAGTACGAGATCGGCCCCACGCACGACCAGGTTCGGGCTTGGCGGACGGAGGTCGGCGAGCTGGTCGGGACGCTGACCATCTGACTGTTTGTTAGCAGCAGGTCTCTGATAGTTATTTCGACGGGGCCGGGCGTATGCCCGTCGCAGCGTCCTCCGGGGTGTTGCAAGGGGAGGGGATATGGACATGGGCACCAGCACGCGCGACGAGATCATCGCCGTCGAGCAGAAGGCGGTGGACCGCGCCTACGACTGCTATGCCGAGCGGCTGGCCGAAATGACCGGGGGCTCGGTCGCCATGGCCTCCGCCAGCGGCAAGGACAGCGTCGCCAACCGGATTGTGGCCGAGGAGCAAGCCGCGGCGTACGGAGGTCTCGGCAACGCTTCGCTGGTCATCAGCCGGGTGGACGTGCAGGACGGCCCCGATGGGGAGCCCGAAAAATTTTACATCGGCCGGCGTGCCGTGCCCGACGTCAGTACCCGCGACACCGTCGTCGTGGAGTGGACCAACGCGCTGGCGACGAAGTGGCTCGACGCGCTGCCGGACGCTCCGGGAGAGGTGCTGCTGCGGCGGCGGCTGCACTGCACGCAGCGCGTCGTTGAGGGCTATGCCGATGACATCTCCGTCGCCGTCCCTGCCCCGCGGCCGGCCGTGGACGACGCCGATCCGGGTTCATCGGCGGCAGACCCGGCCACCGACGCACAGCGGCAGGTGGTGGCCCGGCCGCGCGTGCTCACCCCCGCCGACGTCGCCCGCCTCCATCGTCAAAGGCCCCAGCAGCCCGACGACTTCCTCCTGCGTGAGCTTCAGCGCTCGCGCAGCGGCAGCATGCGGGACATCGTCGAGACCATCCGTCGCGACCAGATGGCCTTGGTCACCGGCTCGCCCTCCGACATCCTCGTGATCCAGGGCGGCCCGGGTACCGGCAAGTCGGCAGTGGGCCTGCACCGCGTGACCTGGCTCGTCAACAACGAGCACTTTAAAGCCCAGGACATCCTCGTCATTGGCCCCCATCAGCGGTTCCTGGACTACGTGAGCCAGGTGCTGCCACGCTCGGCACCCGGAACGTCAACGCCGTGCAGGTGACGCGCCTGTGGGACGGCGAGATCCTCGGCACCGACACCCCCACGGCGCGGATGGTGAAGTCCGATGAACGCATGGCGGCCGTCCTGCGGCGGCGCGTCGAGATCGAGTGCCGTCCCGAGGCCGTCGACGAGTTCACCACCACTGCCTCTTACGAGGGGGCCAAGCCTGAGCTCACCGTCACCGTCGGCAGCACGACCCTGCGCGTCCCACGCTCCGAGATGCATTCGCTCCTCGAAGACGTGCGCCAAGGCGACGGCTCCTACCGTGAGCGCCGCGACCGCTTCCGCGGGCTGCTCGTCGACCGCCTGCTGCGGGAACTCGTCGCCGTCGCCCCTCGCCGCAGCCGCGACGACACGATCCGCCGCGACCTGGAACGCAACCGTCAGGTGGAGCGCCTCATCGAACGTGTCTGGCCTTCGCCCGGCGCCAGGGAAGCCCTCCGCACCCTCTACGACTCCGAAGACCTCCTGCGCACCTGCGCCGAGGGCATTCTCGACGCCTCAGAGCAGGCCGCTCTGCGCCGTCCTCGGGCCGACACGGCCGACGCCGATCCCTGGACGCTCGACGACCGGGTCTGCCTCGAAGAACTGCGGTATCTCATCACCGGGGAGACGCCGCAGCGGTACGGGCACATCGTGGTCGACGAGGCACAGGACCTGACACCCATGCAAGCCCGCTCCCTGCGACGGCGCTCCGCTGCGCAGGGCTCCATGACCATCCTCGGTGACCTCGCCCAGGCCACCGGCCCCCACGCCCACACCGACTGGGACCGCCTCGGCACCCTCCTGTCCGACCACGGCGACTGGCGCGTGGCCGAATTGAACACCAGCTACCGCGTGCCCGCCGAAATCATGGAGTTCGTCGCCCCGTTGGCCCATACCGTCGCCCCCACGCTGCCGTACCCGCAGGCCGTGCGTGCGGCGGGAGAGGACGCCGTACGAACAGTCGCGACGGAGCCGTGGAAGCTCCTTGACGACACCGTGGCGGAAGCCACCCGCCTCATCGGCACCAGCGACGGACAGACCCTGCGCTCCGTGGCAGTCATCGTCCCCGACGACTCCGGCTGGCTCGACGAGATCAGCCGCCAGCTGGACCTGGCCGAGGGCATCACCGAGCAGGGACGCGAGGCGGTGTCCGTGCTGGCTGCCGCCCAGGCCAAGGGCATGGAGTATGACCATGTGCTCGTCGTCGAACCCGCCACCATCGCAGACCGCGGCCCGGCCGGACTGCGCCAGCTGTACGTCGCGCTCACCCGCAGCACCCAGAGCTTGACCGTCCTGCACACGTCTCCGCTCCCGGAGGCACTCACGAGCACCGACGGCGGCGGTACCGAACGAGCACCCACCGAAGGCGAACCGGGCATGGCGGACGGTGAAATCCCCGAGATCGGTACGGACGTCCGAGTCCGCGTGACCGGCCGGGCACCCGGCGGCCGGTACAAGGCCGAGGCCCTGTCTCCCAGGATCGACATCCCTCTGGTCCTGACCGTCCGCCACGGCTCGGTGCTCCCGCGCCCCGGAGACGAACTGGACTGCTGGGTGTTCGCCCACGAGACGAACCACTGCCTGCTCACCGCGGACCAGCGCGGTCGCCAGCCCATATCGCCGAGAATGGCGGAACGCTACCTGGCGGCGCTCAGCGTTCTCGACGAACTGACCAACGGTGACGGAACCGTTCCGGAGAACGCTCGTGATCGTCTGTCCGAGCTCAAGGGCATGGCCAACCGCGTCCTCCGCCGCGACCAGGCGGACTGGGTGGACGTGCGTCGCGTGCTCGGATCCCCGGACAAGCACCGTCTCAGCCTCCTGCGCGACCTCGCGGCGCAAGCCAACCGCATGCTCAAGGACGGCGACCCGGACGTGAACCGTCTCCTGACGGATCTGGCACGCGCCGGCTGGGCCCAGGCCCTGCACGAAGCCCGGGAGGCCCTTCAGCGCCGGGTCGCCACGGGCGAACCCGAAACCGACGACGCACCCGCCACCGCTGAACAGCAGTCCGAGCAGAAGGAAACCGAGCCCGTGACCCCCGCCGAAGACCTGCCCGCCACGCCCGCGCCAGCGCAGGGGCTTCTGCACTCGCTGGAGAGCGCGGCGACCGCCGACCGCACGTGCAGAAAGCACGAGGCGGTGCGGCATGCTCTCAAGGCCGCCCTGCTCTGGGAGGACCTGCAGCCGACCGACTCCCCGGTCGTCGACGTCAGCCGGATCGCAGACGACGGCCACTTCCTCTACGAGGTTCTCGGTGCCGGCCGCTCCACCTACGCCGACCTCCGCGCGGGAGCCACCCGCCTCCTGGAGATCAACCACACCCTGCCCGCTCCTGCCGACCGCCTCTACCTGGTGCTCTCCGAACCGCCCGCCGAGGACTGGTCGGCCGACACCGTGTTCGGTGTCTTCGGGGTTCAGGTCCTGTGGCGCACCCCCGACAGTTGGGGCGGCCACGACGCGGAAACCGCCCTGGGCTCCGGAGAGGCGTAACCACTTTCGACAGAAGCGCGATTCTTCCGTGCTCGTCGTGCGCCCCTTGGGTGCCTGAAGTGGATCAGGAGCGGTGCTCGTGCCCTCAGGCCGTGCCCCGCTCCTCCCAGCGGCCCCGGAACCATGCCAGGGTCTCGGCGAGCAGTTCGCGGTGCGGTCCTTCTCCAGCACTGACAGACGGATGTTGGGGCCCAGCTCCAGCTTGCCCTCCGGGACGTCTACGCCCTCCAATTCGTTGAGACGGGGGAGGAGTTCGGCGCGCAGTGCTCGGTCAGTGAACGGTTCGCGTGCGGCCAGGTACTGGAAACTCACCTCCGCGGTGCCGCCCCGCCCACCGCCCGGGTAGAGCGTCAGCGGCCAGATGTTCCTCGGCCCCAGCGAACGAGTAGCCATCAGGTTCCTTCTTGGAACAACCGAGTCCGAGCCCTCGATGTGATCGCCGCCGATCATGCACCGTCAGGGGAAGATCGCCTGGTTGGTTTCACCGTTGACGTGCTGTTGACGGTGCGGTCCTGCATGTCCTACGGGGTGCCGGTTCGACGCGGTGGTTCGGCGGTGGCTGCGAGCAGGGCGGCGTCGTCGTCGACCCGGTCGGGGGTGTTCAGGAGTTCCAGGGCCTGTTCGGTGATCCGCTGGGGGTCGGAGCGGGCGGCGGCGGGCAGGGCGTCGCAGGTTTGGCGCAGGGCCGCCAGGCCGTCGTCCAGGGACAGCGCCCGGTTCTCCACCAGGCCGTCGGTGTACAGCAGCAGGCCGGTGCCGGGTGGGAAGGGCACCTCGTGGTCGACCGGGGTGCTGCCCAGTCCCAGCGGTAGGGCGGGGGGCAGCTCCAGGTAGGTGGTGTCGGCGCCTAGCAGCAGGGGCGGTAGGTGGCCGCTGGCGGCGTAGCTCAGGTGGTGGCGGTGGGGGTCGTAGACCGCGTAGAGGCAGGTGGCGAAGCGGTCGGTGGCGAGCGACTGCAGATAGGCGTCCAGCCTGGTCAGCACCTGGGCCGGGCCGGCGCCCTCCAGGGCGAGGCTGTGCAGGGCGGTGCGGAGTTGGCCCATCAGCGTGGCGGCTTCCACGTCGTGGCCCATGACGTCGCCGATGGCCAGCCCGACGGAGCCGTCGGGCAGGGCGAGAACGTCGTACCAGTCGCCGCCGACCTCGGCGCCGCGGTTGCTGGCCCGGTAGTGGGTGGCCAGGCGCATTCCGGGCACCTGGGGCAGGCGGTGGGGCAGCAGGGCGCGTTGCAGGGTCAGGGCGAGGCGGCGCTCGTTGTGGTACCGGGTGGCGTTGTCGTAGGCCAGGGCCAGGCGGTGGGCGAGGTTCTCCAGATACTTGTGTTCGACCGCGGAATAGCCGCCGGTGTGCCGGACCAGTACCAGGGCCCCCAGCGTCTGGTCGTGGGCGTGCAGCGGCAGGGCCAGCACGGCGGCGGGCGCGGGCGCCGGGTGCGCGGCGATCGGGGCTGAGGCGGTGCCGTTGATCGCGCGGGTGGCAGCCGTGGCCAGGGCCTCGTGGGCAAGAACGGGGGTGCCGGCGATGTAGGGCGGGGGCGACTGCGCCGCCGGGGCGGGTGCCGCAGGGGTGAGGTGGACGCTGATCTGGTCGGCGAAGTCGGGCACCAGGATCTGACCGGTGGTCCGCAGTATCTGGTCCGGGTCGAGGGTGGCGGCCAGCCGCAGGCCCGCTTCGGCCAGGGAAGCCAGCACGGCCAGCTGGTTGCGGGTCTCGGTCAGGGCCTGCTCGCGCAGCCGGGACAGTTCCAACCCCGTGCCGACACGCGCCAGCAGCTGGCGCGCGGAGAAGGGTTTGGCCAGGTAGTCGTCGGCGCCGGCGTGCCGACCCTGCACGGATTCCTCCTCGCCGGCGCGGGCGGTGAGCAGGACGATGGGCAGGCGGGCGGTGCGCGGGTCGGCGCGCAGCGCCCGGACCAGCTCGAAGCCGTCCATGCGGGGCATCATCACGTCGCTGAGCACCAGCTCCACCGGCTGCGCCAGGGCCATCTCCAGGGCGGCCCGGCCGTCGGCGGCGAGCAGCACGTCGTAGTCGGGCTGCAGGAGCTGGGTGAGATACGCGCGCATGTCGGCGTTGTCGTCGACGACCAGCAGGCGGGCCCGGTGGGGGCGGTCGGATTCGTGCGGGCTGGGGCCGTGGAGGGCATCGTGGGTCGCGGGGGCGTACGGGGTCCGTGCCGCGGAGGTGGCCGCGGCGGGGACGGGGTCGGCCGCCAGCCAGCCCAGCGCCTCGTCCACATAGGCCGCCGTGCGGCCGGACCGGTCGCCCCCGCCTTCCCTGGGGATCTCCCCGGGGGATCCGGCGCCGGCCTCGGGCGGGGCCGGGCGGGGCCGCTGGGCGGTGGCGAAGGGGAGGTCCACGGTGAGGGTGGTGCCCTGGCCGAGGCGGCTGTCCGCGCCGACGGTGCCGCCGTGCGCTTCCACCAGATCCTTGACCAGCACCAGGCCGAGGCCGCTGCCCTCGTGGGAGCGGGAGCGGGCGCCGCGGACCCTGTGGAAGCGCTCGAACAGGCGCGGCAGCTCGTCCGCGGGGATGCCGGTGCCGGTGTCGGTCACGGTCAGCCTGGCCCGGTCGCCGGCCGCGACCACCTGCACCTGGGCGCCGCCGGTGAAGGTGAACTTCAGGGCGTTGCTGAGCAGGTTGAGGACGATCTTCTCCCACATCTCCCGGTCCAGGGGCACCGGCTTGGGCAGCGGCGGGCAGTCCACCTCCAGCGTCAGCCCTGCCGCCTCGAAGGCGGACCGGAACACCCCGGCCAGCTCGGCCGTGGCACCGGCGAGGTCGACCGGCTCGAGGGCGGGGCGCGTCTGCCCGGCCTCGGCCCGGGCGACGTCCAGGAGGGTGTTGACCTGCTTCAGCAGGCGCAGGGCGCCGCGCTCGGCCAGTTCCAGCTGCTCGTGCCGCTCGGGCCGGTCCTCGTCGGCCAGGGCCTGCTGGAGCGGGCCCAGGAGCAGGGTGAGCGGGGTGCGCAACTCGTGGCTGACGTTGGCGAAGAAGGTGGTCTTGGCCCGGTCGAGCTCGGCCAGTGCCTCCGCCCGCCTGCGCTGCTCTTCGTGCGCGAGCGCGGCCGTCAGCGCCCCGGCCACAGCTGAGGCGAGCACTTCCAGGAAGTCGTGGTACGCCCCGGCTGGGGGGAAGCAGGGGTTGACGCCCACCACCAGCACGCCCACCACCTGGGTCGCGGAGTGCAGCGGAAGGGCCAGCGCCTGCTCGACCGAGAGCTGGGGGGCCGCAGCGTGCTGCCCGGCCGTGCTGCCGCCGGTGAACGCGGCGGCCGGGAACGTGGCCGGGGTACCGTCGGCGACCACCTTCGCCAGCCGGGCCGCCACTTCCGGCCCGTCGTTCGCACTCAGCGAGCCGGTCTCGGGCGCCGACCCGAGTCCGGTGGAGGCCGCCGGCCGCCGCATCCCTGGCTCGGAGGCCAGGTACAGGCCCAGAAACGGGATCTCGTCGGGGTAGGAGGTCGCCACCTCGGCGACCACGCGGGCGACCTCGCCCGGAGTGGGCAGCCCGGCAGTGCGCGTGCCGGTCTCGCTCAGCAGGCGCAGCCGGCGCTCGCCCAGTACTCGGCCGGTCGTCTCGGTGAGGATCTGCAGTACGCCGCCGGCGGTGCCGTCATCCAGCAGTACGGGTTGGAAGGCGGAGTCGAAGTAGCACTGCTCCAAAAAGCCGTGGCGCTCCATGATGAGCAGCTCATTCGGGACCAGCAGGGGCTTGCGGGAGTCGGTCACATAGTGGAAGTGGGAGCTCACGGGGTGGGCCCAGGCCTCGGGGAATATCTCCTTGTAGGGCCTGCCGAGCGCCCAGGGGTGCTTGGCGCCGACAATCGGTGTGGAGCCCAGGTTGTACAGCGTGGCGAATTCAGCCCCCCAGTACAGAGCCATCCCATGCTCAGAGGTGAGCATGAGGCGCAGGGTGTCCACCAGGGGCCCCGGCCAGGAGACGGGGGGCCCGAACGGCGTCGCCGCCCAGTCGATCCCTGACAGGAGCTCGCCGAACGCGCCGCCGTCGGCGAACACCCGGGCCGCTGCGGTGCGGGGGTCATCGCGCCGGATCATCGAGAAATCGTCCTCCTGGCGCTTGTGTGATCCGCCCGCGCCTCCCACGGCTGCCGACGGCCACTCGCTGGGGACTTCCCGGGCAGATCGGATGCCGGATCCGACAGGTCCGGCGACGCTTTGCCCAAAATTGCCCATTTGAAACAATTAAAAGCCCATTTGTTCAGCAGTGTACGCCTGTAGCCGCGCGCCGGCGGCGGTGATCGTCGACTGGCAGTCCCTGCGGCCGGCCGACACGGTCGGCGACGACGGACCAGGCCGGGACCGCGCGAAGAGGTGGTCGATGATCCGGTCTGCGGCCGACTTGCTCGAGTGAAGCTACTCAGGATTCGACCTGGCTTCGCCATCGGCTGCGGCGGCAGGACCCTCCCTGCCGGACATCAAAGGTGTTCGATTTGCGTGGAGTTCACCACGATCGGGTGAATGCATCTGATTTGAGAAACCGTTCGAGGCCTGTGCAAGTCACACACCTTGCACTGCACGACATATGCCTCAGGGGGGACAATGAGCCAGCAGCAGTACCCGCCGCAACAGCCTGGATGGGGCGGCCCCCAACAGCCGTTCGGGCAGCCGCCGTTCGCGCCGCCGCCGCCGAAGAAGACCGGCGCGGGGAAGGTCATCGGCCTGGGCTGTCTCGGGCTCGTCGGTCTCTTCGTTCTGATCGCCCTCATCGGTGCTGTCGCGGGTGGTGGCTCCGGCTCGAGCGACTCCAAGAGCGCCGATAACACCAAGGTCAGCGGCTCCACGTCGAAGGGCGACAAGGCGGCCGACGCCTCCGAAGGCAGTGACACGAAGGCCGACAGCGAGAAGAAGTCCGACAAGAAGGTCGTCGTCTTCAAGGTGTGGGGCACCGCGCCCGCCGGTGCCCTCGGACCGCTCAACATCACCTACGGGTCCGATTCCGACAACCGCGACGGCACCTTCAAGAACGGCGAGTTCAAGGCCACCCCGCCTCTCGACGAGGACGCCCTGTACTTCGACGTCACCGCTCAGCTCCAGGGGTCCGGGGACATCCACTGCTCCGTCACGGTCGGCGGGAAGACCAAGAAGGCCCACGCGGCCGGGGATTACAACATCTGCAGTGCCCAGCTCAGCGCGGGCCTGCTGGGAGGGTGGGGCTGACGATGGCCGAGAGCACTCCGCAACCTCCCGCCACACCTCCGCAGCACGCATTCCCACCGCCCGTGCCGCCGCCCCCGCCGTCCGAGGCACCGGTCCCGCCGGACCCGCCCAAGAAGCTCCGCACCAACGCGATCGTCATCGGCTCGGCCGCCGCCGTGATCGCCGCGATCGTCACCACGGGCATCGTCGTCGTGGGGGCCACCCGGGGTTCCACCCACGACGACGACAAGCCGGCCATCGCAGCCGCGTCGAGCATTCCGGACGAGGATGTCGCCGCCTCCGCCTCGGAACCGACGTACGTCGAGGCCGACGCCGACAGCTTCTCGATCTACCTGCGCACCACCGCGCGGCAGTGCTTCGGATCAGCGGGCTGCAACGTGACCGTGGAGCCGGAGCTCAGCTACCTGGGCAGCAGTGGAGACCTCGACCCGGACGCCGTGTACGAGATCACCTACGAGATCCACGGCGACGAGTCCGGGCCGGTCATCCAGACTGCCGAGCTGACCGACCAGACCCGCCTCAGCTACAGACCGTCCCTGATCAGCACCGCTTCGGCGAGCACAGAGCCCTCCGTGGAGATCACTGACGTTCAGGAGAGATAGGCCCGGCCGTTCGCGAGCCAGCCTGGCCCCTGCGAGACCTGGCCGATGCAGGCACCCGCTTCGAGATCGTCATCTGGCGCCAGGGCAGCAAGGGGTCGATGCCCTCACGCTTTGCGGTGCTCGAGGTGCGGCCCTCGGGCAAGGAAGCCACCCGCACGGCGCAGGAGCACGCCGGCGGACGCGGCCAGTGGGACGGGGTACTGCCGCTGCGGACCCTGCTGATCGAGCAGCCGGAAGGATCGGAACAGCCCACCGGCTACTGGATGACCAACCTGCCCGCCACCACCCCGGTCGCCGATCTGGTGCGCTTCGCCAAGATGCGCTGGCGCATCGAGCACGACTACCGCGAGCTCAAACACGGCCTGGGCCTGGACCACTTCGAGGGCCGCACCTGGCGCGGCTGGCACCACCACGTCACCCTCGTCACCGCCGCCCAGGCCTTCCTCACCCTGCGGCGTTACGACCCAAAAGCCCACACGGCAGCCTGAGCCTCTACCAAGTCCTCGACGCGCTGCAGGGCCTGCTGTGGTGCTGGAGCGGCACTTGCACCACCTGCGGCCGCCCCTCACCAGCAGCAGACCCAGAACCGGAACCTAACGAAGCACTACTAGATTCCTGCAGCCCTCGTCGCTAAGCATGCGCCCTTGCCCTGGACCTGCACCCCTCACCAGTTCCTGACATACGCGATCGTCCGCGAGGCCGCCTACATCGCCCTCCCGCGCCCAGATCAGCGCACCCGCACCCACGCGTGCAGGACCGCCTGCGCATAGGCCACGCGGACGTCCAGGCGCTGGGGTTCGTAGTGGTAGACCTTGTTGATTCCCCGGTAGTCCAAAGCCGTGCCGGCTCCAGCCATACGCCACCGCGTACGGGTCGGGCCGTCGAGGCTGGTGTCGCTCGTGTCGCCTTCGAAGATCGAGTAGACCAGCATGAAGAGGAAGAAGAGCAGCCAGACCGGAGAGCTCAGGACGTAGAGCATCCAGGTGATCGCCCTTCCGGCCTTCCCCGTGAAGGCCTGCGGTGCGTCGCTGAGTTGTACGGTCCACCGGACACGGCGAGGCCAGGGGAGGAACCGGCCTGCGCGGCGCGTGATGCGGGCCAGTGGCGTGCCGTCGGCGGCGTACACGTCGTGGACGTCCGGGGCGGCCGGCTGGATCGAGCACATCAGCCCACCCCCGCCTCCGCCGTGGATCCAGAAGGGAATCGGAGACCGGCGACTCCACCGCTCCGTCGTCCGCCGCTCGAAGACCTCCGCCGCGGGGGCGGCCTCACGCTGAGCACCCGTCAACTGGATCGTCGAACTCATCTCGACATCGCGCTGAGAACCTGCAGGGACAGGGTTGTTCGCCTTGACCACGAACGTGTACCGGGTCGGTGGTGGCTGCATCGGCGCGGAGAAGGCCGAAGAGGGCTGCTCCTGGGGAGTGGGGTGCATTCTGGTCTCCGGCTCCGGGTGAGATACGGATTCGTAGAGGATACGGCCGCTGTTGACGCAGGTTCGAAGGTGCTGGGCCGGCTCAGCCGAAGGGATTCACCGCGGCTGCGCGGTCGGCGAACTCCCCGGCGGCGTTACGCGCCCTGTCGACGCTTTCGTGGAACTTCTCGGACGCGTACTGGGCGTCCTCCGTGACAAGTCGGGCGCCTTCCGTGTACAGCCCTTTCGCGCCCACCACTGCTTCGTAGCCACGCGCCGTCCATGACCTGGGATCGACGTAGTGGGAGACCGTGTTGCCCGCGCCGTCGACTACGGGCCTGACGGAGTCCGCGATTGCCGGAATGCGACCCAGAGGTGTGTTTTCGACCAGCGTCGGCATGAGTTTCTGGAACGGCTTGTCCAACAGCCCGGCACCCGCCCGGTACAAGGTGGAGTCCCCGAACTCCTTGGCCACGGCGACCGCGAAGCGATCCTTGAGACTGTCGGCGGTCACGTGGATGGCATGCGCCTTCGAACCGAGTTCACCCCAGTTCCGCATCACCCATTTCTCGGCGTCCTCGCCGAGCTTCGCGGTTCCGCCGACACTCTCGACGATGTCGCCCGCCCGCTTCCACGAGTCGGCGGCCTTCACTCCGAAGTCGAGGACGTTCATGGGGATCTTGACGCCGGTGAACGTTCCCTTGGCCACCTTTCCGACGCGCGCCAGGTCACCGAAGGGGATGAAACCGGCGAGGTCGAGACCGATGTCCATCCAGTTGCCCTTCTTGGAGCCGGCCGCCCAGCCGACCCCGTGGAAGGCGAGCGCCCCACCGTTGAGCACCATGCCGATCGCCTCGAAGGCGATCGCACCGATCACCGTCTCGGAGAAGACGACGGCCAGGACGTCGCACGCGGCGCTGGCGTAACCGAGCCAGTCACCGATCTCGTAGATCGTGTCGGCGTGCTCCTGTATCCATTTCCAGATGTCACCGGCAAGATCCTTGATCCGGTCCCCAAGGCCGTCGAGGGCGTCCATGAAACGATGGCGTTGAGGTCGTCGGTGGCCTCGTCGACCCGTTTGGCGGCGTGGTCGAACGCCTTCTGGGCGTTGTCCAGGGCGGCCTGTGTGTCGAAGGTCCGGCCCGCCAGCCGGAGATCCGGGTTGGACTTCGTCTCCTCGAGCGCACGGCGAGCCTCTTCCGCCTCCCTCTCCAAGCGGGCGGCGAGAGTCTGGAAGTCGGTGAGTTGCGTGTGCCAGGTGTTCAGGGCATGCGCGGCCTCGATCAGCGACGCGTGTCCGTCGGCGAGGTACTTCGGCAGCTCACCGACCTTCTTGGCGAAGCCGGCAGCGGCATCGCCCTCCCAGACGCCGTCGGATTTACCCACGCGCGTGAGCGTGCCGTGGGCACCGTTCAGTTGGTTGCCCACCTTGCTGAGAGCCGTGACGAGCTGTGTCACCGATGCCGGCACGCCGGGGGCCGGGTCGAAACCGAGCGCGTCGTAGGTCTGTGTGCTCATCCGTGTGTCCTCCTCGACGCGATCAACCGAACGGGTGGGCCTGCGGGACGAGTTCGTCCCCGACTGCGGGGTCGTCCTCGGCGTCGCCGAAGGCGATGGTGTCGGCGATGTCCGCGAGGACCGCCTGGTAGTGGAAGAGATCCTGGACATCGGCTGTGCTCAGACACAACAACAGGAGCCGGTCCTCCTCCGGGAACGGCAGCCAGAGCTCGACGCGCACGAAGAACCTCTCCTGCTCGCCGTCGGCGAGTGTCCATACCGCGCGGGAGTCCGCGACGTGGACGACGGCCGGACCGGCGGGCAGGGTGACCAACTGGGCTTCACCGTCCGCGCTCTGGTCGAGCGTTTCCGCGATGCCGGCCGCCGCGATGTGGGGAGCGGGGTTGTCGAGATCGCGGACGCTGACGGTGAGCGTGCAACGACTCACCCGCTCGGGCGGCTGCGATCCGTCGGCGGTCCCGCCGATGGGAAAGATCCCGAGGGCTTGGTAGACCGTGCCCCCGGCCGAGAGCCGCTGGGAGTTCACGCCATACATGGCCGCGGTGAATCTGCGGATCGGCTCCAGCTCGTCCTGATCGCCCCAGTAGCCGCGGGCGAACTCCCGCATCTGCTCGTCGAAGGTCTCCTCCTCGACGCCTGTGTCGAGGGGGATCGGATGAAACTCGGGCTGCACCAGGAAACGGGGTGCCGCAGAAGCAGGTTCTTGGCCCCGCATCACTTGGCGTCAGCCTTCCCGGCTCCCTTGAAGGCATCAGCGATCTGGTCTTCCAGCGCCTGGTAGATCTTGCGAGACTCGGAGAGTCCTTCGGTGACGCCGCCGGTGGCATCGGCGATCAGACCAATGCCATAGCCCCACTTCTCCTGGAAGTGATAGCCAGCCACGGTTGTCGTGATCCCCCGATGATGTTGCGCGCCGCCACCCGACCGAAGAAATGACACATCATCCTATGCTGCCGAAATCTCGCCACCGTGTTCGACCCCCGGGCGGGCACAGACCCTTCACCGGTCTCTCGGTCACTCCACGATCGTCATCCCGTGTTCGGTCGAGTTCAGCCGCCGCCGGTCGTCCTCCGTGCACGTCACCACGTCCGTGATCCGTACGCCGAAGCGGCCCGGTAGGTATACGCCCGACCCGATGGAGAGGCACATGCCGGGGACGAGGTAGGTCTGCTCGGACTCGGTGAGGTAAGGCGGTTCGTGTGCGGTGATTCCTATGCCGTGGCCGGTGAGCTCGGTGGCGTACTCGCCGTATCCCGCGTTCTCGATCAGCTCCCGTGCCCTGCGGTCGATCTCCTGGCAGGTGACGCCGGGGGCCGTCGCCTCGACGGCTGACTGCTGGGCCGTACGGACCGTGTCGTGGACCCTCCGTTGCTCCTCCGTCGGGTCGCCCACGTGGATCGTGCGGGTCGTGTGCGAGTTGTAGCCGTCCTTCCGGCCGCCGAGGTGCAGGACCACCATGTCGCCCTTCTTGAGCGTCCGGTCGCCCGACCTGTGGTGTGGGTTCGCGCTGTTGCGGCCGGACGCCACCGCCGCGAAGACCTCGGTGTGGCCCTGTTCGTGGAGCAGGCGGGCCAGATCGGCGGCCACTTCGGACTCGCGGCGGCCGGTGAAGCGGGTGGCGAGGATCTCCTCGTACGCCGCGTCCGCCGCCGCTCCCGCCGCCGTGAGGCGGGCCACCTCGTGGGTGTCCTTCACCGCGCGGAGCAGGGGGAGTACGACGGTCAGGGGGCGGTAGGTCGTCAGCGGCAGGGCTTCCTGGAGACCGAGGAGGTGGACGGCCCAGGTGGTGTCGGAGACGCCGTAGCGGCCGTTGGGGAGGAGGAGGCCGGTGGCTGCGGCGTACGGGTCCTGGCCGTCGCGCCAGTCGGAGATGCGGAGGGCGTTCGCGCCGGGGGCCGCTTCCGCGTCGGGGCGTTCGAGGGACGGCACCAACAGGCGGGGTTCGGAGCCGGGGGTGAGGACGAGGAGGGTGAGGCGTTCCGTCGTCGAGGCGGGGCGGTAGCCGCACAGCCAGGTCAGGTCGGGGCCGGGGGTGATGAGCAGCCCGGCCAGGCCGGCCTCGGTCGTGTCCCTGGCCGCCCTGGTCATACGGGCCGCGTAGTCCTGTTCTGTGAAGGGGGCGGGGGTGTCGTTCATGGGGCTCCTCCGACCGCTGCCGTCGTCCGGTTCATCGTCGGAGGGGTGGGGTGCGGGGTGCCCGGGGGCGTAGGCCGAACGGGTGACGGTTCGTCGCCCCGCCCATGGCGGGTGGGTCAGAGGGCCCCGGGGCCCAGCGAACGCTCCGTGACCCGACTCAGATGGCGGTGGAAGACCTCGCGCGGGTCCGGGGTCAGCGTGCGCAGCGCCACCAGCGCCGTGATCACCACGTCGCAGAGCTCGCCCTCCACGTCCTGCCAGGTGTGGCTGACGCCCTTGCGTGGGTTCTGGCCGATCGCCCCGATGACCGCCTCGGAGACCTCGCCGACCTCCTCGGACAGTTTCAGCATGCGCAGGAGGAGGCCCTCGCGGCCGTGCACCGGCTGATCCGTCTCCAGCCAGGTCCACAGGGCGTCGACGGACTTCCAGAGGTCGGGGGCGGGGGCGGTGGCCTTATCACTCATACGGGGCAGCTTGTCACGGGCGGCACTGGCGGCTCGGGTAAGGGTGCTTCGTCCGACGCGAGTTCGCTGCGGGGCGCCCTCGGCTGGGCCGCGCCACGGCTTCGGCTCGGTCCTGGGCTGCGCCCCGGCCCGCCCGGGCAGGGCTGCCGGTCTCGTCTCGGCCTGCCCAGACGGGGCCAGTGGCTGTGCCTCGGTCCTCGGCTCCGTCTCGGTCCGCCCGGAGTCGGTCCCGGCTGCGCCCCGGCCCGCCCGGGGACGGCCCCGCACCGGCCCGCCCGCGTCGGACCCAGGCACCGACCCCGGCCCACCCCCCGTCGCACGCCGACCCCGGCACCCTGGTCGTACGCCGGTCCGGCCAGCCGCCGACGCCGACCCTCGACCCCATCCCCCTACTCCTCGCCCCCATCCCCCTACTCCCCGAACAACGCCTCTTCCTCCTCGAACAGCGATACCTGCCCGTCATCGCCCCCGCCCTCCTTCTCCCGCAGCCGCCGGTTCCGTGCCCCCACGACCACGCTCGTCACCAGTGCCGTCGCGCCGAGGGCCGCCGGTACCATCCAGCCGCGGTTGACCGTGTGGCCGAGGGCGTGGTCCAGGGAGAGGCGGCCCGGGCCCGTCACGGCGAGGCCCGCTGCCGTGAGGCCCAGCGTGGCCGCGTACTCGTAGCCGCCACCCGCGTTGAAGAAGCCGTTGGGCGCGTGCACCGCGGACGCGCCGGCCATCGCACCGGCCGCCGCCGCACCCGCCGCCGGGGTCGCCAGACCAAGTGCCAGCAGGGTGCCGCCGCCCGCCTCCGCAAGGCCCGCTGCCGTGGCGCTCGCCTTGCCCGGCGCGTAGCCGACGGACTCCATGAACTGGCCGGTTCCTTCGAGGCCACCGCCGCCGAACCAGCCGAGCAGTTTCTGCGCGCCGTGGGCGGCGAGTACACCTCCGGTTCCCAGCCGGAGCAGCAGCAGGCCCAGATCGCGTCGGTCGTAAGCGGTCACGATGACTCCCAGCACAAGAAGTGGAACGGGACCCCCCTCGCGTTTCCACCGTCGCACCGCTCACACCTGCCCGGAACACTCGCGCGGCCGTTCGGGTGGCGGGCCCGGGGGCGCGGTGTGAGTCTGGCAGGCATGACGATTCAGCCCGCCCGACTCAGCGACCCGGCTGTCCGCGCCTTCGTCTCCGCCGTCAACGCCCATGACCGCGAGGCCCTCCTGGCCCTGCTCGCGCCCGGTGCGACCATGGCGGACGACGGCAGCGACCGTGACCTCGACGACTGGATCGACCGGGAGATCTTCTCCTCCAACGGCCATCTCGACGTCGACAACGAGTCCAACGGCGGCCGTTCCCTCCTCGCCCACTACCGCAACGACGCCTGGGGTGAGATGCGCACCCGCTGGGACTTCACGGTCGGCGAGGACGGCAGGATCTCCCGCTTCGAGACCGGCCAGGCCTGAGAACCGGCCCCGTTGCAGAAAGCCCCTTGCCTTGAAGCGCACTCCAACTCCTAACGTTCCGGCACATGGAGACCACACGCACTCTCGGCCGCTCCGGCATCCAGGTCAGCGCACTCGGCTTCGGCTGCTGGGCCATCGGCGGCGAATGGCAGGGCGCCGACGGGCAGCCGCTCGGCTGGGGCAAGGTCGACGACGAGGAGTCCGTACGGGCCGTCCGGCGCGCCCTTGATCTGGGCATCACCTTCTTCGACACGGCGGACACCTATGGCGCCGGGCACAGTGAACGCGTTCTCGGCCGCGCCCTCGGCAAGCGCCGGGACGACGTCGTCCTCGCCACCAAGTGGGGCAACGTCTTCGACGAGGACACCCGCACCCTCACCGGCTCCGACCACACACCGGAGTACGCCCGCCGCGCTCTCACCGCTTCCCTGAAACGCCTGGGCACCGATCACATCGACCTCTACCAGCTCCACCTGTCCGACCTCGCCCCGGAGCGCGCGGCCGAACTCCGGGACCTGTGCGAGGAGTTCGTGAGCGAAGGGCTCATCCGGGCCTATGCCTGGAGCACGGACGACCCCGCCCGCGCCGCGGTGTTCGCGCAGGGGGAGCACTGCGCGGCCGTACAGCACGCGCTCAACGTGATGCAGGACGCCCCCGAAATGCTGGCGCTGTGCGACGAGTCGGAGCTGGCGAGCGTCAACCGCAGCCCGCTCGCCATGGGGTTGCTCGCGGGCAAGCGGCAAGGGCCCCAGGACGCCGGGGACATCCGCAGCAGGCCCCCGGCCTGGCTCCAGGGTTTCGGTGACGGCACGTCGGCCGACCCGGAGTGGCTGGCCCGTATCGACGCACTCAAGGAGATCCTCACCAGCGAGGGCCGCACCCTTGCCCAGGGCGCGTTGGCCTGGATCTGGGCCCGCAGCCCGCGAACGGTACCGATCCCGGGCTTCCGTTCCGTGGCCCAGGCGGAGCAGAACGCGAACGCCCTGGTGAAAGGGCCGCTCACCGCCGAGCAGTTGACCGAGGTCGACCGCATCCTCGGACGGTGAGCGCGCCCCGACCCGGCAGCCTCAGTACTGTGGCAAAGGCTGCTGCTGAGGCTGCTGCTCGGTCAACGTGATCTGCCCCGCCTTGATCGTCGCCAGCCGAGGCGCGCGCCGCGCGATCGACGAGTCATGTGTGACCATGACGAACGTCAACCCGTACTCGTGCCACAGCCCTTCCAGCAACGCCATGATCTCGTCCCGCATCGACTCGTCGAGGTTGCCGGTCGGCTCGTCGGCGAGCAGCACCTTCGGCTTCTTGACCAGCGCCCGCGCGATGGCCACCCGCTGCTGCTGACCACCGGACAACTCGGAGGGCGCGTGGGTGAGCCGCTCACCCAGCCCCACCGAGCGGAGCGCCTCGGCCGCCCGCTCACGCCGTTGGGCCGGCTTCACCCCCAGCGGGACCAGCGCCGTCTCCACGTTCTCCTGGGCGGTCAGCGTCGGGATGAGGTTGAACGACTGGAAGATGATGCCGATCTTCTCGGCCCGCAGCCGGGTCAGCTTGGCCTCGCTGATCTTCGCCAGGTCGACGCCGTCCAGTTCGACGCTGCCCTCGGTGGGGCGGTCCAGCCCGCCGATCATCTGGAGCAGCGTGGACTTGCCGCCGCCGGTGGGGCCCTGGATGACCAGCTGGTCGCCGTCCTCGATGGTGAGGTCGACGCCGCGCAGTGCCTCGACCGTCTCCTTGCCGCGCGTGTAGCGCTTGGTGACGCCGGTGAGTCTGTACATGAGAGCTCCGTAGAGAAGAAGAAGTGGGGGAGGCGACAGCGGCTACGACACGCTGCGCAGCGCGTCGGCCGGCCGCATCCGGGAGGCCCGCCACCCGCCCATCGCCCCGGCGATCAGCCCGCCGGTCACCGCGAGACCCACGGCGAGCGCGATGGTGGTCATCGAGACCGGCGCGGAGAGCGCGATCTCCATGGTGTTCTGGGCGGACTGCTGACCAGGACCGCCACCGCCGCCCGGCCCGCCGCCCGTGCCGCCGCCACCGCCGCCGGTGCTGCCGAGCTGAGCGGTCAGCTTGGGGCTGATCGCGGTCACCGTGTACGCGGCCGCGAGGCCCAGGCCGATGCCGAGGGCGCCGCCGAGCAGGCCGTTCACGATCGACTCGCCGACGACCTGCCGGGTGACCCGACGACTCGGCCAGCCGAGCGCCTTCAGGGTGCCGAACTCCCGCACCCGGCGCGACACCGCCGAGGAGGTCAGCAGCGCGGCCACCAGGAAGGCGGCGACGAGCACCGCGATGGACAGCCACTTGCCGACGCTGGTCGCGAGGCCGGAGGCGGTGGACAGGGAACCGGAGACGGTCTCCGCGAGGTCGGCGGAGGTCGTGACGGTCGTACCGGAGATGTTCTTCTGGATCGCCGCCTTGACCGCGTCGATCTGCTGCGAGTCGGTCGCCTTGACGTAGATCGTGGTGACCTTGTTCTTGGCGTCGGCCAGCGTCTGGGCCTGCTTGAGCGGCAGATAGACGTCGGTGGTGGACTCGCTGCTGTCGGGCGTCGCGATGCCGATGACCGTGTACTTCGTGCCGGAGATCTTCAGGGTCCCCCCGACCTTGAGGGAGTTCTCCTTGGCGTACGACTTGCTGACGACCGCGACCTTCGTGTCGGTCTGTGCGGCCGTGAACGTCTTGCCGGTGGTGATCTTGGAGCCGGCCAGCGGGCCGAGCGTCTGGTCGGTGACGTCCACGCCGGCGACCGAGTAGGAGTTCACGTCGAAGTTGGCGCCGCCGCCCTGGACCCGGGGTGCGGCGGTACTGGTGCCTCCGGAGCCACCACCTGGACCACCCTGGCCACTGCTCCCGGTGTTCCCGGTGTTTCCACCGGAACTCTGCGCCTTGCCCTGGGTGAAGGAGCCGTCGACCTTGGTGACGTTCAGGGTCAGCGCGCCCACCGCGCTCGCCACGCCCTTCTGCGCGGCGATCTTGGTGACCACCGAGGACGCCAGGGCCTGACCGCCCTGGGTCATCACGCGGTCGGAACTCTGTGTGTCGTCACTGTCGTTGGAACTGGCGTCGAACTGGAAGTTCGGTCTGCCGGAGCTTCCGGACGTCGGGGCCGACCTGGCCTTGGTGACGGTCATGTCGGTGCCGAGGCCGTACAGCGACTTCAGGACCTTGTCCTGAGCCTGAGTCATACCGGCCGACACCGAGTTGACGGTGATGACCAGCGCGATACCGAGCGCCAGACCCAGTGCGATGACCAGGGCCGCCTTCTTGCGCCGGCCCAGCTCGCGCTTGAGATAGATGCCAAACATCCCGTTCCTCGAAGGTTCTTGGCGCCCGCTGTGGGCGCGCCCTCAAGGTAGGGACGAAGGATTGCGGGGCCGTGAGGAAGGGATGTGCGCAGGCTGGGAAGGGATGTGCGCGAGCTGAGAATGTGCGCGGCGGCCGTCCACGGACCGGACGTGCGCGGCCCGGATCTGCGAAGCAGCCGTCCACCGACCGGACCTACCCGAGCTGAGAATGTGCGCGGCGGCCGTCCACGGACCGGTGCGTACCTCGCGGTCCCACGCGAGATCCACCCCCACCCGGCCCATGGACGGCCGCCGTGCTCCCCCCTCGGATGAGGTCGACGGAACGCCACCCCTCAAGTGTGAAGCTCTTGTGGAGGGCGCGTGATGAGCATAAGCCGCCAACCAGTCGCGAAGGGGGTGGAATCACATATTCCGCTTGTAGAGATCGGCTGTTCAGCCACGTCCCACATATGGCATCGCCGTCGCCAGCACGGTCGCGAACTGCACGTTCGCCTCCAGCGGCAGCTCCGCCATGTGCCGCACCGTGCGCGCCACGTCGGCCACGTCCATCACGGGTTCCGGCACGACCTCACCGTTCGCCTGCAGGGCACCGGCCCCCATGCCCGCGGTCATGTCGGTCGCCGCGTTCCCGATGTCGATCTGCCCCACCGCGATGCCGTACGGCCGCCCGTCCAGCGACAGTGACTTGGTGAGGCCGGTGAGGGCGTGCTTGGTCGCGGTGTAGGCGACGGAGTGGGGCCGGGGCGTGTGCGCGGAGATCGAGCCGTTGTTGATGATCCGTCCGCCCTGCGGGTCCTGCTCCTTCATCTGCCGGTACGCCGCCTGCGCGCACAGGAACGCCCCGTTGAGGTTGGTGTCCACCACGTGCCGCCACGCCTCGTACGGCAGCTCCTCCACCGGCACGCCGCCGGGCCCGAAGGTCCCCGCGTTGTTGAACAGCAGATCCACCCGCCCGAACCGCTCCACGGTGGCGGCGAACAGGTCGGTCACCTCGTCCGGCCGTGACACGTCGGTCCGTACGGCGATCGAGGCGCCCCCGGTGCCTTCGGGAGCCAGCGCCGCCGTCTCCTCCAGCGTCTGCGTCCGCCGGCCCGCCAGGGCGACCGACCAGCCCGCGCGCAGCAGCTCCACGGCGACCGAGCGGCCGATGCCGGAGCCGGCGCCGGTCACCACCGCGATCCTCGAATGTTGCGCAGTTTGCATGGCATTCATGGCCCCGCAGCGTACGGGAGGTCCCGGGCGCGGTCCGTCATGCGGAACTCATCCGTCCGCCATCTGAATGTCGTGCACCTGTCAATCGGTCGTCGTTCCCGGCCACTCCAATTGCCTCCTGCATCCATCAGTCAGGGGAGGACCGGATGACACTCGACACCTACCCGTCACAGCACGCCCCCGAACTGCGCGCCGCCGCCCGGCACATGGGCCGCCGCCGTTTCCTGACCGTCACCGGCGCCGCCGCCGCGCTCGCCTTCTCCGTGAACCTGCCCGCCGCCGGCACGGCGAGCGCCGCCGAACTCGACGCCGCGAAGATCACCGAGAACCCGTTCACCCTCGGCATCGCCTCCGGCGACCCGCAGCCCGACTCCGTGCTCCTGTGGACCCGCCTCGCCCCTGTCCCCTTCCAGGCGGACGGCGGCTTACCGGCCGAACGCGTCCTGGTCCACTGGGAATTGGCGCACGACGAGAGATTCCGCCGGATCGCCAGACGCGGCACGGCCGTCGCGCACCCCGAGTTCCACCACACCGTGCACGCCGAGGTCGGCCACCTCGACGCCGACCGCTTCTTCTACTACCGCTTCCGGGTGGGCAGGTGGATCAGTCCCACCGGCCGCACCCGCACCGCACCGGCCCCCAGCAGCCGCGCCACGGCCCTCACCTTCGCCGCGGTCTCCTGCCAGGCGTACACCGACGGCTACTTCACCCCGTACGGCCATCTCGCCGCCGAGGACGTCGACATGGTCTTCCACCTCGGGGACTACCTGTACGAGTACGCGGTCAACTCGGTGGGCGGATACCGCAACTACACCGACCGCACCCTCCCGGCGGTCTTCAACCGCGAGACGGTCACCCTGGAGGACTACCGCCTGCGCTACGCCCTCTACAAGTCCGACCCGGACCTGATGGCCGCGCACGCCGCACACCCCTTCGCGGTCACCTGGGACGACCACGAGACCGAGAACAACTACGCCGACGACATCCCCGAGAACGACGTGCCGCCCGAGGAGTTCCTGCTCCGCCGCGCCGCCGCCTACCGCGCCTACTGGGAGAACCAGCCGCTGCGCCGCCCGCAGCAGCCCGCAGGCCCGGACATGCAGCTGTACCGGCGCCTGCACTGGGGCCGGCTCGCCCAGTTCGCCATCCTCGACACCCGCCAGTACCGCTCCGACCAGGCCTACGGCGACGGCCTCGACCTGCCGGGACCCGAGATCGACGATCCGGCGCGCACGATGACCGGCGAGAGTCAGGAGCGGTGGCTGCTCAACGGCTGGCGCGCGTCACGGGCCCTGTGGAACGTCGTACCGCAGCAGGTGAACTTCTCGCAGCGCAAGCTCGACCTCACGGACCCGGCCCGGCTGTCGATGGACTCCTGGGACGGCTACCGGGCCTCCCGCCGCCGGATCCTCGACGGGGCCGAGGCGGCCGGCATCGACAACCTGATGGTCCTCACCGGTGACGTGCACGTCGCGTACGCCTACGACATCAAGGACGACTTCGACGACCCGGACTCCCGCACCCTCGGCACGGAGATCGTCGGATCGTCGATCTCCAGCGGCCGGGACGGCGCCGACAAGCCCGCGACCTGGGAGACGTACACCGGGGCCAACCCGCACATGAAGTTCTACAACGGGCTGCGCGGCTACGTGACCGTCGAGCTGGGCCGCGAGCGCGCCCGGGCCGACTTCAGGAGCGTGCCGTACGTGTCCAGGCCCGGGGCGCCGATCGCGACGGCCGCGTCCTTCGTGACGGAGGTGGGGGACCAGGGGCTCAAGCCGGCGTGAGTTCCGTCTCACCGGTCTCGCCGATCTCGCCGGTCTCGCCGGGATAGCGGACGCCTACGCGGTCACGGATCGCGTCCAGCGTCCGCATCACCGCGAGGGTGCCCTCCAGCGGCACCAGCGCGGACTCCGTCTCACCGGCCCGCAGCGCGCGCATGACCTCGCGGGCCTCGTGCTTCAGGCTGTTGCGGGGCCCGTCGGCCGGGTCGGCGACGAACTCCTCGGGCTCGCGCCCGTCACGGTGCAGGACGAAACGGTCCGGGTGGAAGAAGCCGTCGGGGATGTCGATCCGGCCCAGCGAGCCGGTCACCGACGCGATCGTGGCCGTACCGCCGGTCAGCGAGCAGTGCAGGGACGCGAGCGCCCCGCTGTCCCAGGAGAGCAGCGCGCCCGTCTGGAGGTCGACGCCCTCCTCGGAGAGCACCGCCTTCGCCGTGACGTCCGAGGGCTCCCCGAGCAGCAGCTGCGCGAACGACACCGGGTACACCCCGAGGTCCAGCAGCGCGCCCCCGCCCTGCGCCGGGTCCCGCAGCCGGTGCGAGGGCGGGAAGGGGCCGGCGAGCCCGAAGTCGGCCTGCACGGTGCGCACCTCGCCGATCGCGCCGTCGTCGACGAGGGCCTTGAGCCGCCGGATCATCGGGTTGCAGTACATCCACATGGCCTCCATGAGGAAGCGTCCGTGGTCCTTCGCGAGCCGGACCAGTTCCTCGGCCTCCCGCGTGTTCAGCGTGAACGCCTTCTCGCACAGGACATTGCGTCCGGCGCTCAGACACAGCCCGGCGGCCGCGCGATGCGCCGCGTGCGGAGTGGCGACGTACACGACATCGATGTCCGCGTCCTCGGCGAGCGCGCCCCAGTCGCCGTACGCCCGCTCGATCCCGAACCGTTCCGCGAACGCCTTCGCCGAGGCCTCGGAGCGCGAGGCCACCGCGACCACCTCCGCGTCCGGGAGATCCACCAGGTCCGCGGTGAACGCCGCCGCGATCCCGCCCGTCGCCAGAATCCCCCAGCGCACCCTCTGCTCCGTCATCCCGGCTCCACCCTCGCTCACCTGACCGTCGCCACCCTGTACGAGCTGAGAGCATAGGTGGCCGGGGGTCCGGGGGGTTCCCCGGGACGACGCAGTACTCGGAGAGGGAGGGGCACATGCCCGAGCAGGGGGCACCGACACCGCACCTGGAGCAGCAGACGGCCGCGGCCGGCACGGAACCGCCCTCGGTCGCCGTGCGCCGCACCGGGCTGCTCGTCACCCTGCTCCTCGGCGGCCTCACCGCCACGCCCCCGCTGGCGATGGACATGTACCTGCCGTCACTGCCGGAGGTCACCGACGCCCTGCACGCGCCCGCCGCCACCGTCCAGCTCACCCTCACCGCCTGTCTGCTCGGCATGGCGCTCGGGCAACTGGTGGTCGGTCCGATGAGCGACCGCTGGGGCCGCAGGCGCCCGCTGCTCGCCGGTCTCCTCGTCTACGTCGTCGCCACCGCGCTGTGCGCCGTCGCACCGAACGTGGAGTTCCTGGTCGGCTTCCGGCTGGTGCAGGGTCTCGCGGGCGCCGCGGGCATAGTGATCGCCCGGGCCGTGGTCCGGGACCTGTACGACGGCGTGGCGATGGCCCGGTTCTTCTCCACCCTGATGCTGATCGGCGGGGTCGCGCCGATCGTGGCGCCGCTGATCGGCGGGCAGATCCTGCGGGTGACGGACTGGCGGGGCGTGTTCGTGGTCCTGACGGTGATCGGAGCGCTGCTCGCCGCCCTGGTGTGGGCGAGGCTGCCCGAGACCCTCCCGGCGGCCGAGCGGCACACCGGAGGCGTCGGCGAAGCCCTGCACTCCATGCGCCGTCTCCTCGCCGACCTGCCCTTCACCGGCTACATGCTCACCGGCGGCTTCGCCTTCGCCGCGCTGTTCGCCTACATCTCGGCGTCCCCGTTCGTGGTCCAGGAGATCTACGGCGCCTCCCCGCAGACCTTCAGCCTGCTGTTCGGCGTGAACTCGATCGGCCTTGTCGTGGTCGGCCAGATCAACGGCAAGGTGCTGGTGGGCCGGGTCGGCCTGGACCGGGTCCTGGGCGTGGGTCTGCTCGTCGTGACGGCGGCGGCCGCGGCGCTGCTGCTGATGACGACCGGGGTCTTCGGCGAGGTGGGCCTGTTCCCCGTCGCCGCCGGTCTCTTCGTCCTGATGTCCGCGATGGGTGTCGCCCTCCCCAACGCCCAGTCCCTGGCCCTCCTGCGCACCAAGCACTCCGCGGGTTCCGCGTCCGCCCTGCTCGGCACGTCGTCCTTCCTCATCGGCGCCGTCGCCTCCCCGCTGGTAGGGATGGCCGGAGAGGGCACCGCCGTCCCGATGGCGGTCGTCCAACTGGCGGCCGCACTGGTAGCGCTCCTGTGTTTCATGGCAATGTGCCGTCCTTGGAACAGACGTGCGACCGCGGAGGGAGCAGAGAGCTGAGCGCACCGAGACTGCGCACCGACACACCGGAACGAGCCGGGCTCGACCCCGAGGAACTCCGGCGACTCGTCCGGGATTTCCGCGTCCTCACCACCGGCCGACGTCCCTGGACCCCCGGCGCCGTCCTGGTCGCGGGGCGTGGCCCGGTGATCGCCGTGGAAGAGGCGTCGGGCTGGGCCGTCCGCTACGCCTCCTACGACCCCGAAGCCGACGCGGGCGTGGAACTGCCCCACGACAAACGCGTCCCCGCCCGGGTGGACACCCCCTTCGACCTGGCCTCCCTCACCAAACTGTTCACGGCCGTGGCGGCGGTGCAGCAGATCGAGCGCGGCACGCTGGGCATCGACGCGCGGGTGGGCGCGTACCTCCCGGACTTCACGGCGGCCGTGACCCACGGCATCACCGTCCGTGAACTGCTCACCCACACCTCGGGACTGCGCCCCGAACTCCCGCTCCACGGCTGCGACGACGAGGAGGACCGCCTGAACCTCCTGCGCGCCGAGCCGCCCGTCGGAGTCCCCGGCACCTACACCTACTCCGACCTCAACCCGCTCCTCCTCCAGCACGTCCTCGAACGCATCACCGGCCGCCCCCTCGACGTCCTCGTCCACGAGGGCATCACCCGCCCCCTCGGCATGACGTCCACCCGTTTCGGCCCCTGCCCGGAGGCGGCGGCCACGGAGGACCAGCGCCGGCCGTGGGCCAAGGTGGACCGGGGGATGCTGCGGGGCGTGGTCCACGACGAGAACGCGTGGGCGCTGGGCGGGGTGGCCGGCCACGCGGGCCTGTTCTCGACCGCCCGCGACCTCGCGATCTTCTGCCGTGCCCTGCTGGCGGGCGGCGCGTACGGCCCCGCCCGCATCCTCGGCCCGGACTTCGTGGAACTGCTGCTGACCCCACCCGGGCTGGGGTTCGCCATCGACCAGAAGTGGTTCATGGGGGAGCTGGCGGGGCGGGGAGCGGCGGGCCACACGGGCTTCACGGGCACGTCCCTGGTCCTGGACCCGGCGACGGACACTTTCGTCGTGCTGCTGGCCAACACGGTCCACCCGAGGAGACGCCCACCGGACAACCGCCCGAGGGCCGAGATGGCGACACGGGTGGCGCGGGCGGTCAGGGGGACGGGTGGCTTCCAGCCGTGACGGGGGTGAGGCGCGGCCGGCTGTGACGGGGGGAGGGGCCGCCCAGCCGCGGCGGGGCGAGGGGCCGCCTGACCGTGACGGGTTGGGTCGGCTGGCAGTGGCAGGGGTGAGCGGTCGCCTGGCCGTGGCGGGGCGAAGGGTCGCTTGGTCATGACAGGGCGAGGGGCCGCCTGACCGTTACGGGTCGGGTCGGGTCGGCCGGCAGCGGCAGGGAGAGCGGTCGCCTGGCCGTGGCGGGGCGAAGGGTCGCCTTGTCGTGACAGGGCGAGGGGCCGCCTGACCGTGACGGGTTGGGTCGGCCGGCAGTGGCAGGGGTGAGCGGTCGCCTGGCCGTGGCGGGGCGAAGAGTCGCTTGGTCATGACAGGGCGAGGGGCCGCCTGACCGTGACGGGTCGGGTCGGCCGGCAGCGGCAGGGGGAGCGGTCGCCTGGCTGTGGCAGGGCGAAGGGTCGCCTTGTCGTGACAGGGCAAGGAGCCGCCTGGCGGTGACGGGCCGGGCCGCCTGACTGTGACAGGGCCGCGCGGCCGCCCAGCCGCCGTTCGAGACCGCCGTACGGGTCCGGACGGGCGAGCGCGGCCCGGTGACCGGGCGAGGGGGTGCCTGGCCCCGGCGGGGTGAAGGGCCGCCCAGCCGTGATCGGGCGAGCGGCTGCCCAGTCGCGACAGCAGAGTGAGGGGCCGCCCAGCCGTAGCGGGGTGAAAGGTCGCTTGGCCGTGATTGGCGCGAGCGGCCGCCCAGTCGCGACAGGGGGGCGGGGTCGCTGAGGGTCGCCTGGCTGGGCAGAGGGAGCGGTCGCTTGGCCGTGACCGGGCCGCGCGGCCGTCCAGCCGTGACCGGGCGAAAGGCTGCCTGGGTCGGGCCGGGTGAGCGGTTGGACGGGCGTGACCGGGGCGAGGACCCCCACGCCGCACGCCCCCGCGCCGCACGCCCCTAGAATCACCGGGTGACCGCCCCCGCAGCCCCGGCCGAGACCCTCCGCGCCACCCTCGCCGGCCTTCTCGGCGGCCTGCCGCCCAAGCAGGCCGCACAGGCGGTGGACCGCCTGATCGCCAGTTACCGCGGAACCACCCCCACCGACGCCCCCATCCTCCGCGACCGCGCGGACGTGGCCGCCTACGCCGCCTACCGCATGCCCGCCACCTTCGAGGCGGTCCACGCGGCCCTGGAGGCATTCGCCGAGGCAGTCCCGGACTGGACCCCCGCCGACCACACCGACGTCGGCGGCGGCACCGGCGCCGCGACCTGGGCCGTCACCGCCACCTGGCCCGGCGACCGGGCGGTCACCGTCCTCGACTGGTCCGACCCGGCGCTCGCCCTCGGGCGCGAGATCGCCGCCGCCAACCCGGCCCTGCGCGACGCCCGCTGGCAGCGCGCCAGGATCGGCAAGGACCTCACCCTGCCCGCCACGGACCTGGTCACCGTCTCGTACGTCCTCAACGAACTCACCCCCGACGACCGCACCGCCCTCGTGGACACCGCGGCGGCGTCGGCCCAGGGGGTCGTGATCGTCGAGGCCGGCACCCCCGCCGGGTACGCCCGCGTCATCGAGGCCCGCGACCGCCTGATCGCCGCCGGCTTCCGTGTCGCCGCGCCCTGTCCGCACAGCGCCGCCTGCCCGATCGTCCCCGGCGAGGACTGGTGCCACTTCTCGGCCCGGGTCAGCCGCTCCTCCCTGCACCGCCAGGTCAAGGGGGGCTCGCTGCCGTACGAGGACGAGAAGTTCAGCTACGTCGCCGCGACCCGCCTCCCCGCCACCCCGGCACCCGCCCGGGTGATCCGCCGCCCCCAGATCCGCAAGGGCCAGGTCCTCCTCGACCTCTGCGAGCCCGACGAGCGGCTGTCCCGGCGCACGGTCACCAAGCGCCACGGCGAGCTGTACAAGGCGGCGAGGGACGCGGCATGGGGCGATCCCTGGCCGTTGCCGTAGTAGCCCCGGCCCCCTCCCACCCCCCACAACGAGACGCCCCGTCTCACCCGCCTGCTACCGTCGCCCCATGGTCAAACAGCCCGCCCCCGACACCACCCGCCGCAGCGAGAGGTCCCGTCGCGCCATCTACGACGCCGCCCTCGACCTCGTCGCCGAGGTCGGCTACCCGAAGACCACGATCGAGGGAATCGCCGCCCGTGCCGGTGTCGGCAAGCAGACGATCTACCGCTGGTGGTCGTCGAAGGCGGAGGTGCTGATGGAGGCGTTCCTCGACCTGAGCGAGCGGGCGGCCCGGGAGGCCGGGTCGGAGCAGGCGTACGCCATCCCGGACACCGGTGACCTCGCCGCCGACCTCAAGGCCGTACTGCGGCTCACCGTGGACCAGCTCAAGGACCCCCGCTTCGAGGCCCCCTCCCGCGCCCTGGCGGCCGAGGGCGTCGTCAACGAGGAAGTCGGCCGGGCCTTCCTGACCAAGCTCCTCGAACCCTCGCTCCAGCTGTACGTCGACCGGGTGCGCGCCGCCCAGCGGGCCGGCCAGGTGCGCCCCGAGATCGACCCGCGCATCGCCCTCGAACTCTGGGTCTCCCCCCTCGCCCAGCGCTGGCTCCAGTACACCGGCCCGATCAGCTACGACTACACCGACACCCTCGTCGACTACGCCCTCCACGGCATCGCGCCGCGCTGAGCCGTACGCGGTCATCGGGCATTGGTTCCCAACCTCCCATATCCGCTCAGGGCCCCCCGGAGCAGAGGAAGGTGGGACCATGAGGCATGCTGTTTTGCACGACAGCGAGGCGAGGGTGGTAGATGAGCGCGGAGTCGGGAGGCCGGAACGGCCTGCAGGGCAAACTCTCCCAGTGGCTGCGCGGACGCCGGCCGAAGGAGGCCGCGGCCGGGGACGACGGCGGCCGTGAGGCCCTGCTGCTGGCCGCCGCCTCAGCGGGACTCCCGCTCGCGCCCGCCGCGCACCCCGCCCCCGGATACCGCTGTTCCTGCGACCGGGTCGGCTGTCCCACGCCCGCCCGGCACCCCGTCTCCTTCGCCTGGCAGACCCAGTCGACCACCGACCGCGCGCAGATCGAGCGCTGGGCCCGGCATCAGCCGCAGGCCAACTTCATCACCGCGACCGGCACGGTCCACGACGTCCTCGACGTGCCCCTGGAGGCCGGACGGGAGGCCCTGCGGCGGCTCCTGGAAGCCGGTATCGATGTGGGCCCGGTCGCCGAGAGCGACGACGGACGGCTCCTCTTCTTCACCCTCACCCGCGGCACCCCCGAGGACGAGGACGAGTGGTGGCCGTGCGAACTGGACTGCCACCCCGAGACGGCGGACGAGCATCCCGGCCTGCGTTGGCACTGCCGCGGCTCCTACGTCCTCGTACCGCCCGCCCGGCTGCCCGGTGACCAGACCGTGCACTGGGTGCGCGGCCTCGAACACCCGCTGCCCGATCCGCTGAACCTGCTGGAAGTCCTCACCGACGCCTGCGCCCGCCATGTGGGCGAGGAGCCGGACCACGAGAGCGCGGCCTGGCCCCTGCGCCGGTAGCGCCCGGCCTCCGGGCCGCTACGAGCCGTTCGCGGATGTCAGCCCCTGGATTCGGCCGAGCACGGTGACCTGCTGGTCGCCCGAGCCCTTCGGCGGGTCGAGGGCCACCGAGTTGGAGACGATCTCCATCGTCAGGGACTGCTTGATCTCGCCGGTCGTCAGGGCCCGCACGTCGTCGGTGGTGGGGATCGAGATGCCCGGGGCGGCCGTCAGCTTCGAGTAGAGGTGCGTGGCGAAGAACACCAGCGCCCCGCCGTCCGCCGTCCGCAGGGCCAGTGGTGCGTAGTCGCCGCTCGTCATCGGTTCGTCGATGTACTGGGTGACCAGACCCGGCCGCTTGGCGTCCTTCGCACGCGCCGCCCGCCAGGCGCTGGTGTACGCGCCGTCCGCGAAGGTCTCGCCACCGCTCTTGAGGTAGGTCGCGTACTGCTGCCCCAAGTCGCCGGGCGGGACGGCCAGTTCGGCCGAGTTCACCGCAATGGCCTCGGCCCAGCCGTCCGTGTCCTTCTTGAACTCCGGCACCTTGCCAGCGGCGACCAGCGTCAGATACGACACCTGGAACGGCTCGTCCATGGCGTCGCGGGTGAACACGAGCAGCCAGCGCGCGGTGCCGCCCTTGTTGCCGGCCGCGTCGGCGACGAACCAGCGCGGCCAGCCCGCCTTCTTCGGGATGGTGTACGTCACGTCCGACAGCTTCAGCGGGGTGTGCGAGGCGTTGCCGCTCGGGCTGTTGGCCTTGCCGGCCTTCAGCCGCGCCGCGTCGATGGCGCCGAGCGCGCCCGTGACATGGGCGGCGTCCAGCGAGCTGTCGTACGCCTTGTCCGCCGCGTTGTACGCGTTCGTGAACTGCTGGAGCGCCTTGGCGGCCTCCGCCCTGGTGGTCGCGGGAAGCACCTCCCGCTCGCCGTGCACCACCATGCATCCGCTCGCCGTCAACGACAAAGCGGTCACAGAGGCTGCTATCAGTGCGCTCCGGTCAAGCCTGCGGAGCCTTCGAGGGCCGCGATCCCTGCTCATCAGGTGCCTTCACCTTCCCCTTCCCGGAGGCGAACCCTACCGGGGCGAGGAACAGTGCGAGCGTCGGGATCAAGTACAGCAGCCACACCGTGACCTGAAGGACGGTCGGGTCCGGCTGGAAGTTGAACACGCCCTTGAGGAGCGTGCCGTACCAGCTGTCCGGCGGGATGGTGTCGCTGATGTCGAAGGCCCTGTCGGTCAGGCCGGGCAGCCAGTTCGCCTCCTGGAGGTCGTGGAAGCCGTACGCCAGCACGCCCGCGGCCACGACGACCAGCATGCCGCCGGTCCAGGTGAAGAACTTGGCCAGGTTGATGCGCAGGGCGCCGCGGTAGAACAGCCAGCCCAGGAGGACCGCCGTGGCGATACCCAGGGCCGCGCCGATCAGCGGGCGCGGGGTGCCGTCGCCGGCCGCGTGCACCGACGCCCACACGAACAGGGCGGTCTCCAGGCCCTCCCGGCCCACCGCGAGGAACGCGGTGG
Source organism: Streptomyces sp. NPDC005303 (assembly GCF_040607335.1). Classification (NCBI taxonomy): domain Bacteria; kingdom Bacillati; phylum Actinomycetota; class Actinomycetes; order Kitasatosporales; family Streptomycetaceae; genus Streptomyces; species Streptomyces sp. NPDC005303. Next base: position 14,835 of record NZ_JBEXGM010000008.1, on the reverse strand, counting down.
CGACCAGGGCGGCGGTGCCCATCTGCAGGGCGGCGTCCAACTTGCCGTGCAGCTCGGACTTCAGGTGCCGGGCGGTGCGCCGCATCCAGAAGACCATCCATGTCACCAGGCCGACCGCGATGACCGACAGGGAGCCGCCGAGCGCCTCCTGCGCCTCGAACGTCAGCTCCTGCGAGCCGAATTCGAGCGCGCTCCCGAAGCCGAGGGCGAGCGCGACCGCGACGCCGATGCCGATCCAGATGGGCCGCAGGGCGTCCCGGCGGCCCGTCTTGACCAGGTAGGCGATGAGGATGCAGACGACCAGGCTGGCTTCGAGTCCCTCGCGCAGACCGATCAGGTAGTTGGAGAACACGGGTCAGGCCTCCTTGGAGAACAGCGTGCTGCCCCACCAGTCGTCCGTGTCACGGACGCCGGGCGGGACGGCGAAGACCGCCGAACCCACGTGCTGGATGTACTCGTTGAGCGCGTCGGTGGACAGATGGCGCTGGATGCGGATGAAGCCCTCGCGGACGTCCTTCATGTACGCCAGGAAGAACAGCCCCGCGTCCAGCCGGCCGAGGCCGTCGGTGCCGTCGGTGAAGGAGTAGCCGCGGCGCAGGATCGTCGCCCCGCCGTTGGAGTCGGGGTGCGCGAGCCGGACGTGCGCGTCGGGCTTCATCGCCGGCAGGAACGGCTTGTCGCGCTCCTTCGCCTTGCCGACCGGGGCGCCCTCGCCCTTGTCGCGGCCGAAGACGTCCTCCTGCTCCTGCAGGGAGGTGCGGTCCCAGGTCTCGATGTGCATGCGGATGCGGCGGGCGACGAGGTAGGAGCCGCCGGCCATCCAGTCCGCGTCCTTGCCGTCCGCCCACACGAACTTCTTCAACCGGTCGGTCTCCGTGCCCGCGATGTTGCGGGTGCCGTCCTTGAAGCCCATCAGGTTGCGCGGGGTCTGCGCGTCGGGTGTGGTCGAGGACGTCTTGCCGAAGCCGAGCTGCGACCATCTGATGACGACCTTGCCGAAACCGATCCGGGCCAGGTTGCGGATCGCGTGCACGGCGACCTGCGGGTCGTCCGCGCAGGCCTGGACGCACAGGTCGCCGCCGCTGCGGTTCTTGTCGAGGTTGTCCCCGGCGAACTGGGGGAGGTCGACGAGCGCCTCGGGCCGCTGATCGGCCAGGTCGAACTTCCCGAAGAGGGACGGCCCGAAGCCGATCGTCAGCGTCAGCCGCGACGGCTTGAGCCCGAGCGCCTCCCCGGTGTCGTCCGGCGGGGCCTCGGCGAGACCGCCGTACGCCCCCTCACCGACCGCCTTGCCCGCGGTCATCCGGCGGGCCGCGGCCGTCCAGTCCTTGAGCATCTGCACGAACTCGGCGCGGTCCTCGGTCGTCACGTCGAACGCGGCGAAGTGCAGCCGGTCCTGTACGGGCGTGGCGATGCCGGCCTGGTGGGTGCCGTGGAACTCCACGGCGGCACCCGCGTCGGCGGCGGTCGGGGTGATGTCGTCCCCGGTGCGGGTCATCGCGACGGCGCCGCCGGCCGCGGCGGCACCGAGCGCGAGCCCGGCCCCGCCCCAGCCGATGAGCGCGCGGCGCGAGGGAGCCGTGGTTTCCTCCGTGTCCGTCATGGCCCCGGCCTCAGGCGGACTTGGTGACGACGGCGGCGGCGAGCTTGGACAGCGGTTCCGCGAGCGCGTTCACAGCGTCCGAGAGCTGCTTGCGGTCGGCGTCGCCGACCTTGTCGTACGAGGTGAAGTCGTAGGACGTCTTGTCGGCGCGGTACTTGTCCAGCAGCGTGTCGATCGCCGCGAACTGCTTGTCGAGCTCGGTGACCAGGGCGGCGTTGTTCTCCTTGGCGACCGGCTTCAGCAGCTCGTACGACTTCTCGGCGCCCTCGACGTTGGCCTTGAAGTCGACGAGGTCGGTGTGCGAGTAGCGCTCCTCCTCGCCGGTGACCTTGCCGGTGGCGACCTCGTCGAGGAGTTCCTTGGCGCCGTTGGCCATGGAGGTCGGGGTGATGTCCGCCTTGCCGACCCGGTTCTGCCAGTCGGTGAGGTCGGTGATCAGCTGGTCGGCGAGGGTCTTGTCCAAGGCGGTGATCTTCTTGTCCTGCCAGAGGGACTTCTCCAGGCGGTGCCAGCCGGTCCACTTCTGGCCGTCCTCCAGGCCGTCCGCGCGCACATCGACCTTCGGGTCGATGTCACCGAAGGACTCGGCGACCGGCTCGGTGCGCTCCCAGCCGATGCGGGAGGGGGCGTAGGCCTTCTTGGCGGCCTCCAGGTCCCCGGCCTTGACCGCGGCGGCGAAGGTCTTCGCCAGCGGCAGGGTCGCGTCGGCCTGCTCCTGCGCGTACTTGCGGTACGCGGCGACGGCGGCGTCGAGGCGCGGGTCGCGCTTGGCCGCGGTCCCGCCGGTGGCAGTGACCTCCTGGCGGATGCCGTCGCCCTTCATGCCGGGCTTGCAGGCGATCGTGTAGGCACCGGCCTTCACCTCGGCGGTGACCTTCTGCCTGGTGCCCGGGCCGATGTTCTCCCGCTCGGTGACGATCCGGTCGTCCGGGAACAGGACGTAGACCTCGGTGACCTTGGAGCCCTTGTTCTCTATCGCGAGTTCCACGTGGCCGGCCGGGAACTCCTTCTTGGAGACCTCGCACTTGCTGTCCGTGGCGGTCACGTCGATCACGCGGTCGCTGTCGCCGGAGCTTCCCTTTTCCGTGCACCCCGTGACGGCGGTCAGGGCCGCCACGGCGGTGGCGGTGACGACGGACAGTCTGGCGGCTCGCATGCGGGCTCCTGGTGCTGGCTGAAACATCACGTGACGGGCATCACAAAGTAAGTGAGGCTAGCCTAACTTATCTGAGGCTTACCTGAGTGATACCGCGAGATGGCTCAAAACAGACACCAAGAGAAGGTCAAAGGAAGGTCAAAGGTTCCGCGCGGGGGGCGTGCGCCCTCACCCGTTCCATGGTGCTTCGCCGCGGATGTTTCAATTCCCCCGTGACTGACTACGACGTGCTGCGCGTCTTCTGCGCGGCGAACGGCGGCTACGGCAACGAGCTGGGCGTCGTCCGCGAGGGGTCCGTGCTGCCGGACCGGGACGAGCGGCAGGCGTTCGCCGCGAAGCTCGGGTTCAGCGAGACCGTGTTCGTCGACGATCCCGAGCGCGGCGTCATCGACATCTACACGCCCTCCGCGCGGCTGGCGTTCGCCGGGTACCCGTGCGTCGGCGCCGCCTGGTTGCTCGACGTGCCCGAGCTCGTCACACCCGCCGGCGTCGTCGGTACCCGGCTCGACGGGGAGTTCAGCTGGATCGAGGCGCGGGCCGAGTGGGCGGCGCCCCGGACGTTCCGGCAGTACGGCACCGCCGCCGAGGTGGACGATCTCGCCGTCCCGCCGCCGGGGGAGTGGATCTACGCCTGGGCCTGGGAGGACGAGGCCGCCGGGCGGATCCGGGCCCGTGGCTTTCCCGGCCGGGGCGACGGCGTCGAGGAGGACGAGGCCACCGGTGCGGCGGCCCTCCAGCTCACCGACAGCCTGGGGCGGGCCCTGAACATCGTCCAGGGCGCCGGCTCCCAGATCCTCACGGCTCCACAGCCGGGCGGCTGGGTCGAGGTGGGCGGACGGGTCTTCCTGGAGCGCTGAGGCCCACGCCGACTACGGCAGCGTCAGGATCTCCGCCCCCGTCTCCGTCACCACCAGCGTGTGCTCGAACTGGGCCGTGCGCTTGCGGTCCTTCGTGACGACCGTCCAGCCGTCGTCCCACATGTCGTACTCGTGCGTCCCGAGCGTCAGCATCGGCTCGATCGTGAACGTCATGCCGGGCTGGATGACCGTCGTCGCGTGCGGGCTGTCGTAGTGCGGGATGATCAGGCCGCTGTGGAAGGAGGAGTTGATGCCGTGGCCCGTGAAGTCGCGGACGACTCCGTACCCGAAGCGCTTGGCGTACGACTCGATGACCCGGCCGATGATGTTGATCTGACGCCCCGGCCTGACCGCCTTGATCGCGCGGGCCAGCGACTCCCGGGTCCGCTCGACCAGCAGCCGGCTCTCCTCGTCGACGTCACCCACCAGGTACGTGGCGTTGTTGTCGCCGTGCACCCCGCCGATGTAGGCCGTCACGTCGAGGTTGATGATGTCGCCGTCCCGGAGCACGGTGGAGTCCGGAATGCCGTGGCAGATCACCTCGTTGAGGCTCGTGCACAGGGACTTGGGGAAACCCCGGTAGCCGAGCGTCGACGGGTAGGCGCCGTGGTCGCACATGTACTCGTGCGCCACCTTGTCCAGTTCGTCGGTGGTCACCCCGGGCGCGATCAGCTTCGCGGCCTCCGCCATCGCCCGGGCCGCGATACGGCCGGCGATCCGCATCGCCTCTACGGTCTCCGGGGTCTGCACCTCCGGACCCGTGTACGGCGTCGGCGCGGGCTTGCCGACGTACTCGGGGCGACGGATGTTTCCGGGCACGGAACGGGTGGGGGACAGTTCCCCGGGCACGAGCAGCGACTGGCCAGACATGGGGACGAGTCTATCCAGCGGCGATGGGGGAACATGTCGATGGCGAGAGGAGCAGGTCATGTCCTTGTTCAAGAAGCGTACGGTCGGCAAGCCGGGCGAGTGGTACTACTGCCTGGAGCACAAGAAGGTCGAGGAAGGGCCCGAGTGCCCGGCCAAGGACCGCTTCGGGCCGTACGCGAGCCGAAAGGAAGCGGAGCAGGCGATGGAGACGGCCCGCGAGCGCAACCTCGAGTGGGAGAACGACCCGAAGTGGCACGACGCCCCGGCGGGGGGCCGCGAGGACGACTGATCACACCCGGGCGGCGGCTCGCTGCTCCCGCACGTGTGCCGCGTGCTCGTCCGTCCGGGCGTCGTAGGACATCAGCTTCGGCAGGCACAGGGCCAGCAGCCCCACCGCCCCCGCGCACAGCACCCCGCCCGACCAGACCGACGTCCGCACGCCCCACCACGCGGCGAAACCACCGGCCCTGACCTGGCCGACGGTCGGGCCCACCGAGTACGACAGCAGTTCGATCCCGGCCAGCCGCCCGCGCAGCTCGTCCGGGATCGTCTGGTTCCACATGATCCCCCGGAAGATCCCGCTGACCATGTCGCAGCCGCCGGCCACGGTCAGGAACAGCAGCACCAGCCATACGTCGTCCATCACTCCGGCCGCCGCGATCGCCAGGCCCCACAGGGCTGCCGACAGCACCACCATCCGCCCGTGCCGACGGATCCGCGCGGTCCAGCCGCTGACCAGGCTCACCAGCAGGGCGCCGAACGGGACGCTCGCGTACATCAGGCCCAGCGACCACTGCGCGTCCAGTTCGTCCGCCAGGAACGGCAGCAGGGCCAGCGGCATCGCCAGGAACATCGCGGCGAGATCGACGGCGTAGGTGCCGAGGAGTTCCTTGCGGCTCCAGGCGTACCTCGCGCCCTCCGCGATGGCCTTCAGGGAGGGTTTCGCCGCTTCGTGGGAGGCGGGGGCGGCGGCGATCCGTACGACCAGCGCGACCGAGACGACGAACGTCAGCAGGTCCGCGCCGTACGCCCAGCCGAGGCCCGCGTAGGCCACCACCACGCCCGCCAGCGCCGGGCCCGCGACCCCGCCGACCGTCCAGCGGAAGGAGTTCAGCGAGCCCGCCGCCGGGAGGTGGTCGTGGGCCACGATCCGGGGCCAGAGGGAATCCAGCGCCGGGCGCTGCACCGAGACCAGGGCGGAGGACAGGGCGGCGACGACATACAGCGGCCAGACGGCGGGGTGCGGGAGCAGCGCGTTGAGCAGCAGGGCCGCGCTGAGCAGGCCCATCCCCACCTCGGTCCACACGATCAGCTTCCGCTTGTCCCAGGCGTCCGCGAGCGCGCCGCCGTACAGACCGAAGACGAGGAGGGGGATCAACTCCACGGCCCCGATCGCGCCCACCGCCGCCGCGGACCGGGTCAGGTCCTTCAGCTGCACCGGCAGCGCCACGAAGGTCAGGAAGCTGCCGAAGTTCGAGATCAGCCCCGAGTACCACAGCCGCCGGAAGTCCCGGGAGGCCCGCCAGGGGGCGAGGTCGGGAAGCATCGCGCGCAGGCCGGAACGGGGTCCAGGGGCGTCGTCGGTCACGACCCGTCATGGTCCGGGGCGGCGTCCCGGTCGGCAACCGCTTTTCGCGGCTACCAGCGCGCCGGAGGCGGTGCCGTCAGCTGGTCGGCCAGTCTCGACAGCCGGTCCCGGAACCGCCGTCGGCCCCGGGGCGTGGGGACGGCGTTCTCCCCGGCCGCCGCGCTCACCAGGTGCTGCACGGTGTCCAGATCGAGGTCCGTGCCCTCCGGCACGGCCAGCGACTCGTGGGCCATCGCGGCGAGTTCACCCTCACCGGGACCGAGGGAGAGGACCGTCGCACCGGCCCGCCGGGCGTCGTGGACCTGCTCCAGCAGCGGGGCGCCCGCCCGGTTCGGGGACACCACCAGCAGGGTCTCGCCGCGCCGGGCCGCCGCGAGCCGCCCCGGCCCGACCGACAGATGCGGGGGGTCGGAAGGGCGCGCGTCATGGCGTACGAGAGTGGGGGCTAGCTCCGGGGTGCCCGACCAGGCGGCCTCGTCGACCAGGTGGGCCGCCAGATGCCACGGTTCGTACTCCGGCGTGCCGACCAGGAGCAGTCCGCCGCCGTGCGAGACCACCGAGCCGCGCAGCACGCACGCGAAGCGTCGCGTGGCTCCCAGCCACTCGGTCCCGGCGAGCACCTCACGCAGCAGCGCGACCCGTACGGCGTCCATGGGGCCGCATCCTGCCGCAAGCGGACGTCCGTGACCCGCGGTTCACCCCGGATTCGCCCGAACCGGGCAGCGAGACACGGAGAACGACGGATCGCCTCGGGCGGGTGCCCGTGACGCGGCTCACCCGACCGGCCGGGGCGAGCGGGGCGGACGTAAAGTCGGGCCCATGACCTCTACCGACAGTGCTGCACAGAAGGCTCCCGCCAAGGACCCCTGGGACCTTCCCGACGTCTCCGGGCTCGTCGTCGGCGTGCTCGGCGGGACCGGGCCGCAGGGCAAGGGCCTCGCCTACCGGCTGGCCCGCGCCGGACAGAAGGTGATCATCGGCTCACGTGCCGCCGACCGCGCCCAGGCCGCCGCCGGTGAACTCGGGCACGGTGTCGAGGGTGCCGACAACGCCGAGACCGCGCGCCGCAGCGACATCGTGATCGTCGCCGTGCCCTGGGACGGCCACGGCAAGACCCTGGAGTCGCTGCGCGAGGAACTCGTCGGCAAGCTCGTCGTCGACTGCGTCAATCCGCTCGGCTTCGACAAGAAGGGCGCCTACGCGCTGAAGCCGGAGGAGGGCAGTGCCGCCGAGCAGGCCGCTTCGTTGCTGCCGGACTCGCGGGTCACCGCCGCCTTCCACCATCTGTCGGCCGTGCTGCTCCAGGACCCGGAGGTCGAGGAGATCGACACCGACGTCATGGTGCTCGGTGAGGAGCGGGCCGACGTGGAGATCGTGCAGGCGCTGGCCGGCCGTATCCCCGGCATGCGCGGCATCTTCGCGGGCCGGCTGCGCAACGCCCACCAGGTGGAGTCGCTGGTCGCCAACCTGATCTCGGTCAACCGGCGGTACAAGGCGCACGCGGGGCTGCGGGTCACGGACGTCTGAGGCGATGGGGGACACTGGACCGCGTAACGCAGCCGTGTCCCCCCGACAGGAGCCCGACGACATGCCCCGCCTCGCCCTCTACGCCCTCGCCGTCTGCCTCCTCGCCGTCGCGGCGGCCGTCGTCTCCTTCACGCAGGGCAGCTGGCTGGGGATCGTGTGGGTGCTGCTGGCGGGGCTCTCGTCCAACATGTGCTGGTACTACCTCAAGCGGGGCAGGGCCGCTCAGGTCCAGAAGCGGTAGAGGCTCCAGCCGAACGAGGCCTCACCGGGGTCGACCTGGAGTCCGCGCAGGACCGCGTCGACCAGGTCGAAGAACACGCTGTTGACCTGCGGCACCCACAGCAGCGCGAACACGAACAGCAGGCCGAAGGGCGCGAAGGGCTCGATCTGGCGCTTGACGCCGTGCGAGAGCCACGGCTCGATGACGCCGTAGCCGTCCAGGCCCGGGACCGGCAGGAAGTTCAGGATCGCGGCCGAGACCTGGAGCAGGGCGAGAAAGGCCAGCGCGAAGCGGAACTCCAGTGGTACGCCGTCGAGGGCGTCCAGCCAGAACGGGGCCGTGCAGGCGATCGCGAACAGGACGTTCGTGAGGGGGCCCGCCGCCGAGATCAGGCTGTGCCGCCAGCGGCCCCGGATCCGGTCGCGCTCGATGAAGACCGCGCCGCCGGGAAGACCGATGCCGCCCATGATCACGAAGATGACGGGGAGCACGATGCTGAGCAGGGCATGCGTGTATTTCAGAGGATTCAGCGTGAGGTAGCCCTTGGCGCCGATCGTGATGTCGCCGCTGTGCAGGGCGGTGCGGGCGTGGGCGTACTCGTGCAGACACAGGGACACGACCCAGGCGCCGGTCACGAACAGGAACACGGCGACACCGGGCTTCTCGGCGAAGCCGGTCCAGGTGGCCCAGCCCGTCACCGCCGTCACGGCGACGATCCCGATGAAGACCGGGCTGATCCGCCGGTCGCTGTGGCGGGTGGTGGCGGTGGTCATGGGGCTCCCTGGACTGGACATGCACGCGGTGGGACTGCCCGACGGTACCGGGCACAGGTGAAAACGTCTTGGGGCGGGGCGGGGGTTCCGTGGAAGGCTGGGGACATGGGGCTGTGGCACGTGTTCTACGCGGACTGGCAGATGGAGTGTTGCGGTACGCCGTTCTCGGTGGGGGAGGAGGTGGGCTGGCCGCTGCTGTGCCATGCCGCCGCCGACGTCCTCGGGGGCGGCTGGCGGGATCAGCTCACCGAGCTCGTCGGGCCGGTGGAACAGGGTGCCGGGCGGGTGCTTCGGGACAGGAACGGCCTGGTCGTCGGAGTCGGGGAGAGCGCGGCGGCACCGGGCGGCTCCGCTCCACTTGTCGGGCTGCTCACGGTCGAGACGCACGGGGGGCGACTGCCCGAGGTCCGGGGCCGGGTGCGGTGCGTGCAGGTCGTGACACAGGAGTACGGCGAGACGGAGCCGGGTTCGAGGACCTGGGAGCCGGTGCCGGGGCGCCGGTCGCTGCGGTCGGTGGACACGAGCCCCAAGTGGTTCGCCGGCGGCGGAGGCGCGCGGTCCGAGGCGGGGCTCGTGGTCACCCTGGAGGTTCCGGACACGGACTCGAAGCTGTCGCACGCCGTCCGCAGGACCCGGAACATCCCGCCCGGCTCACCGCCCGGTACGGAGACGGCGGGCCTTCCGTCCGAAGCACTGGCCAAGCTGCTGGCGGGGCTGAGCAAGGCCTGACCCCGGGGCGGTGGGGCGGGAGCTTCCGGCCGGCGCTGACTGCGACGATCCCACGGCGACCGATCCGCCGACACCCCGCGAGCGGAACCCCGTGACCGGCCCCGACCCCAGCAGAGACAATGGACCCCGTGCGCTATCGCATCCTCGGCACCACGCAAGCACTCCGCTCCGACGGTACGACCGTCCCGGTCGGCGGGACGCGCCTGCGCGCGCTGCTGACCGTTCTCGCGCTGCGGCCCGGCCGTACCGTGCCGGTGAGCCTCCTGGTGGACGAGGTGTGGGACGGCGACCCGCCCGCCGACGCGACGGGCGCGGTGCAGGCGCTGGTGGGGCGGCTGCGGCGGGCGCTCGGCCCGGACGCCGTGGCTTCCGTGGACGGCGGCTACCGGCTGACCGCCGCGCCGGAAGACATCGACCTGCACCGATTCGAGCGGCTCGCCGGTGACGGCATGCGGGCGCTGACCGACGGCGACCCCGCCAAGGCGGCCGTGCTCCTGGACGACGCCCTCGCCCTGTGGCGGGGCCCGGCCCTGGCCGACCTTCCCGACCGTACGGCCGAGGCCGCCCGCGCACAGGCCCGCCGGCTGGACGCCCTGCGCGCCCGGCACACCGCCGCGCTCGCCCTCGGCCACGCCGACCAGTCCCTGCCCGAACTGACCGCCCTCTGCGACACCCACCCCTTGGACGAACCCCTCCAGTGCCTCCGCCTGCGTGCCCTGCGCGACACGGGCCGCACGGCCGAGGCACTGGCCGCGTACGAGTCCGTACGACAGCTGCTCGCGGACCGGCTGGGTGCGGACCCGGGGGCCGAACTGCGGGCACTGCACGGCGAGTTGCTGCGGCCGGAGCCATCCGCTGCGGGCGCTCCGGGCGGCCGGGTGCCCGCCGTGGCCCTCGGGAGGAACGGGGCGAGCGGATCCGCTGCCGCCCCCGCCCCTCCGACCGCCGCCCCCGCCCCTCCCTCCGGCAACCTCCGTGCCCGTCTCACCTCCTTCGTCGGCCGGGAGGCCGACATCGATGCCATCCGGGGCGACCTCACGACCGCCAGGCTGGTCACGCTGCTCGGGCCGGGCGGGGCCGGGAAGACCCGGCTCTCGCAGGAGGCCGCCGAGGCCGTGGGAGAGGCGGTGCGGGACGGCGTGTGGCTGGCCGAGCTCGCGCCGGTCGACGACCCCGACGCCGTGCCCGAGGCCGTGCTCACCGCCGTCGGCGCCCGCGAGACCGTGCTGTACGGCGCCGGTGCCGAGGCGATGCGCGTGGCAGGCAGCGAGCGGCTCGACGACCCCGTCGAGCGGCTCGCGGAGCACTGCGGCCGGCGCAGCATGCTGCTGATCCTCGACAACTGCGAGCATGTCGTCGACGCGGCCGCGCGGCTGGCGGAAACGCTCCTGGAGCGCTGTCCGGGGCTGACCGTGCTGGCCACCAGCCGTGAACCCCTCGGCATACCCGGGGAGTTGCTGCGCCCTGTGGAACCCCTGCCCGAGCCGGTCGCGCTGCGGCTGCTCGCCGACCGGGGGGCCGCGGCCCGGCCCGGATTCCGGGTCGACGCCGACCAGGAGACCGCGGCGGCCTGCGCCGAGATCTGCCGGCGCCTGGACGGTCTGCCCCTCGGTATCGAGCTCGCCGCCGCCCGGCTACGGATGCTGACCCCACGTCAGATCGCGGACCGGCTCGACGACCGTTTCCGGCTGCTCACCTCCGGCAGCCGTACCGTGCTGCCCCGCCAGCAGACCCTGCGGGCCGTCGTCGACTGGTCCTGGGACCTGCTCGACGAGGAGGAACGGGACGTCCTGCGGCGGCTCTCGGTGTTCGCCGGCGGTTGCGACCTGGCCGCGGCCGAGGCCGTGTGCGGCCCGGCCGCGCTGGACGCGCTCGGTTCGCTCGTCGACAAGTCCCTTGTGGTGGCGGCCCCTTCGGGAGACGGTGAGATGCGCTACCGGCTCCTGGAGACGGTCGGTGAGTACGCCGGTGAGCGCCTCGACGAGACGGACGGCGCACGCACCGACGCCGAGCGCGCGCATCTGACGTACTACCGCGAACTCGCCCGTACCACCGACCCTTTGCTTCGCGGTCCCGGCCAGCTCGCCGCCATCGAGCGCCTGGAGCGCGAGTACGAGAACCTCCGCTCCGCCCTGCGCCGCGCCGTCGCCTACCGCGACGAGCAGGAAGGGCTGTGTCTGGTGCTGTCGCTTGCCTGGTACTGGCAGATGCGCGACCTGCGCATCGAGGCCCGTAACTGGTCCCGCGAGGTCCAGGGCCTCGGCCCCGACCCCTTCACCGAGCCGGTCCGCCCCGCCGCGCCGGTGTGGGAGCGCTGCACGGACACTCCGCCGCCGTGGACCGGCGAGGTTCTGGAAGAGGCCCGGCGCGGCGCCCACCTCGTCCATCTCGCCTGCATGGACACCGAGTTGGACGCCTGGCAGAACCAGCACGCGCAGGCGAAGCTGCGGTCCATCGCCGCCACCTACCAGCCCGGCATGGCGCAGACCTGCCGGATGCCGGGCTCCCTGTGGTTCTTCGCCATCATGCTCACCGGGGACATGGACCGGCTGCGGGACGTCATCAAGGCGACCGTCGACACCTGCCGGGCCACGCCGGGCTACGAGTGGGAGCTGGCCGCCGCCCTCCAGTGGCGGGCCAACCTGCTCGCCAACCGCTCCGACTGGGCCGGAGACGCCATCCAGGACGCCGAGGAGGCGCTGGAGATCTACGAGCGGCTCGGCGATGTGTGGGGCACCGCGGAGGCGCTCTCCGCGCGTGCCGAGGCCCATGAGCGCAAGGGCAAGTGGCGTGCCGCCGCCGAGGACTACGAGAGGGCGATCGAGCGCGCCGAACAACTCGGTGCCCGCGCCCAGAGGTCCGTGCTCAACGCCCGCCTCGGCAGCGCGCTGCTGGAGACGGGGGAGGCCGAACGCGGTGAGCTCCTGCTGCGCGGGGTGATCGCCGACCAGGACGGGGCCCGCAACGAGGCGATGCCGGCCTCCCGGATGTTCCTCGCGGGCTGGCTCGGCCTGACCGGCCGCATCCCCGAGGCGCGCGAGCAACTCCGGTTGCTGCGCCAGCAGTTCGGCATCGCCCACTTCGTCATCTTCGACGCCTTCATCCTCGGCTCGGAGGCCTGGCTGGAGGCCCTGGACGGCTGCTACGAGGAGTGTCTGAGGCTGACCCGCCGGGCGCTGGAGAAGTCCGAGGACCCACTGGCCCTGACCATCGCCCCGCACATGCGCACCATGTACCTGCACACCGCCGGCCTCGCACTCGCCTGCGCCGACGGCGGCGCCCGCGCCCGTGACGGCGCCCGCTGCCTCCGGGTCGGCGACGCGCTGCTGCCTCCCGGCCACGCCCCGACGACCATCGAGCGCGCCGTGCGCGACCGGGCCGAGCGGGAGCTGCGCGCGGTGCTCGGTGACGCGATCTACGAGTCGGCGTACGCGGAGGGCGACGGCCTCTCCCCGGAGGAGGCCGCCGCCCTGGTGTGACGCGCACCGACGCCTGGGAGGCCGGGCCGGTCAGTTCTTCGTACGGAACTTGTGGATGGCGTACGGTGCCGCCACCGCCGTGATCGCCGCCGACCAGCCGAGCGTCACCCACAGGTCGTGCGCGACCGGGCCGCCCACCATCAGCCCGCGGGCCGCGTCGGCGAGCGTGGACAGCGGGTTGTAGTCGGTGAAGTGCTGGAGCCAGCCCGGCATGGAGTTCGTCGGCGCGAAGATCGACGAGCCGAACTGGAGCGGGAACAGCACCAGGAAGCCCATCGCCTGCACGGACTGCGCGTTCTTCAGGACCACGCCCAGGGTGAGGAACACCCACATGATCGAGGAGGCGAACACGGCGGACAGACCGACCGCCGCGAACAGACCGCCCCAGTGGTTGATGTCGAAGCCGACCAGGACGGCGACGATCATCAGCACGGTGGTCGCGAACAGCATCCGCAGCAGTTCCACGGAGATCTTTGCGAACAGCACCGAGCCGCGCCCGATGGGCAGGGACCGGAAGCGGTCCATGACACCGGAGTTGAAGTCCTGGCTGAAGCCGGTGCCGACGCCCTGGGACAGGGTCATGCTCATCATCGCGATCATGCCCGGGATGACGTACTGGACGTATCCGTCCTGTCCACCGCCCAGGGCCTGCCCGATCGAACCGCCGAAGACGAAGACGAACAGCAGGGTGAAGACGACCGGCATCAGCAGGGCGTCGAACATCGACTCCGGGTCCTGGCGGATCCACAGCAGGTTGCGGCGGACGAGGGCGCCGGTGTGCCGGAGGTGCCCGCGCAGGGGGATCCGGGCGTCGGCGTCGACGGTGGTGGCGGTTGCGGTTGCGGCGCTCATACGGCGACCTCCTCGCGAGTGTCGGTGGGGACGGTGTCCTGCGGGGCACTGGCGCGGTGGCCGGTGAGCGACAGGAACACCTCGTCCAGGCTGGGCAGTTCGGTGGTGATGGAGGAGAGCGTGATGCCACGCGCGGTGACCGCGCCGACCACGGCGGTCAGCTGCTCGTCACTGAGGATCGGGACGATGAGGGCGCCGCTCTCGGAGTCCACGGTGGAGGTGGCCAGCCCGGTGATGCCGAGCTCGTCGATCCACCCGGCGAGCGGCTGCAACTGCTGCGGATCCAGGGGCCGTACCCGCAGTGTGCGTCCGCCGACCTTCGCCTTGAGCTCCTCGATGGCGCCGTCGGCGATGACCTTGCCGTGATCCACGACGGTCAGCTCGGAGGCGAGCTGCTCGGCCTCCTCCATGTACTGGGTGGTCAGCAGGACGGTCACGCCGTCCCCGACCATCCGCTTGACCTCGTCCCACACCTCGTTGCGGGTGCGCGGGTCGAGACCGGTGGTGGGCTCGTCCAGGAACAGCACCTGGGGGCGCCCGATCATCGAGGCGGCGAGGTCGAGGCGCCTCCGCATACCGCCCGAGTAGGTGCTCGCCGGCCGCTTCGCCGCGTCCGTGAGCGAGAACCGCTCCAGCAGCTCGTCGGCCCGGGTGCGGGCCTCCTTGCGGGGCAGGTCGAGCAGCCGCCCGATCATGTACAGGTTCTCCCAGCCCGGCAGCTTCTCGTCCACCGAGGCGTACTGCCCGGTGAGCCCGATGACCCGCCGCAGCTGACGGGGCTGGCGCACCGCGTCGTAACCGGCGACGGTGGCCTGCCCGGCGTCCGGGGTGATGAGGGTGGAGAGAATGCGTACGAGGGTGGTCTTACCGGCGCCGTTCGGCCCGAGCACACCCATCACGGTGCCCTCGCGCACGTCCAGGTCGACGCCGTCCAGCGCCTTGGTCTCGCCGTAGTGCTTGACCAGCCCCCGCACGGAAACGGCGGAGTCCCCGCTCTGGGGGTTCTTGTCGATTCGCGTCATACCGAGGACAGTGCCAGCCCCCACCGACAAACCACCGACAGGCCGCCTACACGGGCCTACAGGTCGCCGACAGAGCAAAAGAGGGGGGGGGGGGCCGGGGGGCCCCGCCCCGCCCCCCACTCTGATGGCACACCCGAGCGCCCGAGCCACCCCGGAGGC